>NZ_JBSGBG010000004.1:0-244718 GCF_053601135.1 Actinosynnema sp. NPDC004786 | reverse complement strand
CCTCGGCGGCAAGCTCACCAAGCTGACCAAGGACCAGGCCGAGTACATCGACGTCGACGTGGACGGCCCCTACAAGCCCGAGCACTACCGCTACTGACCTGCGGTCCGAACGGCCGGGGCCCGTCGCGGCCCCGGCCGTTCCGCTACGTCCACTCGACGCCGATGCCCGCGACGCCGGGCCCGACGTCCTGGAAGTAGGCGCTGACGAACCCGCCGAGCCCGCACACCAGCTCCTCCAGGTCCACCGGGGCCGCGTCGGCGTCCACCCGGAACTGCCTGGTGCACCGCGCGGGCAGGGCACGGCGGTTGAACGCCAGTTGCAGCAGGTAGCCGCGGCACGGTTCGCGGAACGACCGCCGGTGGCCGGGCGTCGGCCCGCCGGTGTCGTCCACCACGGTGAAGCTGAACACGTGCTCCTCGCCCTCGGCGAGCCGGCGGTCGAACAGCAGCTCGAACACGAGCCCGCGGGTGGCGAGCTGCCGGCGCAGCCGGCCCAGCCGGCACCCCTCGCCCGGTCGCACGAGCGCGTTGTCGATCAGGCAGCCCTCGTCGCCCTGGTGCACGGCCAGGTACCGGTCCGGCCCGGCCTTCGTCGCCCGGACCACCAGCCGCGTGCTGATCGACCGCTGCTCCCGCTCGGGCCCGATCAGCACGGTGTCGTGCACGGACAGCACCTCGATGCCGGCGTTCGCGCCGACGTCGCCGACCGGCTCGAACTCCGACACCACCGGCGTCGGCGACCCCCAGGCGCCCGGCCTGGCGGGCCGCGGCTGCGGCCGGTTGCCGACCAGCGCCACCAGCGACTCCGCCGGCAGCCTCAGCACCGTCTCCAACGCCCGCACGGTGTTGATGGCGCGGGGCACTTCGGGGTGCCGCAACCCGCGCTGCCAGTAGCTGAGGGTGGACTGCCCGACCTGGACGCCCAGTTGCCCGAGGTGCGCGCGCAGCCGGGCCAGCGAGAGGCCGCGGTGCGCGATGGCGTCGTGCAGCGCCCGGTGGAACGGCCCGTAGCGCAGGGTCTCGGCGAGGCCGTTGGGCAGGCTCCCCGGCGGCTGGGCGGCCTGGTCGTCGACCGGTCTGGCGTGCCCGGAATCCGCGGTCACCGCGGCACCACCCTTTCGCGCAACCGGAAATGGGGTTCACCGTAGTCACTCAATCTGGTGACGCAAAGGATCTCTCATCACCCAACTGGGGGAAGTGGTGCCGCCGATCGTGCAGAGGTGGTGCCCCTTAGGGTGTGCCTCGTGGGAAAACTCGTCGTGATCGAGGGCCTGGACGGCGCGGGCAAGCGCACGTTGGCCAGGGCGCTGACCGACGCCCTGGGCGCGCGGGGCGCGAAGGTCTCGACCGGCGCGTTCCCCCGCTACGACCAGGACGTGCACGCCGACCTGGTGCGCGACGCGCTGCACGGCCGGCTCGGCGACCTGACCGACTCGGTGTACGGCATGGCCGTCCTCTACGCGCTGGACCGGCGTGGCGCGGGGGACGCGATCCGCGCCGACCTCGACCGGTACGACGTGGTCCTGCTCGACCGGTACATCGCGTCGAACGCGGCCTACGGGGCGGCCCGGCTGGGCCAGGGCGCCGACGGCGCGTTCGTGGCGTGGCTGCGGGCGCTGGAGGTGGACCGCTTCGGGTTGCCGATCCCGGACCTGCACCTGCTGCTCCGCGTGCCCCCGGCCGTGGCGGCGGACCGGGCGGCGCACCGCGAGGCCGAGGAGTCCCGCGACCGCGACCTGTACGAGTCGGACGGCGGCCTCCAGGGGCGCTGCGCCGCCGTCTACGACGGGCTGGCCGCAGCCGGGTGGCTCTCCCCCTGGGAGGTGCTGGACGGCACCGCTGACCTGCGCGTCGATCCGCTCCTCGACCGGTGGTTCCCCCGTTAGTGTAAAAAAGTAACGAAACGTCACCACCCCACCGATGAGTCGCTGAGGATTCGCGTTCAGCGGGACGAGGTGGGCTCGTGGATCGGCGGCACAGACCGGCTACGGAGTGGACGCGCACGGCGACCAGCAGCGATGACCGCTGGGGGGTGCGTGGACTTCCGACCACTAGTGGGACGATGTTGGGTATGAAGGCACGCGTGCTCGTCGTCGACGACGACCCCGCTCTGGCGGAGATGCTGACCATCGTGCTTCGGGGCGAGGGCTTCGACACCGCTGTGGTGGCCGACGGCGCCCGCGCGCTGCCCGCGCTGCGCGAGTTGAAGCCGGACCTGGTCCTGCTGGACCTGATGCTCCCGGGCATGAACGGCATCGACGTCTGCAAGGCGATCCGGTCCGAGTCGGGCGTCCCGATCGTGATGCTGACCGCGAAGAGCGACACCGTCGACGTGGTGCTGGGCCTGGAGTCCGGCGCGGACGACTACGTGGTCAAGCCGTTCAAGCCGAAGGAGCTGGTGGCGCGCATCCGCGCCCGCCTGCGCCGCACCGAGGCCGAGCCCGCCGAGGTGCTCCAGATCGGCGATCTGACCATCGACGTGCCCGGCCACGAGGTGCTGCGCGAGGGCAAGCCGATCCAGCTCACCCCGCTGGAGTTCGACCTGCTCGTGGCGCTGGCCCGCAAGCCGCGCCAGGTGTTCACCCGCGAGGTGCTGCTGGAGCAGGTGTGGGGCTACCGGCACGCGGCGGACACGCGGCTGGTGAACGTCCACGTGCAGCGGCTGCGGTCCAAGGTCGAGCGCGACCCGGAGCACCCCGAGGTGGTGCTGACCGTGCGCGGGGTCGGGTACAAGGCCGGGCCGCCGTGACGAGGCGCCTCCCCCGGCGACCCCGCGAGGGCGGGTCGGTCGTCCGCGACGCGCCGGCCGGCGATCAGGCGCCCGGATCGTCGGACGACCGGTCGCGGACCCCCGAGCCCGGTGCAGCCGGAGGCGGCGCTCTCCGTCACCCCAAGCCCCGGTGGTTCGACCCCGTGGCGCGCGAGGCGCGTCGCGTGGTGCAGCGCGCGCGTCGGCAGGTCGTCGCGTTCGGCGAGCTGTGGCGGCGCTCGTTGCAGCTGCGGGTCGTGGTCAGCACGCTCGCGCTGTCCTCCGCCGTGGTGTTCGTGCTCGGCATGGTGCTCCAGGTGCAGATCACCGGGCAGCTGCTGGAGACCAAGATCGAGGCGGCGGTCCGGCAGACCGAGGCCAGCGCGGCGGCGATCCAGCCCGACCTGGCGGGCCTCAACCCCGGCCCGGACAGCGTCAAGACCCGGTTCACCACCGCCCTGAACAAGATCAATACGTCGGGGGTCGACCTCGACCCCACCAGTTCCGGCGCGGGCGCGTTCGAGCCGGTGCTCCGCGACCCCGTCGGCACCGGCTCCGACGGCCTGCCGGTCGCCGTCGGCCAGTACGAGGACGTGCCGGACGGCCTGTTCAAGATGCTCGAACGGGGCAGCGCCGGCTACCAGATCACCACCGTGGAACGGGAGACCGGGCCGACGACCCTGCTCGTGGTCGGCAAACCGGTGAACAGCTCCGCCCGCGCCATGCACCTGTACCTGCTGTTCCCGCTGACCAGCGAGCAGGCCACCGCCGACGTCGTGCAGAGCACCCTGGTCGTCGGCGGCATCGTGCTGCTCCTGCTGCTCGCGCTGATCGCGAACCTGGTCACGCGGCAGGTCGTGCGGCCGGTCCGGCAGGCCGCCGAGATCGCCGAGCGGTTCGCCGACGGCAGCCTCGACGAGCGCATGCCCGTGGTCGGCGAGGACGACGTGGCGCGCCTGGCCGAGTCGTACAACGAGATGGCCGCCAGCATCCAGCGGCAGATCCACCAGCTCGAGGAGTTCGGCCAGCTCCAGCGCCGGTTCACCTCCGACGTCTCGCACGAGCTGCGCACCCCGCTGACGACCGTGCGGATGGCCGCGGACGTGCTGCACGCCTCCCGGGAGCAGTTCCCCGGCGGCCTGGCCCGCTCCACCGAGCTGCTGGTCGACGAGCTGGACCGGTTCGAGTCGCTGCTCGGCGACCTGCTGGAGATCAGCAGGCTGGACGCGGGCGTGGAGGAGCTGGCCGCCGAGCTGGTCGACATCCGCGTGCTGGCCCGCCGCGCCCACGACGCGGTGCGCGCCATCGCCAACAGCAGCGGCACCACGATCGTGATGGACCTGCCCGACGAGGAGGTCACCGCCGAGCTGGACTCCCGCCGGGTCGAGCGGATCCTGCGCAACCTGCTGGCCAACGCCATCGACCACGGCGAGGGCATGCCGGTCGAGCTGACCCTGCGGGGTGACGGGGAGGCGGTCGCGGTGACCGTCCGCGACCACGGCGTCGGCCTGCGGCCCGGCGAGGCGGACCTGGTGTTCAACCGCTTCTGGCGCGCCGACCCGTCCCGCAACCGCCGCACCGGCGGCACCGGCCTGGGCCTGTCCATCAGCCTGGAGGACGCGCGCCTGCACGGCGGGTGGCTGGAGGCGTGGGGCGAACGCGGGCTCGGCGCGGTGTTCCGGCTCACCCTGCCGTGCCGCCTCGGCCACGAGCTGACGTCCAGCCCGCTCCCGCTGGAGCCCCCGGACCTGCCGCCCGTGGTCGAGCCCGAGCCCGACGAGCCGGAGGCGGCGGAGGAGGTCGAGCTGACCGAGGAGGAGATCACGTGGCAGCCCGCGCAACCCGTCACCGGCGAACGCGAGGAGGTCCGGTGAGGCTCCTCGCGGTGCTCCTGGCCGTGCTGGTGGCCGCGGGCTGCGCCGCGATCCCCACCGAGACCTCGCCGATCGCGGTCAACCCGTCGGTGGGCAACGCCACCCGGGCCGCCGCGCCCGAGCCGGTCCGGGACATCGACCCGCTGACGCTGGTCCGGGAGTTCGTCAACGCCTCCGCCAACCCCGAGGGCGACTACGCGGCGGCCAAGGCGTACCTGACCGAGGACGCCAAGAAGGCGTGGAACACCAAGGGCACGCCGACGATCATCGACACGACGTTCAACACCGTGCCGACGCCCGGCCTGACCGCCGACGACAAGCACCGCGTCGTGCTGCTCCAGGGCCGCAACGTCGGCCGGCTCCAGCTGGAGGACAACTCGTTCATCCAGCTCATCGGCGCGCTCGACACGCCGATCGGGATCGAGAAGGACGCCGACGACCAGTGGCGCATCTCCGCGCCGCCGGACGGCATCTACGTGCCGCTGGGCGGGTTCCAGCAGAACTACCAGCGGGTGACGCTGTTCTTCTACAGCCCGGACTTCACCGTCCTCGTGCCCGACCCGCGCTGGGTCGTCATCGCGCCGTCCACGTCGATCCCCAGCCGGGTGACGAGCCTGCTGCTCAAGGGCCCCGCCGTGGGCATGCGGGGCGCGCTGGTCACGGCCATCCCGAACGGCGCGACCCAGCGCAAGAGCACGTCCGAGGCCAACGACGGCGCGTTGGAGGTGGACCTGACCAAGGTCGGCGACATCACCGCGCAGGTCGGCAAGCAGATCGTGGCGCAGGTGGTGAAGTCGCTCGCGGGCGTCAGCAGCAGCCGCATCCGGGTGCTGGTCGAGGGCCAGTTCATCAACGCCGACCAGCACGAGTGGCGGCCCGGCGACGTGCAGACCGGCGAGGCGCTGACCACGCCCAACGCCGACCTGGCGGGCCTGCTGGTGTCGGGCGGCCGGGTCAAGCACCTCACCGGCGACCCGGTGCCCGGCCCGGCGGGCACGGGCGACTACCACGCGGTCGGCGCGGCGCAGTCGCTGGACGGCAGCCAACTGGCCGTGGTCAGCCGGACGGGGGAGAACTCCGTGCGGCTGCGGGTCGGGCCGACGGCCGAGCAGTTGGCCGAGGTGGACCTGCGCGCCTCCACCATGACCCGGCCGACGTGGCTGCTCAGCGGCCGGCAGGGCGAGCCGGGCACGGAGGTGTGGACCGTCGCCGACGGCGCGAACGTGGTGCGCGTGATCAAGACCGACGGCGGGTGGACGGCGAACGCGGTCAACGCCTCGGAGCTGGTCGAGCTGGGCCGGATCAGCGAGCTGCGGCTGTCCCGCGACGGCACCCGGGTGGCGGCCGTCGTGGACGGCAAGCTCGTGGTCGCGGCCGTGGTCAAGGGGCAGGACTCGGCGGTGTCGCTGCGGTCGCCGCGCCACCTCCAGCCGTCGCAGCTCGGCAACAGCGCGTTGGCGCTGGACTGGCTCGCGCAGGACGTGCTGGTGGCCAGCACGTCGCTGTCGGCGTACCCGATCGCGAAGGTGAACATCGACGGGGTGCGGGTCGAGCGGTACAACACGTCGAACCTGACCGCGCCGGTGGCCTCGGTGACCGCCGCGCCCGGCCGCAACGTGCTGGCGGTCGACCAGAGCGGGTTGTGGAGCGCGAACGACGTGGGCGACGTGTGGCGCGCGTCGCCGACCAAGGTGGAGGCGGGCACCCAGGTGTTCTACCCGGGCTGACCCATCTTCACCCGATCGGGAACCCCGCGCACCTGCGCGGAGGGGCCGGTTCTGTCGGTGCCCGCCGGCATCGTCGGTCGCATGCCGATCGAACTGCTGTTCCCGTCCCGTTGTCCCGGCTGCGGCGCGTGGGGCGCGCGCCCGTGCGAGTCCTGCCTGGCCTCGTTCGGCCCACCCGTGCGCGTGCCCGGCGCCGGGCCGCCGGTGTTCGCGCTCGCCGCGTACGGCAGTGCGGCGCGGGAGCTGGTGCTGGCGTTCAAGGAGCGGGGGCGGCGCGAGCTGGCGGCCGTGTTCGGCGCGTTGGTGGCCGCCGCCGTGCCGCGGCTGCCCGGCGTGGGTCCGGGCGCGTGGCTGGTGCCCGCGCCGTCGCGCGCCTCGGCCGCCCGCGCCCGCGGCGGTTCCCACGTGCTGAGAATGGCACGGGCGTCCGGCTTTTCCACCGCGCCGGCGCTCGCGTTCGCGAGGGGAGTTCGCGATTCCGTGCGGCTGGACACCGCGTCCAGACAGGCGAATCTGGCGGGCCGGGTGCGGCTCGTCCCCGGACGGCTGCCCCCGCCGGGTGCGCCGGTTGTCCTGCTGGACGACGTGGTGACGACGGGATCCACGGCACGGGCGTGCGTTTCGGTGTTGAAAGCGGCCGGGATCGGGGTACCCGCTGTGCTCACGTTGACCACAGCGCGCCGAACCCACTCCTACGGGTGAATCGCGCCGGGAACCTCACGGGAGGCTTGCCCGTTGGCCGGTTATGACGCTCGTGCGGAGGCCGTTCGACGTAACCACTCTGCCGACGAGCGCCTGCGCCGGGGTCGGCCGTTCGGGTGAGCCGCCGACAGCGCGCGATGCCGGCACGCCCGCGTGGCGTGGGGCCGGCGCCGGATTTTCGTCGCTCTCCGTTACGAAGAGAAAATTCTGGACTTCCCCCGCCCCGGGGGCTGTCGCAGCGGCGAATACCGGGCTAACGTGCACCGCTATCAGCGTTCCCGGCACGCGGGGAGGAGGCGAACAGCCCATGACCCTGGCGCCGGCGGGGCGCTGAGGGGCCACCCTCAGCGACCGATCCGCGAAGACGATCGCGAAATCTGGCGCCCAGCGATCCGAAGCCATTGCTCGCAGCAAAGCGAGGGAGGTCGTGTATGGACATCGTCGTTAAGGGCCGCAACGTCGAGGTGCCCGATCACTACCGGGTGCACGTCGCCGAAAAGCTGTCCCGATTGGGGCGTTACGACCGCAAGGTCATCCGCTTCGACGTGGAACTCTTCCACGAGCCGAACCGCCGGCAGTCGAAGAACTGCCAGCGCGTCGAGATCACCGGCAAGGGACGGGGCCCGGTGGTCCGTTCCGAAGCGTGCGCGGGCGACTTCTACGCCGCCCTGGACGCCGCGGTGAACAAGCTCGAGAGCCGGCTGCGGCGCTCTCATGACCGCAGGCGCGTGCACCACGGGCGACGTGGCCCGACATCGGTCGCCGAGGCGACCAGCGGACTCGGGGAAGCGCTCCCCCTGCGTCCCGACAACGACGGCGGCCAGGCACAAGGCATGTGGCTGGGCCACACGGCCGTGCTGGAGGCGGCCGAGCCGGAACCCGAGCGCGAGGGCATGGCGGAAGTGCCCGCGCAGCGCTGGGAAGACGGCATCGAGGACAACCTGCCCGGCCGGATCGTGCGCGAGAAAGAGCACACCGCCAAGCCGATGACCGTCGACCAGGCCCTCTACGAGATGGAACTGGTCGGCCACGACTTCTACCTGTTCTCCGACGCCGACAGCGGACGTCCGAGCGTCGTCTACCGCCGGAAGGGGTTCGACTACGGCGTGATCAGGCTGGCCTGAGCGCCGCCTGACCACGGTCCCCAACCCGTGACTTTCGCGACCCCCGGCGCCCTCGCGCGCCGGGGGTCGCGGTGAATTGGCCGTACCGCGTCCGGGTCGTCCCGGCCGGTCGGCGAAGATCGGTGATTTCGCCGGATTCCCAGCTCAGGGCGTCCGCAATGACACCGGCGCGCGGCGGTCGTGATCGGTTCGCGTGATCACACCGGTGATCCGTGACCGATTTCCCGACGATCACGTATTCGATGATCGGAAAAGCACGCGGAACGGCCCACCCGCCGGCCCGCGCCGCGCGGTGGATCGGCGGACGCGTCCCGCCGGCGGGCTTTGCGTCCGACCGGGTGACGGGCACTCGGAGCCGATCACTCACGGCGATCTCGGCGCGGTCGTGCCGGGGCGTGGTCCGGAGGGTGTAGAGGGCGGCGCACGAGGGTTCCTACCTGTGTCTGTGCACACACCTCCACGACTTGCCTACGATGGCGAGTGGTGAAGGCTCGCCATGGCCGTGGCGAGCCCCTGTGGAAGGCGCCCGTCCCCCGGGCGCGTCGCGATGAGGTAATGAGGTCGACCCGGATGGTGCTGTCCCGACTGCTCCGCGCTGGCGAGGGCAAGATGCTCAAGCGCCTGCGCAACATCGCAGCGCACATCAACAACCTCGAAGACGACGTCGTCGACCTCTCCGATGCGGAGCTGCGCGCGAAGACCGAGGAGTTCCGCAAGCGCTACGCCGACGGCGAGTCCCTGGACGAGCTGCTGCCCGAGGCGTTCGCGGTCGTCCGCGAAGGCGCCAAGCGCACGCTCGGCCAACGCCACTTCGACGTCCAGCTGATGGGTGGCGCGGCGCTCCACCTCGGTCAGATCGCCGAGATGCGCACCGGTGAGGGCAAGACGCTGACCTCCGTGCTGCCCGCGTACCTGAACGCGATCGCGGGCGAAGGCGTGCACGTCGTCACGACCAACGACTACCTGGCCAAGCGGGACGCCGAGTGGATGGGGCGCATCCACCGGTTCCTCGGCCTGACCGTCGGCGCGATCCTGTCCGAGATGACCCCCGAGCAGCGGCGGGTCGCCTACAACGCCGACATCACCTACGGCACGAACAACGAGTTCGGCTTCGACTACCTGCGCGACAACATGGCGTGGAGCCGGGACGAGATGGTCCAGCGCGGCCACTTCTTCGCCCTGGTCGACGAGGTCGACTCGATCCTGATCGACGAGGCCCGCACCCCGCTGATCATCTCCGGCCCGGCCGACCAGTCCTCGCGCTGGTACGTCGAGTTCGCGCGCCTGGCCACGAAGATGCGCCGCGACACCCACTACGAGGTGGACGAGCGCAAGCGCACGATCGGCGTCACCGAGGCGGGCGTGCAGTTCGTCGAGGACCAGCTCGGCATCGACAACCTGTACGACTCGACCAACACCCCGCTGGTCGGCTACTTCCAGAACGCGATCAAGGCCAAGGAGCTGTTCACCAAGGACAAGGACTACATCGTCCGCAACGGCGAGGTCATGATCGTCGACGAGTTCACCGGCCGCGTGCTGGCGGGTCGTCGCTACAACGAGGGCATGCACCAGGCGATCGAGGCCAAGGAAGGCGTCGAGATCAAGGCCGAGAACCAGACGCTCGCCACGATCACCCTCCAGAACTACTTCCGGCTGTACGCCAAGCTCGGCGGCATGACCGGCACCGCCGAGACCGAGGCAGCCGAGTTCCACCAGACCTACAAGCTCGGCGTCGTGCCCATCCCCACGAACCGCCCGATGCAGCGCAAGGACGAGTCCGACCTGGTCTACAAGACCGAGGAGGCGAAGTTCGAGGCGGTCGCCGAGGACATCGCCGAGCGGCACCACAAGGGCCAGCCGGTGCTGGTCGGCACGACGAGCGTCGAGCGCTCGGAGTACCTGTCCAAGCTCCTGGTCCGCAAGGGCATCCCGCACGAGGTGCTCAACGCCAAGCACCACGAGCGCGAGGCGCTGATCATCGCCAAGGCCGGTCGCAAGGGCGCGGTCACCGTGGCCACCAACATGGCGGGCCGCGGCACCGACATCGTGCTCGGCGGCAACCCGGACATCATCACCGACCACGAGCTGCGCGAACGCGGCCTCGACCCGGTGGAGAACCCGGAGGAGTACGAGGCCGCCTGGGCGAAGCTGATCGAGGAGATCACCGCCGAGGTCAAGGCCGAGGCCGAGGAGGTCCGCGCGGCCGGCGGCCTGTACGTGCTGGGCACCGAGCGGCACGAGTCGCGGCGCATCGACAACCAGCTCCGCGGCCGTTCCGGCCGGCAGGGCGACCCCGGCGAGTCGCGGTTCTACCTGTCGCTGCAGGACGAGCTGATGCGCCGGTTCAACGCGGCGATGGTCGAGACCGTGATGACCCGGCTGAAGGTGCCGGACGACGTGCCGATCGAGCACAAGATGGTCACCCGGGCCATCCGCAGCGCGCAGACGCAGGTCGAGCAGCAGAACTTCGAGATCCGCAAGAACGTCCTCAAGTACGACGAGGTGATGAACGAGCAGCGCAAGGTCATCTACAACGAGCGCCGTCGCGTGCTCGACGGCGAGGACCTGCGCGAACAGGTCGAGCACATGATCACCAGCGTGGTCGGCGAGTACGTCGACGGCGCGACCGCCGACGGCTACGCCGAGGACTGGGACCTCGACCAGCTGTGGACGGCGCTCAAGACGCTGTACCCGATCACGCTCGACCACAAGAAGCTCCTCGAAGAAGAGGACGACATCACGCGCGAGTCGCTGAAGGCGAAGCTGCAGGCCGACGCCCTGGCCGCGTACGAGGCGCGTGAGGCGGACATCGACGGCCGGGTCGGCCCCGGCGCCATGCGCGAGCTGGAGCGCCGCGTCCTGCTCTCCGTCCTGGACCGCAAGTGGCGCGAGCACCTGTACGAGATGGACTACCTCAAGGAGGGCATCGGCCTGCGGGCGATGGCCCAGCGCGACCCGCTGATCGAGTACCAGCGGGAGGGCTTCGACATGTTCAACGCCATGTTGGACGCGTTGAAGGAGGAGACCGTCGGCTTCCTGTTCAACCTGCAGGTCGAAGCCGCCGAACCCGAACCCGCCGCCGAACCGCCCGTCCAGGTCTCCATCACCAACGGCGGCCCGCTGTCCGGCAGCCGCGCCAGGGCCCGCGCCGCCGCGGCCGCCGCCGCCCAACAGCAAGCCGCCGCCGCCAACCAGGCCCCCGCCGGCCCGGCCCTGGCCCAGCTGCAAAGCGGCAACGCCATCCCGCCCGCCCTGCGCGGCAAGGGCCTGGACGGCCGCGCCCAGCAGGGCCTGACCTACTCGGGCCCCTCGGAGAGCGGCGACGCCCAGACCAGCGGCAAGACCCCCCAGCAGGGCGGCCCCGGCCAGCAGGGCGGCACCCGCAAAGAACGCCGCGCCGCCGCCCGCGCCCAGGCGAAGGGCCAGCGCAAGGGGCCGCGCCAGTAACCCATCCCGATAAACCACACCTGCACACGCGAAGCGGGGCCCGACTCACCGGGCCCCGCTTCGCGCATCCGCACCCACTGCGCTCCCGCACCGCAGCTCTCCCGCACCGCACGGCCCGCACCGCACGGCCTCGCACCACCCACCGGCCACGCCTTCCCCCGCCGCATCCACCAGGGCTGCGGCCCGACCCGCCACGGCTCCACCCGCTGCGACCCCCTCCGGCCGGCCTGACAGCCCCATCGGCCGCGACCTCACCCGCCACGGCTCGCCCGCCGCGGCCTCACGTCCCCGGCCGGGTCGTCGCCTGGCGGCGTACCCGGTCGCCTGGCGGGGTGTCCAATCGCCTGGCGAAGCGCCCAGTCGCCGCGCGGGGTGCCCAGAGGTCTCGGCTGGCGAGGTGGCGGGCTCATGCCCGCTGGCTCCGGGCGGTTCCGGCGTCGGCCTCCTGCTGCGAGCCTTGATGTGTGCTCGATGCGTGGCTGCGGTGTCGGGTTCGCGGTGGGCCTCCTCATGGGGTCGCGTCGGGTCGCTGGGCAGGTGGGTGGGTTGGCGGTCGGGGGTGGTTGCCGGCTCGGTCTTAATCAACCGAGGTGCGGTAACAGTGTTTCCGTACATTTTCGGGCCAATGTCACCCGATTGTGTGACCAATGGGCCGGGAGGGGCATGGATCGGCCCAGGTCACGCCATCAAGGGAGCAGGTGGAATTCGGTGCAGTGCCAGCGCGAGCCCCGGCGCTCCACGCGGGCGGCGAATGCGCGGACTTTCGTCTCCATGTGCAGCGTGCCCGCCAGCTCCGCCGCGTCCGGCGACACGTGGCACAGCCGGTAGCGGCCCAGGCGGGTTCGGGTGGGGGTGGCGGCGCGGGCCACGGTGGTCAGGGCGCGTGGCTCGAACGTGGCCGACAGTTGGCGCGGTGGCCGGCGGCCGCTCAGGGCCTCCACCAGCGGGAACAGGAAGTGGCGGGCGTCGAGGGCGGGGTCGGGCGAGGTGCTCGGCGGGGGAGCGGCCGGCGGGGTGGCGGGCCGGTCGGCGTTCGCGGAGGACAGGGGGCGCAGTCGAGGTGGCATGCTGAACCGAGGGCGCACGCCCGGGTTTTCGTACCAAGATCACCCGATGGAGGCACGGTGCGGGGACTGGTCCTGGACTTCGGCGGCGTCCTCACGGACCCGGGCGACGACCTCGCGGCACTCGAACCACCCCTCCTCGTGGCCACGCGCCAGGCACGTCACCAGGGCATCCTCACCGCCGTGCTGTCCAACGCCGACTTCCGGTGGCGGCCGCCTGCGGGGTGGGAGGACGTGTTCGACGTCGTCGTCACCTCCGGCGACGTCGGCCTGGCCAAACCCGACCGCCGCATCTACCTCCTGACCGCCGAACGCCTCGGCCTGCCCGCGCACGAGTGCGTCTTCGTGGACGACCTCGCGGTCAACGTCCGGGGCGCGGCGGCGGCCGGAATGGTCGGTGTGCACCACCAGTCCGTGCATTCCACGCTCCAGGAACTCGAAATCCTGCTGGACATCCCCCTCCAGAGCTAATTCGGTCACGAACGGCGACCGGTATTCCACCGGGGCGAGGAATTGTCTGTCACCCGATGACGTCCGTAGGTTCCACCGAAACGTGGTCCCGCGATCCGCGTCGTGGGAAGCGGCGCGGACGCGGGACGTCCGAGGCTGGTCGGGACGGCCCGACGGGTACCGCGTCGGGTGGCTGTGGTGAGCCACCGATCAGCCGGGATAGGCAGCGCGGGTGCCGGAGCGGCCCTCGGGCACCCGCGCTGCGCCGAAGCCCGACCGCCACGACACCACGCCCGATCGACCACGCCACGCCCGACCGACCAGGCCACCACCGAGCAAGGCCGGCCGGCTACGATCGAGCGCACGACCGGCCACCACCGATCAGGACCGAGCGGCCGCGCCAGAGCGCGCGATCGGCGAAGACCGGCCACGACCACCCCACTACGCGCGAGCGCCGGCCCCGGTCGTCCGCCGCCGGACCACCTCGAAGCACAGCACGGCCGCCGCACTGGCGACGTTCAACGACTCGACCCCCGCCGCCATCGGGATCGACAACCACCCCGTCACGTGCGGCCGCACGTCGGGCGAGATCCCGGCCGTCTCGCTGCCCAGCACGAACGCCGCCCGCGCCGGCAGGTCCGCCGAGTACACCGACGACCGCGCGTCGGCGTCGAGCGCGAAGACCGGGTACCCGGCCTCCCGCAACGCGACCACGGCCTCCGCGGCCGTCGCGCACCGCAGCACCGGAGCCCGGAACGCCACCCCCGCCGACGCCTTCACCACCAGCGGGTCGAGGGACGCCACACCCCGCCGCGGCACGACGATGCCGTCCATCCCCGCCGCCGTCGCCGTGCGCAGGATCATGCCGACGTTCGCCGGCGTGGTGATCCCGTCGAGCACGAGCACGCACCCCCGCGACCCCAGCTCGCGCAGCCCCGCCCCCAGCGGCCGCATGCGGGGCGCGACCACGTCCGCCAGCACGCCCTGGTCCTGCTTGCCGTTCCCGGCCAGCACCTTGACCCGCTGCGCGGAAGCCCGCTGCACCGCGACACCCCGCCGACCGGCCGCGTCCAGGATCTCCCGGGCGGCCGGGCCGCGGGCCGTGTCGGCGAGCACGACCTTGTCGACCTCGAGCCTCGGGTCGTCCAGGGCCTCCAGCACGGGCTTGCGGCCGTACACGGTGACGAACTTGTCCTTGGGTGACACATCCACGGAACAAGTGTCCTCTACCCGATTGGGGCTTGTTTCTTCGCTGTCAATCATGATGATCGTCACATGACATCGCGCGACGAGGCGCACCGTCTGCTGGCCAGCGGCCGGGAGGCGGACGTCTACCTGCGACCCGACGGCCTGCTGGTCAAGCGCAGCCGCACGGGGCGCGACCTGCGGCCCGAGGCCGAGCTGATGCGCTACCTCCGCGGGCACGGCATACCGGTGCCCCGGGTGGCGGAGGCGTCGGGGCCGGAGCTGGTCATGGAGTACGTGCCCGGTCCGCGCATGTCGCAGGAGCTGGACGCGAAGCCGTGGCGGGCGGGTGCGCTGGGCCGCGAGCTGGCCGGGCTGCACGGCAGGCTCGACCGGGTGCCCGCGCCGACCTTCCTCGACGGCGACGGCGACGGCGACCTGCTGCACCTCGACCTGCACCCCGGCAACGTGGTGCTCGGCCCCGAGGGCGCGGTGGTCGTCGACTGGGGGAGCGCGGTCAAGGGCGACCGGAAGCTCGACGTGGCGCTGAGCTGGCTCGCGATGGCGGTCGCGCCGCTGCGGCCGGTGATGCGGCTCGCCCGGTCGCGGATGGTGCGCGGGTTCCTGTCCGGGGTCGACGGCTCGGTGCGGGCCGAGGCCCGGCGGGCGATGCCGGCCGCCGCGGCGATCAGGCTCGCCCGGCACGAGCGCGACGAAGCCGAGGTCAGCGCCGTGCAGCGGCTCGTGCGGCACTGCAGCGACTAGCCTGGGCGGCATGCCCGACCGCCTGTCCGCGCTGGACGCCTCGTTCCTGTACCTGGAGGACTCCACGACGCCGATGCACGTCGGCGGGGTGGCGGTGTTCCGGCGGCCGCGCTCGGGCTTCGACTACGACCGCCTGGTCGACCTGATCGAGCAGCGGCTGTCGCTGGTGCCGCGCTACCGGCAGAAGGTCGTGCACGTGCCCGGACGGCTCGCGCGGCCGGTGTGGGTGGACGACGCGGACTTCGACGTCACGTACCACGTGCGGCGCTCGGCGTTGCCGAAACCGGGCAGCGACCGGCAGCTGCACGACCTGGTGGCGCGGCTGATGTCCCGGCCGCTGGACCACACCCGGCCGCTGTGGGAGGTCTACCTGGTCGAGGGCCTGGCCCGGAACCGGACCGCGGTGATCACCAAGACGCACCAGGCGATGGTCGACGGCATCGGCGCGCCGGAGATCGGGCAGGTGATGCTGGACGTGTCGCCGACGCCGCGGCCGCCGGTCGAGTCGCTGTGGATGCCGTCGCCGGAGCCGAGCGGGTTGCAGCTCGTGGCCGACGCGGTGGCCGAGGCCGTGCAGCGGCCCGGCGAGGTCGTGGAGAACGCCCGGTCGGCGGCCATGGACACGGTGGCCACGGTGCGCAAGGTGGCCGGGGTGTTCGGCGGGCTGGTGTCCGCGGTGCGGACCGCCGCGACGCCCGCGCCCGGCAGCCCGCTGAACGTGCGGATCTCGCCGCAGCGGCGGTTCGCGGTGGCGCGGACCGAGCTGGAGGCGTTCCGGGCGGTCCGGCGGGCGCACGGCGGCACGGTGAACGACGGCGTGCTCGCGGTGCTGTCCGGCGCGCTGCGGAACTGGCTGCTGTCGCGCGGCGAGGTCGTGACGGCGGGCACCACGATCCGGGCGATGGCCCCGATGTCCGTGCGGGACGACGAGGCGCAGGTGTCGGCGTACCTGGTCGACCTGCCGGTGGGCGAGCCGAACCCGGCCGTGCGGCTGCACCACGTGTCGCACGCGATGCGGGCGCACCAGGAGTCGGGGCAGTCGGTGGCGGCGCAGACGCTGGTGCGGTTGTCGGGCTTCGCGCCGCCGACGCTGCACGCGTTGGGCGCGCGGGCGGCGTCGTCGTTCTCGCGGCGGTTGTTCAACGTCGTGGTGACGAACGTGCCGGGGCCGCAGGTGCCGCTGTACGCGGCGGGCGCGAGGATGATCGAGATGTTCCCCGTGGTGCCGTTGGCGAAGAACCAGGCGTTGTCGATCGGCGTGACGTCGTATGACGGTGGCGTGTACTTCGGCCTGAACGCGGACCGCGACGCCATGTCCGATGTGGACGTGCTGGCGGCGATGGTCGAGGAGTCGGTGGAGGAACTGATGGGAACGGTGTCCGCATGAGGGTGTACCTCCCGGCGACCGTCGCGATGCTGCGCGACCTGCTGGAGCGGGGCGAGTTCGTCCCGGTGGGCGGGACGGGGTTCGCCCTGACGCCCGCGTTGCGCGAGTCGTACGCGACCGGCGACACGGAGGAGCTGGAGTACTCGGCGATGCTCGACGCCGCGCGCGGCTCGCTGCGGCTGATCGCGGGCGACGAGAAGGCCGCGCCGAGGCGCGCGGTGGTGTCCGCGGACGTGGACGACGTGAAGCTGCGGCCGGACCTGGACTTCTCCGTGGTGAAGCTGTCCGGCCCGGTGCCGATGAAGGCCATCGCCGCGATCCACCTGGACACGCTGGACGCCGAGGACGACGTGCGCGCGGCGGCCGAGGTGATCGACGCGGCGGACCTGGGCGATCCCGACGCCGAGTTCGCGCTGGGCGGCGCGGAGGACCACGAGCTGGCCTGGTACGCGCCGCAGGAGCTGCCGTTCCTGCTGGAGCTGATGTAGGCGTCGGCGTCACCCCGGCAGCGGCCCGCCGCCGGGGTGCGAACGCCCTGGTCGCCCGTTCCGAGCGTTGAACTCAGGGGTCCTGAACGTAGGACTCACGCGTTCTGAACGTAGGACTCTCGCGTTCTGGAGGTGGGACACGCGGGTTCTGGAGGTAGGACACGCGCGGGTTAGTCGTATTCCTCCAGCTTGGAGCGGGAGGACAGCAGGCGGCGCAGGGAGGCCAGCCGGCCGGGTGACGCCTCGCCGGTGCGCACCAGCTCGTCCAGCATGCAGTCGGGGTCCTCCGGCGGGCCCTGGTGGCCGCAGCCGGACGGGCACTCCTCGGCCATCGCCTTCATGTCCGGGAACGCGGCGACGATGTCGTCCGGCGTGATGTGCGCCAGGCCGAACGAGCGGATGCCCGGCGTGTCCACCGCCCAACCGCCCTCGGGCAGCGGCAGCGCCACGGTCTGCGTGGACGTGTGCCGGCCCTTGCCGACCCCGCTCACCACGCCCACCGCCCGCCGCGCGTCCGGCACCAGCTTGTTCACCAGCGTGGACTTGCCGACCCCCGAGTGGCCGATCAACGCCGACAGCCGGTGCGCCATCCGCGCGCGCAGCTCGGCCGGGTCCTGGTCGGACCGCGTCACGACCACCGGCAGGTCCAGCTCGGCGTAGGCGGCGAGCAGGTCGTCCGGCGGCGCGAGGTCGGACTTCGTCAGGCACAGCAGGGGCTCCAGCCCGCCCGCGTACGCGGCGACCAGGCAGCGGTCGATGAAGCCGCGGCGCGGCTGCGGGTCGGCCAGCGCCGACACGATCACGAGCTGCTCGGCGTTGGCCACCACCACCCGCTCGAACGGGTCCGTGTCGTCCGCCGTGCGCCGCAGCACGGACCGCCGCTCCGCCACCCGGACGATCCGCGCCAGCGTGTCCGGCTGCCCGGACGTGTCGCCGACCAGCCCGACGTGGTCGCCGACGACGACCGGCGTGCGGCCCAGCTCCCGCGCCCGCATGGCGACCACCATCCGCGCCGGGTCCTCGTCCAGCGCGCACGTCCACCGCCCGCGGTCCACGCCGACGACCATGGCGGGCACCGCGTCCGCGTGCTCGGGCCGGCGCTTGCTGCGCGGCCGGGTCCCCTTGCCCGGCCGCACCCGCACGTCGGACTCGTCCAACCGCCGCCAGTCGCCCCGCGCCACGTCAGCGCGCCCCCGGCTGCGACAGCATGGCCGCCCACATCCCCGGGAAGTCCGGGATCGTCTTCGTCGTGGACCCGATGTCGTCCACCGACACACCCGGCACGACCAGGCCGATGATCGCCCCCGCGGTCGCCATCCGGTGGTCGGCGTAGGCCCGCCAGACGCCGCCGCGCAGCGGCCGGGGCGTGATGACCAGGCCGTCCTCGGTCTCCTCGGCGTCACCGCCCAGGCGGTTGATCTCGGCGGCCAGCGCGGCGATCCGGTCGGTCTCGTGGCCGCGGATGTGCGCCACGCCGCGGATGCGGGTCCGGCCCTCCGCGAGCGCCGCCAGGGCCGCCACGGTGGGCGTCAGCTCGCTCTCGTCGCGCAGGTCCACGTCGATCCCGGTCAGCCGGTCCGGGCCGCGCAGCACCAGGCCCTCGTCGGTCAGCCCGACCTCGCAGCCCATCCGTTCGAACAGGTCCCGCGCCGCCCCGCCCGGCTGGGTCGTCTCCGCGGGCCACCCCGGGATCGTCACCCGGCCGCCGGTCACGGCCGCCGCGGCGAGGAACGGCGTGGCGTTGGACAGGTCCGGCTCGACGTGCCAGTCGCGGCCCGCGATCGGGCCCGGCTCGACCCGCCACTCGTTCGCCGCCGAGTCGTCCACCGCGACCCCGGCCTCGCGCAGCATGGTCACGGTCATCTCGATGTGGGGCAGCGAGGGCACCGGCTTGCCGTCGTGCCGCACGGTCACGCCGCTCTCGTACCGCGCGCCCGACAGCAGCAGCCCCGACACGAACTGCGACGACGCCGACGCGTCGATGGTCACCTCGCCGCCGGGCAGGCCGCCCTTGCCGTGCAGGGTGAACGGCAGCGCGTCGCCCGCGACGTCCGCGCCCAGCGCCCGCAGCGCGTCCAGGATCGTGGTCATGGGCCGGACCCGCGCGTGCGGGTCGCCGTCGAACGTGACGTCGCCGACCGCGAGCGCGGCGGCGGGTGGCAGGAACCGCATCACGGTGCCCGCCAGGCCGCAGTCGACCTGCGCCGGTCCGCGCAGCTCGTGGGGTGTGACCAGCCAGGACCCGTCCGGGCCGTCGGCGACGTCGACGCCGAGCGAGCGCAGCGCGGCGGCCATCAGGTTCGTGTCCCGGCTGCGCAGCGGGGCGTGCAGCGCGGACGGCCCGTCGGCCAGCGCGGCGAGCACGAGCGCGCGGTTGGTGATCGACTTGGAGCCGGGCACGGGTACTGTCGCGTCGACCGGGCCGTCGGCGGTGGGAGCGGACCACTGCTGAGTCATGGCCCGATGATCCCGCATCGGGTTGACGACAGCTCGCACCGGGCACTCCGACGTGCGACGATGGCGGACCCGAGGCAATCCCGGAGAGGTGATCGGTGTGTGCGGCAGGTACGCGTCCACGAAGAACCCCGCGCTGCTCGCGGCGGAGTTCGACGCGGTCGACGGCACCGAGGGCGCGGCGCCCGGCCCGGACTACAACGTCGCGCCGACCAAGCAGGTGCTGGCCGTCGTGGAGCGGCACCCGCGCGACGAGGACGGCAACCCCGACCCGGACACCACCGAGCGCAGCGTCCGGGTGATGCGCTGGGGCCTGGTGCCGCACTGGGCCAAGGACCTGTCCGGCGCCGCGAAGATGATCAACGCGCGGGCCGAGAGCGTGCTGGACAAGCCCGCCTACCGCGACTCCGCGGCCAAGCGCCGCTGCATCGTCCCGGCCGCCGGCTGGTACGAGTGGCAGCCCGGCGAGGGCCGCAAGCAGCCGTACTTCATCAACCCCGGCGACGACTCCAGCCTCGCCCTGGCGGGCATCTGGTCGGTGTGGTGGCAGCAGGAGGGCGACGAGCGCAAGCCCGTCATCACCTGCGCCGTGCTCACCACGGACGCGATCGGCGAGATGGCGCAGGTGCACCACCGGATGCCGCTGGTGCTGCCGAAGGACCGCTGGGCGGCGTGGCTCGACCCGGACAACGGCGACCCCAAGGACCTGCTCGCGCCCGACCGCGACCTGGTGGACGCGCTGGAGCTGCGGCCGGTGTCGATGAGGGTCAACAGCATCAAGAACAACGACCCGTCGCTGATGGACGCGGTCCGGCTGGGCGAGGCCGAGAAGCCGGAGCCCACCCTGTTCGAGCTGACATGACCTCCCGGCAGGTCGACACGCCCCACGGCCCCGCGCGGGCCGAGCTGCACTGCGCCTCCGGCAGTCGCGCCGCGCTGCTCCTCGGGCACGGCGCGGGCGGCGGGATCGCCGCGCCCGACCTGGTCGCGGCGGCGCGGGCGGCGGTGGGCGTCGGCGTGCACGTGGCGCTGGTGGAGCAGCCCTACCGGGTGGCCGGCCGCCGCGCGCCCGCGCCCGCCGGGCAGCTCGACGCGGCGTGGCTCGCGGTCGCCGAGGAGCTGGGGTCGAGCTGGTTCGCCGACCTGCCCCTGGTGTTCGGGGGCCGCTCGTCCGGCGCGCGGGTGGCGTGCCGGACGGCGGCCGAGGGGCAGGCCGTCGCGGTGCTGTGCCTGGCGTTCCCGGTGCACCCGCCGGGCAAGCCGGAGAAGTCCCGGCTGCCCGAGCTGGACGGCGTCGAGGTGCCCGTCCTGGTCGTGCAGGGCGAGAACGACCCGTTCGGCCGGCCGGGCCCGGCGCACCACCGCGACGTGGTGCTGCTGCCCGGCGACCACAACCTCAAGGCCGACGTGGCCGCGCTGGGCCGGTCCGTCGGCGAGTGGCTCGACCGGGTGCTGCGCCCGCTGGACGTGTGACCGGTCAGGCCGAGATCGGCGCCACGACCGCCTGCGTCAGCCGGACCAGGTCCTCCGGCGCCAGCTCGACCTCCAGCCCGCGCCGCCCGGCCGAGCAGCAGATGGTGTCGAAGCCCCGCGCCGAGGCGTCCAGCGCCACCGGCAGCCGCTTCTTCTGCCCCAGCGGCGAGATGCCGCCCGCGACGTACCCGGTGGCCCGCTCGGCGGCGGCGACGTCGGCCATCCTCGCCTTCTTCCCGCCCACGGCGGCGGCCAGCGCCTTCAGGTCGAGCTGCCCGGTGACGGGCACCACACCGACGGCCAACCTGCCGTCCACCTCCGCGACCAGCGTCTTGAACACCCGTTCGGGCGCGATCCCCAACGCCTCGGCCGCCTCCAGCCCGTACGACTCGTGGCGGGGGTCGTGCTCGTAGGCGTGCAGCGCGTAGGCCACCTTCTGCTTGTCCAGCAACGCGGTGGCGGGCGTCCCACGTCCGGCCATGGACGCGCACCCTAGTACGGGGAATGCCCGGCACGTCCGTCGCGTTGGTGCGGGATGTGGCTACCGAGGTGATGGAGCAGCAGGTCAGCAGGCAGGTCAGGGCACGTCCACCGCGAGGCTCCGCCCCCTGCCGCCCCGGCGAGCGCCGCGTATCCTCGACTGCGTCCCAGACAGTACCGGCCACCGCGCTGACCAGCCGGTGGGAAGGGAGCGCGGTGCCAGCCACGCGAACGCAGGACACGCCGACTGACGAGACAACGGCCGAGCGCGCAGCGCGGTTCGAGCGCGACGCGATGCCGATGCTCGACCAGTTGTACTCGGCGGCCCTGCGGATGACCCGCAACCCCGCCGACGCCGAGGACCTGGTCCAGGAGACCTACCTGAAGGCGTACGCGGCCTTCGCGTCCTTCTCGGAGGGCACGAACCTCAAGGCGTGGCTGTACCGCATCCTCACCAACACCTACATCAACGGCTACCGCAAGAAGCAGCGCCAGCCGATCCAGCAGCCGACGGACGAGATCACCGACTGGCAGCTGGCGCAGGCGGAGAGCCACACGTCGACCGGGCTGCGGTCGGCCGAGGTGGAGGCGATGGACCGGCTCCCCGACTCGGACGTCAAGGAAGCCCTGCAGCGACTGCCGGAGGAGTTCCGGATCGCCGTCTACCTCGCCGACGTCGAGGGCTTCGCCTACAAGGAGATCGCAGACATCATGGGCACCCCCATCGGCACCGTGATGTCCCGGTTGCACCGGGGCCGCAGGCAGCTTCGCGACCAGTTGGCGGACGTCGCCCGCGAGCGCGGCATCATCCGCGACGGCCGGCAGGAGGTGGCGGACCGATGAGCTGCGGCGAACCGCACGAGACGGACTGCTCCGAGGTGCTGGCCGAGGTGTACCTGTTCCTCGACCGCGAGTGCGACGAGAAGCGCAAGGCCCTGCTCCAGACGCACCTGGAGGAGTGCCACCCGTGCCTGGAGCAGTACGGCATCGAGGAGCACCTGAAGGCGCTGCTGGCCCGCAAGTGCGGCGGCGAGCACGCGCCGGAGGAGCTGCGGCGGCGGCTGCGCGCCCGGCTCTACCAGACCGCGGACACCACGTCGGTGGAGGTCGAGGTCACGACCACGCTGACCAGGTCGTCCGAGTCTTCCGACGCCTGAACCCCAGTCGAAGGGCCCCGGAGCGGTCGCTCCGGGGCCCTTCGCACGCCGTGACGTCGATCAGGCGTTGGGGCGCTTCCCGTGGTTGGCGCCGCCCTTCTTGCGGTCGCGGCGCTTGCGGGCACGCTTCGACATGGGGTTCTCCTAGTGCTCGAACTACCTCACGACAGTGTGTCACGCGGTCACCGGTGCACCGCACCGGGCCTGAACCGTGGTTGGATGGGCCCGGACTAAGGAGGACGATGGCCGAGGAAATCCGGGCCGAGATCGTGGCCAACGTGGCCCAGATCGCCGTCGAAGAGGGTGACGAGGTCACGCACGAGACGACCGTCGTGGTGCTCGAGAGCATGAAGATGGAGATCCCGGTCCTCCCGGAGGGCTCCGGCCGCATCGCCCGCATCGCCGTGTCCCCCGGTGACGTGGTCCAGGAGGGCGACCTGATCGCGGTGGTGGAGTAGCTGTCCACGCTCACCGACCTCCTGGCCGAGCACACCAAGCTGTCCGGCAGCGCCGTCGACCACCTCCAGCTGGTGGTCGCCGAGTGGCAGCTGCTGTCCGACCTCAGCTTCGCCGACTTCCTGATGTGGGCGCCGGTCGACGACACGACGTTCCTGTGCGTCGCCCAGGCCCGGCCCACGACCGCGCCCACCGCGCACCCCGAGGACGTCGTGGGCAGCGTGGTGGACGTCGAGGAGCACCCGCAGCTGCGCCGGGCCATGACCGAGGCGCGGATCTGCCGCGAGGAGGACCCGCGCTGGCACCTGGGCGTGCCGGTGCGCCGCGAGGCGATCCCGGTCACCCGCGACGGCGAGGTCATCGCGGTGCTCAGCCGCAACACGAACCTGGCCGTGCCGCGCGTGCCGAGCCCGCTGGAGATCTCCTACCTGGGCAGCGCCGCGGACCTGTGCCAGATGATCTCCGACGGCACGTTCCCGACCGCCGAGCCGTCGCCGGACGTGCACACCAGCCCTCGCGTCGGCGACGGCCTGATCCGGCTGGACGCCTCGGGCGCGGTGGTGTTCGCGAGCCCCAACGCGCTGAGCGCCTACCACCGCATGGGCCACGCGTCCGACCTGGTCGGGGTGCACCTGGCGCCGTTGACCCGGTCGCTGATCGGTGACCCGTTCGACGCCACGGAGGTGGCGCAGCGCATCCGGGCGGCCCTGGACGGGCAGCCGGGCATGCGCATCGAGGCCGAGTCGCGGCGCGGCGCGGCGGTGCTGTTCCGGGCGCTGCCGCTGCGGCCGCGGGGCAGCGCGGCGGGCGCGCTGGTGCTGTGCCGCGACGTCACCGAGGTCCGCCGCCGCGACCGCGCCCTGATGTCGAAGGACGCGACGATCCGCGAGATCCACCACCGGGTGAAGAACAACCTGCAGACGGTGGCCGCGCTGCTGCGCCTGCAGAGCAGGCGGACCAGCAGCGAGGAGGCGCGGGAGGCGCTGGCCGAGTCGGTGCGCCGGGTCACGTCGATCGCGCTGGTGCACGAGACGCTGTCCATGTCGGTGGACGAGCGGGTGGACCTCGACGACGTGGTGGACAAGGTCATCCCGATGATGTCGGACGTGGCCGCCACCGAGTCGCAGGTGGTGGTGCGCCGCGAGGGCCCGTTCGGCATCGTCCCGGCCGAGCTGGCCACGCCGCTGGTGATGGTGCTGACCGAACTCGTGCAGAACGCGTTCGAGCACGCGTACGCGGCCGGCCAGCGCGGCGAGGTGGTCGTGCACGCCGAGCGGTCGGCGAAGTGGTTGGACGTGGTGATCTCGGACGACGGCCGCGGCCTGCCGCAGGGCTTCTCGCTGGAGCGCACCGACCGGCTCGGCCTGCAGATCGTGCGGACGCTGGTGGAGTCCGAACTCAGGGGCTCGCTGAGCTTGCGGAGGCGGCCCCGAGGCGGTACAGAGGCGGTCCTGCGCGTACCCCTCAGGGCGCGGCGTTAGACTGCTCCCCGTGCACACGTGACGACCTACCTCAGCGGAGTCACGTGGTCACGCGGGAGGGTGTGCAACACAAAGCGAAAGGCCCGACACCTGGCACGGTGTCGGGCCTTTCGTCTGCTTGCCGGATGCGGCCGGGGCTCAGGCGTTGCTGCGAGCCCGGGTGCGAGCGTTGCGGCGCTTGAGGGCGCGACGCTCGTCTTCGCTCATCCCGCCCCACACGCCGGCGTCCTGGCCGCTCTCGAGCGCCCACGCGAGGCAGTCGGAGACGACGGGGCAGCGGCGGCAGACGGTCTTCGCCTCGGCGATCTGCAGGAGCGCAGGACCGCTGTTCCCCACGGGGAAGAACAGCTCGGGGTCCTCGTCGCGGCAGATCGCGCGGTGGCGCCAGTCCATTGGAACTACTCCTCAGCTAGGCGCGCGCGCAGGCGCGCCACTCGTCAGCGGTCGGTTTTGGGGTGCTTGTGAATGCTTTCACGAACGGCGGGGATGTCAAGGGTTTAGCACCAACCCGGTGAGTGAACTCACCCGAAAGATCGACTGAGTTCACCTGGGGTTTCACGCAGAGGTGTCACACCAGGTCGGAACGTCGCGGATCGGTACCGAGCCGGTCACGCCCCGGTCACACGGCGACCGTGAGCGCTCGCGGCACCCCGGTGAACTCCACCTCGGTGCACGCGCCGAGCAGATCCCCGTCAACCTGGAGGTTGACCGGTTCCGGACTCGTCACCCGGACGAACTCAACGTCGTCACGCCGGAGCAGGTTCCCGCCTCTGGGGTTCCCGTCCGTGGCCAGAAGATGCGCGACGTAGCGAAGAACTGTGGGCAATCCCATCCCGTGGAGCGCGAACAGGCCCAGACCGCCGTCGAACGACGTGCTCGGGTTCAGCCGGATCGCCTTGTCCCCGAGGTAGGTCCACGGGTCGGTGTTGGACACGAACGCGAGCCTGACCTGCTCGAACGCCGGTTCGCCGGGGATGTGCACGGTGAGCGTCGGCGGCTGCCTGCGCTGGGCGAAGTAGCTGGCCAGCGCGGTGCGCGCGTACAGGGTGGGCGACGCCTGGCGGCCCTTGGCGCGCTGCTGCTCGACGGCCGCGACCACGTCCGCGTCCCAGCCCACGCCCGCGTTGAAGGTGAACCAGCGGTCGTGCTCCAGCCCCGCGCCGGTGGCCGCGACGTGCCCGACGCTGACCTTGCGGCTGGTGCCGTGCTCGATGGCCTGCAACAGGCGGTAGGTCGCCTCGACCGGGTCGCGCGGCAGCCCGAGGGCGCCCGCGAACACGTTCGCCGACCCGCCGGGCACCACGCCCAGCATCGGCAGGCCCGGCCGCGCGCCGTCGCGCAGCACGCCGTTGACGACCTCGTTCACCGTGCCGTCGCCGCCGTGCGCCACGACCAGGTCGTACCCGTCCACGACGGCCTGCGCGGCGGCGTCCGCCGCGTGGCCGCGGTAGTCGGTCTCGACGATGTCGAGCTTCACGTCGCTGGCCAGCGCGTGCGCGAGCACGTCCCGACCGGCAGGCGTGGTTGCCGTTGCCTGCGGGTTGACCACCAGAAGTGCGCGCACCCTTGCAGGGTAGGACAGCGCGTCACCTCGGACAGGTTGCGCGTCACCCAGTAGGAGGCTCACGAGCGCACGAAAGTGGCCGACATCTCCTTTCCGTGTCGCAATCCACGGGTGGCTCCCCGTGGTCTCCCTCTCCCGGTTCGCACCTTTCCGGTCCGCGTTGCCCGACATCCGCGACAAGTGCACCCCGGCCCGACCGCCGGCTCGCCGAAGACTGCTGTGATCATCGCTCCTGTGGCGGTCCAGCGGGACACGCCAACCGGGTGGCCTACGATGCGTGACGAGTACGCACCGTGAGGAAAGGCCCAGCGTGTCGAGCCAGCAGAAGGCGCCACCGGCGGTTCGGGCAGCCGGCGCGCTCACCGCGTTGCAGGGCCTGGCCGGGGTGGCGTTCGCGGTCGCGCTGGTGGTGCGCTCGTTCAGCGCGGAGAAGTCGGGCGAGGTGCTCGGCGAGGCCGCCTACTTCGCGGTGCTGTCCGCGGGCGTGCTCGCGGCCGGCGTCGGCCTGCTGATCGGCAGGCACTGGGGTCGCACGCCGGCGATCGTCGTGCAGCTCCTCCTGCTGGGTGTCGCCTGGTACATGTACGGGCCGTCCGGCCGCCAGCTGTGGGGCGCGTTGCTGGGGGCGTACGTCGTGATCACGCTCGTGCTGCTGTTCACGAACCCCGTGCGCCGGTGGGCGCTGGGCGTGGACGAGGACCGGGACGCCTAGGGCATTCGGACGCCGACCATCGTCTGGCCGTTCGCCGACGAACGGCGGGTGGCCAGTGTCACTCGAACAGGTGACGCTGAGCGTGGTGATTTCACCACTCCCTGCGTTCGTCGAGGTGACAACCCCATGCGACTCAATCGCGCCCTGTCCGCGGTGGTCGGAGCCACTACCGCACTGCTGTCCGCGTTCGCGCTGACCACGCTCGCGCCCACCGCCTCCGCCCAGTCGGGCGGGGTCGAGCCCTACATCATCGGCGGCGGCACGGCGACCAACGCCCCGTGGGCGGCCCGGCTGTTCCGCAACGGCCAGCAGAACTGCTCGGCCACCATCATCGCCCCGACCTGGGTCCTGACCGCGCAGCACTGCGTGGCCAGCTCGGGCACGTACACGTTCCGCATCGGCAGCCTGGACCAGACCACCGGCGGCACGCTGGCCACCGCGACCCAGATCATCCAGCACCCGTCGGTCGACCTGGCGCTGGCGCGGCTGGACCGGTCGGTCTCGGCCACCTACGCACCGCTGGGCACGACCACGGCCGTGCAGGTCGGCCAGACCGTGCAGCTCTACGGCTGGGGCGCCACGTGCACCGACCAGCCCGAGATCAACTGCCAGTCGCGCTACCTGAAGTACGCCGACACCAGGGTCACCTCGGTGAACGGGCGCGACTACCGCGGCGGCATCGCGATCTCCGTGACCCGCGTGAACGGCATCGCGGCCGGCGGCGACTCGGGCGGCCCGATGTTCGCCACCAGCCCGGTCGACGGCCGCCGCTACCAGGTCGGCGTGGCCTCCACGAGCGACCGCTCGACCCGGTCGAACTACACCGCCGTCACCCGCTACCGCGACTGGATCCGCTCCTACGCGGGCGTGTGACCGAAACCCCGGCCGAGGCAGGCGGGTCTCTCCCCCCTGCGCCGCCTCCCTCGGCCGGGGCACGGCGGTTTGAGTTCCGGCGGACCTGCCAGTCACAATCACCCTGCGTGTCCACAGGTGTCGGATGGACACGAACGGAGTAGCCAGATACGGTCTGGCAGGCGTTCACGCCGCTCCGGGTGCAGTCAGGGTGAGGTGCGCAGTGCAGAACCCCCCGAGGTGGGTGTCGACCAACAGTGAGGCCGAGCGCCCGAACGTCGCCCGGTTGTACGACTACTACCTCGGCGGAGCGCACAACTTCGCGGTCGACCGCGAGTTCGCCGACCGCTCCGCGGGCGACGTCCCGACCGCCGCGATGGTCCAGCAGAGCCGCGCGTTCCTGCGGCGGGCCGTGCGGGTGTGCGTGGCGAACGGCATCCGCCAGTTCCTCGACCTGGGCTCCGGCATCCCCACCGCGGGCAACGTGCACGAGGTGGCGCAGCAGGCCGACCCGACGTGCCGCGTGGTGTACGTGGACAACGAGCCCGCGACCGTCGCGCACAGCCGGACCATGCTGCGGGACAACGCGGGCGCGGCCATCGCCGAGGCCGACATCCGGGACGTGCCCGCGGTGCTGGGCGCGCCCGAGGTCCGCGACCTGCTGGACCTGTCCCGCCCGGTGGCCGTGCTGATGGTGGCGATCCTGCCGCACGTCGCGGACCACGACCGCCCGGCCGAGCTGGTCGCCCGCTACCGCGACGCCGTCGCCGACGGCAGCTACCTGGTGGTCAGCCACCTGACCGCGGACGAGCAGCCGGAGCTGGTGGCGAAGGTGGTCGGCATGGCGGCGGAGACGCGGACGCCGATCGTGGCGCGGTCGAAGTCGGACTTCGAGGCGATGCTGGCCGGGTTCGACCTGCTGGAGCCGGGCCTGGTGCTGGCGCCGTCCTGGCGGGGCGAGGGCGACCCCGTCACGGGCGCGGAAGCGGTGTCCTACGGCGCGGTGGGCGTGAAGCGGCCCACCGGCTGACCCCCGGTCGGGTCACGGCCGCGCGGCGACGAGCCGCCTGGTCTGCTCCTTGAGCACGTCGATCGTGCGGACCACCCAGTCCGCGATCACCTGCTGCTGCTCCGGGGTGTAGCGCGCGCTCAGCTCGTCCATGGCCTCGGCCAGCCCGGCGAACACCGCGCCGAACGCGCCGGGGATCGCGCTGATCACCACCCGCCTGCGGTCCGCCGGATCGGGTTCGCGCCGCACCAGGCCCGCGCGTTCGAGCCGGTCCGCGACGCCCGTGACGGCGCCGGGGGTCAGGTTGATCTCCTTGGCCAGTTCGCCCGCCGAGAGCGGCCCCTTGCCCGCGATGAGCGCGAGCGCGCGCTGGTCCACCGCCGTGACGCCCAACCGCGCGCCGACGGCCTCGTGGAACGCGACGACCGCCGTGCTCAGCTCGCGCCCGAAGTCCCGTCCGTCCACGAGCTTCACTTTACCCCGGCTGACATTTCAGTACACTGAACTAAAATATCCGGAGTCTGAGGGGTTGGCGTGGAGTTGCGGTTGGCGCTGGAGGTGCCGCGCTGGGCCTGGCGGTTCTACCGGCGGCACTGGGCGGTGGTCGTCGGGCTGTCGCTGGTGGGGTCCGTGCAGCGGCTCGTCGTGGTGAACTGGGGCGACCGGGTGCCGGGCGCGGTGGCGTTCGCCTCGGAGGTCGTCGTGCTGGCCGCACGCGTGCTGCTGGTCGTCGTGATCTGGCGGCGGGCGACGGGAGGCGAGCGGCTGCGGTGGGCGAACGCGCGGGCGTTCGCCCACCGGCACTGGCGCAGCCTGCTGTGGCAGTTGGCGCTGCTGACGGCGGCGTTCCTGGTCTTCGACGTCGGCGCGGAGGGCGTGGGCGGCCTGCTGCCCGAGTCGGCGTGGCAGACCTACCTCGCCGTGCTGCTGTTCCTGAAGAACCCGACCGTGATCGCGTTCACGCTCGTGTGGTGGGTCGGGGTGGTCCGGCAGGTCGCCGTCACCCGTCCTGCCCCAGTCGGGTGAGGGCGTCGTCGGTGAGGCGGAAGACGGTCCACTCGTCCATCGGGATCGCGCCGAGCGACTTGTAGAAGCCGATCGCGGGCGCGTTCCAGTCGAGCACCCACCACTCCAGCCGCGCGTAACCGCGGTCCACGCACTCCTGCGCCAATGCCTGCAGGAGCGCGCGGCCCAGGCCGCTGCCGCGGTGCGCCGGCTGGACGTAGAGGTCTTCGAGGTAGATGCCGTGCGTGCCGCGCCAGGTGGAGAAGTTGAGGAACCACAGGGCCGCGCCGACGACCCGACCGTCCACTTCGGCCACGTGGCCGAACAGGGCGGGGGAGGGGCGGAACAGCGCGTCGTGCAGCTGGGCCGCGGTCAGGTGGCACTCGTGCCGGGCGCGCTCGTACTCGGCCAGCTCCTCGACCAGGCCGACGACGGCGGGCACGTCCTCCTCGCGGACGCGCCGGACGCGGGGGTCAGTCAACGTCCACCTCCCAGGCCGGGACGTTCAACCGGCGCACCTGCGGGTCGCCGCGCTCGTCGCCGAGCACCGTCGTGCCCGCCGGGTCCAGTCCGAAGTGGACACCCTGGCTCGGCGGCAGGCCCAGCCAGGCGGCGATCAGCACGCGGCTGAAGTGCCCGTGCCCGACGAGCACCACGTCACCGCCGGACAACGCCCGCCGGGCCCGGTCCAGCACGGTCGCCGCGCGGGCGCGCACCTGCTCGGGCGTCTCGCCGCCGGGCACGGCGTGGGTCCAGACGGTCCAGCCGGGGACCGTCTCCCGGATCTGCGGCGTGGTGAGCCCTTCGTAGTCGCCGTAGTCCCACTCCGCCAGGTCCTCGGTGCGCTCGACGTCGTGCAGCCCGGCCAGCTCGGCGGTGCGCCACGCCCGCTGCCGGGGGCTGGACAGCACCAGGGCGGGCGGCACGTCGGTGGCCCGCAGCCGGGCCAGCACGGCTCCCGCGCGGCGCGCCTGCTGCACGCCGGCGTCGGTCAGCGGCACGTCGGTCGACCCGGTGTGCCGTCCGCTCTCGGACCACTCGGTCCGCCCGTGGCGGAGCAGGTAGACGTGTGAGGTCACGGCCGCAGCTTACGGACGCCGCCGGGCGGTCGCCCCCCTCACCCGGGTGCGGGCCCGGAACGCCGCGACGGCGCCGGTCGGCGAGGTGTTCGCCGGCCGGCGCCGTCGCGGAGCAGGTGATCAGGCCGCGGCCTTGGTCTCCCAGAAGATCTTGTCGATCTGGGCGATCAGGTCCAGCAGCTCCTGGCCCTTGGCCGGGTCCATGGAGCCCTTCGCGCCGGACGCGCCCGCCGCCTTGGTGGCCCGGTTGAACAGGTCGTGCAGCTCCGGGTACTTCTCGAAGTGCGGCGGCTTGAAGTAGTCGGTCCACAGCACCCACAGGTGGTGCTTGACGAGCTCCGACCGCTGCTCCTTGATCAGGATGGCGCGGGCGCGGAACTCGGGGTCCTCGTTCGCCTGGTACTTCTCCTGAATCGCCTTGACCGACTCGGCCTCGATCCGGGCCTGGGCCGGGTCGTAAACACCGCACGGGAGGTCGCAGTGCGCGGTGGCCTCCGGGAGCGGGCGGCGGAGTGAACGGATGCGCGACAGAAGTCGCATCTTTCCTCCCTGACAGTGGATGCTCCGACGTGACGAACCCTACTCCGGGAGATCGGCGCGAGCAGTCGGAGGTGATCGTTGGCACGGTCGGAGGACAACCCGTTGCCGCTGGTTCGGGTGGTCGGACCCTCGATGTTCCCGACCCTCAGGACGGGTGACGTGGTGCTGGTCCGCTACGGGAAGCCGCCGGCGCCGGACGACCTCGTGCTGGTCAGGTGGGCCGCCCGGCCGGGGCAGCTGTCGGTGAAGCGGGCCGTGCGGCCCGACGGCGGGGGTTGGCACGTGGAGGGCGACAACCCGTTCGCCTCCACGGACTCGCGCACGCTCGGGGCGGCCGAGGTGGTCGGGGTGGTCCGGCTCCGGCTCTGGCCGCGGCCGAGGGTGTTGCGCCGCCGTCCCGCGCCGAAGGGCTGAACGGCGGTCGCCCGGTGGCCGCCGTGGCCCGTCTCAGGCGCGCAGCTTGGCGTACCAGGCCACGCACTCGTCGTAGGACGGCAGCAGGCCCTGCTCCCGCGCCTGCTCGAACGACGGCGCGGCGGCGTCCTTGGGCGACAGCAGCGGCGTCACGTCGGTCGGCCAGGGGAGGTCCATCGACAGCGGGTGGACGCCGTGCTCGGCCTTCGGGTTGAAGCCCTCCGAGCACAGGTACGACGCGACCGTGCCGTCCTCCAGCGCCATCAGCGCGTGCCCCATCCCCTCGGGCAGGTACAGGGAGTTGAACACCCCCGCCGACAGCTCCACCGCCTCCCACTCCCCGAACGTGGGCGAGCCGACGCGCAGGTCGACCACCACGTCCAGCAGCCGCCCGCGCGGGCAGTGCACGTACTTGGCCTGCCCGGGCGGCGTGTCGGCGAAGTGGATGCCGCGCACGACCCCGCGCTTGGACTCGCTGTGGTTCGTCTGGGCGACCCGGAGCGGGTGTCCGACCGCTTCGGTGAACACCGCTTCCTGATATGGCGCGACGAACAAACCGCGGTCATCGGGGAACACCGAAGGGGTGAACTCGAATGCGCCGGAAATTTTCAACTCGCGTACCCGCATGCCGCACACCCTAGGGCGTGCCGGCTCTTGACCGATCCTGCCTGCGGAAACTGACCGGTCGGTTCAGAAAACCGGACGTACGTTCTGTGGCACTGCCTCTGACCTGCGGAAAAACTGTGATCCCCGCCGCAGACAGCGGCCGGCGACACTGCCATGCTTGCCCGCACACCGCCCCCAGGAGCCGTCCGCCACACCGCGCGGACGGCGCTCAGACAGGCCCCGTCGACCGCGTGACAACGCCGGTCCCGGTGCGCCGCAGGTATCGCGCACCGCAGGAGGTACTCCCGTGACCGCAGTCAACGACCAGCCGCCCACGACCACCGAATTGAGCGACGAGGAAATCTTCCTCGCGCACGAAGGCGGGAAGCTGGCCGTGGGCGCGACGGCGTCGCTCGCCGACCCGCGCGCCCTCTCCATCGCCTACACCCCGGGCGTGGCCCGGGTCAGCCGCGCCATCGCGCAGGACCCGAGCCTGGCCGCCCGGTACACCTGGGCGCACCGCCTGGTCGCCGTGGTGAGCGACGGCACGGCCGTGCTCGGCCTGGGCGACATCGGCGCGAGCGCGTCCCTCCCGGTCATGGAGGGCAAGGCGGCGCTGTTCAAGACCTTCGGTGGCCTCGACTCGATCCCGCTCGTGCTCGACACCACGGACGTGGACGAGATCGTGGAGACGCTGGTCCGGCTGCGCCCGTCGTTCGGCGCGGTCAACCTGGAGGACGTCGCCGCGCCGCGCTGCTTCGAGCTGGAGGCCCGGCTCATCGAGGCCCTGGACGTGCCGGTCATGCACGACGACCAGCACGGCACGGCGGTCGTGGTGCTGGCCGCGCTGCGCGGCGCGAACGCCGTGCTGGGCAAGGTCGCGGCGGACCAGCGCGTGGTCATCTCCGGCGCGGGCGCGGCGGGCGTGGCCTGCGCGAAGATCCTGCTGGCCGCCGGCGTCGGCGAGGTCACGGTGGTCGACTCGCGCGGCATCGTGCACGCCGGCCGGGACGGGCTCAACCCGGTCAAGGCCGAGCTGGCCGAGGTCACCAACGCGAGCGGCCTGCGCGGCGGCATCGCGGAGGCGCTGCGGGGCGCGGACGTGTTCGTCGGCGTCTCCTCCTCCCAGGTCCCGGAGGAGCTGATCGCGAGCATGGCCCCCGACTCGATCGTGTTCGCCCTGTCGAACCCCGACCCGGAGGTTCACCCGGACGTGGCCGGCCGGCACGCGGCCGTGGTCGCCACCGGGCGCAGCGACTTCCCGAACCAGATCAACAACGTGCTCGCGTTCCCCGGCATCTTCCGCGGCGCGCTGGACGCCGGCGCGAAGAAGATCACCGAGGGCATGAAGCTCGCCGCCGCGGAGGCCATCGCCGCGGTGGCCGCGGACGACCTGGCGGTGGACCGGATCGTGCCGAGCGCCCTCGACCCGCGGGTCGGACCGGAAGTCGCCGCCGCCGTGGCCTTGGCAGCCCGGCAGGACGGAGTAGCCTGACTGGCGTCGGAGTTGGGAGAGCTCCGGCCTCATCCGTCCGTACCCGTCGGCAGGCAACGAAACCGCTAACGTGTTGTTTCGTTAGCCCGTTGAGGGGTGGGCGATGACGCTCCGAAGCGCTACCGTCCCTCTCCTCGGGTGAATATTGCCCGTGGAGAGGGACGCCGTCTTTGGGTGCGGCCGGGCCGGTCATCCCTGCCGTAGACACGGGAAGGTGGGACCGTGCCCAAGCGGGTGGGACGCGCTCCGGTGGTGCTCGATCCGGCGCGTCCGCAGAACGGCGAAGTGGCGCTGGACGGCATCGAGCTGCCCGACGCGCCCACGCTGCTGTGCGACCCCAAGGGCGTGGTCATGCGCGCCAGCGCCGCCGCCGTGGCGCTGACCAAGGCCCGCTCGGCGGACGACCTGGTCGGCCGACCCCTGGGCGAACTGCTGCTCGGCGGCCCCGACGACCTGCGCCTGCACCAGGCCGACGGCGCGCTCGTGCCGGTCCGCGCGGTGCGCACCCCGGTGCCCGGCACCGGCCTGCAGGCGGTGCTGCTGGTCGACGTCTCCGACCTCGCGCGGGCCGCCGAGGACCTGCGCGACGAGCAGCGAAGACTGCGCGCCGTGCAGCGGGTGGCCCGGATCGGCTCGTGGGAGTACGACCCGGACACCGGCGTCACGGTCTGGTCCGAGTCGCACTACGAGATGCTGGGCATGAAGCCCGGCGAGGTGGTGCCCGGCGCGCAGGCCGTGCTGGACGTGGTGCACCCCGACGACTACGAGATGGTCGCGAGCTACTGGGCCAACCGCGCGCTGGACGGCAACCCCATCGACATCGTCTACCGGATCGTGCTGCCGGGCGGCGAGCTGCGCTGGATCCGCGGCGTGGCCGAGGCGAAGCTGCGGTCGGACGGCCGCACCCAGTTCATCACCGGCTACATCCGCGACATCACCGACCAGTGGCGGTCCGACCGCGCCCTGGAGACCGAACGCGCGCGGCTGCTGGAGGCGCAGCGCATCGCCCGCATGGGCAGTTGGAGCTACGAGGTCGCGACCGGCGCGGCGCACCGCAGCGAGGTGCTCCTGGAGATGTACGCCGAGCTGGGCATCGTCCCGGACGACGACCTGCTGTGCGGCGTGCACCCGGAGGACCGCGGCGTGCTGCGCGACCTGCGCCGCAAGCTGCTGAGCCCGGAGGACGGCGGCCCGGCGGCCGAGGGCCGGACGCTGGAGGCCGAGGTGCGCAGCGAGGTCGGCGACCGCGTCTACGTGTGCCGGGCGCGGGCCGAGCTGGAGGGCGGGCGGATCAGCCGGCTGCACGGCACCATCCAGGACGTCACCGAGGCCCGCGCGCTGGAGCGCCAGGCCAGCGACGACCGCCGCCGGCTCGCCGACGCGCAGAAGGCCGCGCAGCTCGGCGTCTGGGAGTGGAACCTGCAGACCGGCGAGGTGCTGTGGTCGGACATGCTGGCCGACCTGTTCGGCGTGCCGCGCGACGAGCACACCCGCTACCAGACCTACCTCGACCTGGTGCACCCCGACGACCGCGGCTGGGTGGACGACCTGTGGCAGCAGCTCGCCACCGAGGAGGTGCCGATCCAGCTGGAGCACCGGATCGTGCGCCGCGACGGCAAGCAGCGCGTGTTCCGCTGCTACGGCGTGGTGGTCAAGGGCCCGAACGGCCTGCCGCTCGCGGTGGGCACCGCGCAGGACATCACCGAGCAGCGCGCCACCGAGACCAGGATGAAGCGGTCCAGCCAGCGCTTCGCCGACCTGGTGTCGCTGACGCCGGTCGGCATCGGCCTGTTCGACGAGGGCGAGCGGCTGGTGGACGCCAACGACGCGCTGTGCGACCTGCTGGGCATGGACCTGGAGCAGTTGCGCGGCATGACCGCGAGCCGGCTCACGCACCCCGACGACGACAGCCGGCTGCCGTCCATCGACGAGATGTCCGCGCCGGACGCCGAGCGCACCCACAAGATCCCGCAGCGCATCCTGGTCCGCCGCGACGGCGTGCAGGTGTACTGCGAGCTGCACATCGCGTTGTCCGTGCAGGACGACGGCCGCCGGTTCTGGCTGATCGTGTTCCAGGACATCACCGAGCGCCGCCGCACGGCCGAGGCGCTGCGCCACCAGGCCACGCACGACGAGCTGACCGGCCTGCCGAACCGGGCGCTGGTCAAGGAGATGCTGGGCCGGTTGCTGGACTCGCCGAACCGGTCCAAGGTCGCGGTGCTGTTCTGCGACATCGACAACTTCAAGCGGGTCAACGACTCGCTCGGCCACGACGCGGGCGACGAGCTGCTGGTGGCGCTGGCGCGGCGGCTGGAGGGCGGCCTGCCCGAGGGCTGCACGGCGGCCCGCCTGTCCGGCGACGAGTACGTGATCATCTGCGAGAACCTGGACCGGGTCGGCGGCGTGGACGCGCTGGCCACGAAGGTCGCCGGGCTGCTGCGCACGGCGGTGCCGGTGCACGGGCAGCTCGTCCGGGTGTCCGCGTCGATCGGCGCGGCCGTGCCGAACGGGTCCCGCGCGACCGGCAACGACCTGCTGCGCTTCGCCGACGCGGCGATGTTCGAGGCCAAGCGCTCGGGCGCGGGCCGGGTGTCGCTCGCCAGCGCGGCGCTGATCGCGTCGGCCGACCGCCAGGTGCACCTGGAGGGCCAGCTCCGGGAGGCGTTGCAGCACGACGGGTTGGCGCTGCACTTCCAGCCGGTGGTCGGGGTGGACGGCGTGGTGCAGACCGCGGAGGCGCTGGTGCGGTGGCCGCACCCGGACCGCGGGCTGCTGCCGCCGGACATCTTCCTGCCCGTGGCCGAGCAGGGCGACCTGATGCGCGAGCTGGACCGGTGGGTGCTGCGGACCGCGTTGAAGGAGGCCGCGAGCTGGCCCGAGCCGGGCGGCAGGCCGGTGTCGGTGGCGGTGAACCTGGCCGGCCTGGTGCCCGGCGACCCGGAGTTCGCCGACATCGTGGCCAACGCGATCGCGGAGGCGGGCATCCCGTGGGACCGCGTGGTGCTGGAGCTGGTGGAGACGGCGCTGGTCGACCTGCCGTCGCGGGTGCGGCAGACCATGGACGAGCTGGTGGACCGCGGCATCCGGTTCGCCGTGGACGACTTCGGCACCGGCTACTCGTCGCTGGCCCGGCTGAAGGACCTGCCCGCGCAGATCATCAAGGTGGACCGCCGGTTCGTGTCCGGGCTGGGCAAGGACCCGTCCGACTTCGCCGTCGCCAAGGCGGTGGTCGACATGGCCCGCGCGATGGACCGCCGGTGCGTGGCCGAGGGCGTGGAGACGGCGACGCAGTTCCAGGTGCTGCGCGGCATCGGCGTGGACACCTACCAGGGCTGGCTGTTCTCGCGCCCCGTGCCGCCCAAGGAGTTCCGCGCGGTGCTGGCACTTGGTCCGTTGCACATCCCCCGCGCCGGGTGATCGGCGATACTGCCGTCCCGATGGACGTCACAACCTGGGGGACTGCCCGGTGAACCCGGAACGGATGATCGCCGACCTCGAAGCCAGGGCACGGGAGCTGTCCGAGCGCTCGCGCGAGCTGCGGGACCGGCTCCGCGACGCGCAGGCCACGCAGCGGTCGCCGGACGGCGCGGTGACCGCGACCGTCGCGCCGAACGGGTCGTTGCGGCACATCGAGTTCTCGTCGGACGCGGCGCGGTTCGCGCCGGCGCGGCTGGGCGAGGTGGTGCTGGACACGGTGCGGCGGGCGCAGGCGCGGGCCGCGCGGCAGGCGGCGGAGGCCGTCGGACCGCGGTTCGGCGGCACGGCCGCGATGGACTTCCTGACCGGCCCCGTCCCGTCCGGCGCGGCCGGTGTGGCAGCGGATGTGGCCGACGCGGCGGGCGGGCCGGCGGCGGACGTGTCGGGCGCGGCAGCGGACGTTTCGGCAGCGGGCGTGGCAGCGGATGTGCCGGATGTGGCGGATGCGGCAGCGGGCGTGCCCGCTGTGGCGGACGCGGCTGGCGTGCCCGGTGTGGCGGACGCGGCGGCGGACGTGGCCGGGTTGCCCTTGCCGCGCAGCCTGCGGGAGCCGGACGACGAGCCGGGGACGGCGCGTTGGTGACAGGTTCTCCGGTGCTGGAGTCGGTGCGCGTGGTGCCGAGGCCGGACGCCGACCCGTTGCGGCCGCTGGAGGTGGCCGGGCTCGGGTGGCTGGTCGAGCACGTCGCGCCCTTGCGCGAGCCGGTGGCCTGGCTCGCGGGTCAGGGCGACCGGTTCGCGGAGGCCGTCGCCACCTGGCGGCAGGTCGCCACCACGCTCGACGGCATCGCGCGGCGGCGGCCGGGCGGGCGGCTCACCGCGGAGATCGCGGCGACGGGCCGGGTGTGCCGCGCGGTGGCGGCGCACCTCGCCGAGGTGGCCGCGATCACCGCCGCGATCCGCGCCGTGCTGCTGGAAGTGGTCGCGCTGTTCGTCGAGGAGGTCCTGGCCAACGCGGCCGTGGCGCTCGCCGCGTCGGACCTCACGGGCGGCGGCTCGCGGTCGGACTTCGCGGCGTGGGCGGTGGGGCGCGGCGCGGTCGTGCTGGACCGGGTCACGCGGCGGTTGGCCGAGCTGGCGCCGGTCGTGGTGCGCATCCTGCGGGTGCTGAAGGCGTTGTTCGGCCGGGCGCGCGACGTGGTGCAGACCATCACCCGCTGCGGTGGGTGAACCGCCCGGTCAGCCCCACTGGCCCTGGCCGGGCGTCGGGTACGGACCGGAGGTCGGGTGCGGAGGCGTCGGGTGCGGGCCGGGTGCTCGAGGGGGTGGGCCGGGCTTCGCGCCGCGCACCGCCCGGCCGACCGGGGGCAGCACGGCGACCAGACCCGGCACCAGCCACAGCACGAGTGCGATCGCCGGGACGATCCCGAACGTCGGCGGCAGCACCCCCGTCGCCAGGTTGCCGAGCACCAGCCCGAAGTGGACCGCGGCCACCAGCGAGATCGCGGCCAGGCCCCAGCGCACGCCGGGCACCCGGCACACCAGCAGCACCGCGAGGAGCAGCGCCAGGCCCGGCAGCGCGAACGACACCGCCGCCGCGACCGCGACGCTGCGGTAACTGCCGGGGAACGGCGGCATGACGATCGCGCCCCACAGGCCCGTCGCGAACCCGGAGCGGCTCGCCAGGCCGATCGAGCCGACCAGGGCGAGCAGGATGCCGGGCAGGTAGAGCAGCCCGGCGACCACGGGCATCGCCTTGCCCGGCGGCTTCGGCGGACCGGCCTGGTACGGCGCACCGGGGTGCGGCCGACCCGGATGGGGTTGGCCGGGGTACGGAGGCTGGCCGGGGTACGGGACCTCGCCGGGGTGCTGGGGTTGGCCTGCGTAGGGGAGCTGACCCGGGTGGGGCGGCTGACCGGGGAACCGGCCGCCGTGGGGAGGCTGACCCGGGTGCGGCGGCGGGCCGGGGTACTGCTGCGGACCCGGCTGCCAACCGGGTCGGGGTTGAGTCATGCGCGCCTCCTGGGTCAGCCGAAAGCTACCGGTCGGCGGCCGGCCGCGAGGCGTGCTTCGCGGAATTCGCGGGGCGACCCGGCGCTACGCCGACGCCGACGCCCGGATCAGCGGCAGCAGCGCGGCGATCCGGTGCCGGGGCAGGTCGATCAGCCTCAGCTCCAGGTCCTCGTGCTCGCCGATCCGCTCCCGCGCCTCCCGCTTGGTCAACGCGCCGCGCGTCGCCGTGACCAACGCCTCACGCCACACGTTGCCCAGCTTGCCGTGCGCCCGCATCAGCACCTCCCGCACGGCCAGCCCGCCGGCGTCCAGCGTGCCCGCCAACACCTGGTCGGCCACCACCACGCAGTGCTTGCCGTCCGGTGTGGACCGCAGGAACCGCAGCGCGAACCTGGTGTCCACCAACGACCTCAGCCCTTGCTGGCCCGCCGCCGACGCCACGTCCGGGTGGTTGTTGGGCACGAGCGCCGCCATCCGGCCGGGCGAGCAGGCCAGCAGCGTCCGCAGCAGCCACGGCCCGGGGTCGCCGGACAGGTCCACCGCCAGCGACGCCGCGCCCTTGCCGACCGGGTCGGCCCACCCCGGCCCGCGGGGCTTCGGCGGCGGCGAGGACTCCGGTCGCGGCGCGAGGTCGACCAGGGCCGCCAACGCCGTCGAACCCGGACCGGACGCCTCCACGGACTGCGGTCCGTGCGTGTAGATGGCCGTCCGGGCGGCGCCGGCGGGCGTGGCCGAGCGGCGGGACGTGGGCCGGCACACGTACAGGTCGGCCGCGCTGCCGATGGCCTGCGCGCCGTCGAACCGGTGGAACGCGGGCAGGATCGCCTCGAACACGAGCCCGAGCCGCTGCAACTCCTGCTGCACCTTCAACCCCAGCGCGGGCGTCCGGTCGCTGAACCCGTAGGCGAGCAGCACGCGACCCCGCGCGGTGTCGGCCAGGCACTCGATCGCGCGAGCCGCGAACAACGCCATGCCCTCCGGCGTGTACGGGGGGTCGCTGAACACCAGGTCCGCCGACTCCAGCACGGCGGGCGGCAGGCCGAACCGGAAGTCCGCGTGGACGGTGCGGACCGGCCACCCCCGGTCCGCCGCCCGCGTCGCGATGTGCTCCAGCAGCCGGTCGTCCACGTCGACCACCACGACCTCGACCTCGGGGTTCACCGCGCACACCGCGAGCGAGGTCAGGTCGTGGTCGCCCAGGCACAGCAGCCTGCGGCCGGCCAGGTCGTAGGTGGTGTCCAACCACAACGCGCGCTTCAACGCCGTCTCCGCCGTGGCCTGCACGTGGTCCAGCGCGGCCAGCGGCGGCGGCACGTCGGCGATGTCGGCGAGGATCGTGCGCAACCGCGCGGTGTGCCGCGGGACCAGCGCGTCCACCGGGTCGACCAGGTCGTCGCCCGCGCCGAACGGCGCGTAGTCGGCGGCCTTGGCGGGCGCGAGCCGGTACCGGTCGCGGTCGGTCTCCAGGTCGTCGCCGACCGCCGTCAGCAGCTCCTGCACGGTGCGCCGCGGCACCGCGGGAAGCCGAACCAACTCGGCCAGCGTGTGCCAGTCGCGGGCCAGCAGGTCGAGCACGCGGCGCAGCTTGCGGGCGTGCGCGCCGCGGTCGGCGAGGAGTGCTCGCACCGTTTCGGTTGCCACAAGCGGTGCAGCGTACTGACCGGATGCTGAAACGCCGTGCCGCGGTCGGACCGACGGGCTAGGGTCGATCGACGCTTGATGCCCAACGGCAGGAGGACCACGGGTGATCGAGTTCCGCGACGTGACCAAGCGGTTCGACGACGGGACCACCGCGGTGCACGGCCTGGACCTCGTGGTCGAGGCGGGCACGATCACGGTCTTCGTCGGACCGTCCGGGTGCGGCAAGACCACGTCGCTGCGCATGGTGAACCGCATGATCGACCCCACGTCGGGGACCGTCCTGGTGGACGGTCGGGACGTGCTCGGGGTGGACCCGCCCACGCTGCGGCGCGGCATCGGCTACGTCATCCAGCAGGCCGGCCTGTTCCCGCACCGCAGCGTGCTGGACAACGTCGCCACCGTGCCGCTGCTCACCGGCTGGACGCGCCGCAGGGCCAGGCAGCGCGCGGCGGAGCTGCTGGAGCTGGTCGGCCTGCCCGCCGAACTGGGCCGCCGGTACCCGGCGCAGCTCTCCGGCGGTCAGCAGCAGCGCGTCGGCGTGGCGCGGGCGCTGGCCGCGGACCCGCCGGTGCTGCTGATGGACGAGCCGTTCAGCGCGGTGGACCCGGTGGTGCGCGAGGGGTTGCAGGACGAGCTGCTGCGGTTGCAGGCCGAACTGGACAAGACCATCGTGTTCGTCACGCACGACATCGACGAGGCGATCAAGATCGGTGAGAAGGTGGCGGTGATGCGAACCGGTGGCCACCTGGCGCAGTACGCGCCGCCCGCCGAGCTGCTGACCCGGCCCGCGGACGACTTCGTGGCGTCCTTCGTGGGCAAGGACCGCGGCTACCGCAGCCTGTCCTTTGTGGACCCGTCCGGGGTGGAGGTGGTGGACGTGCCGACCGTCGCGGAGGGCGCGGGCGCGACGTCCGCACCGGACTGGCGGCTCGTGCTGGACGACGAGCGCCGGCCCAAGGGCTGGGTCGCGCCGGACGGGACGGCCGTGCCGGGCGGTTCGCTGTACGAGGTGGGCGCCCCGATCCGGGGCGCGCTGGACGCCGCGCTGTCCTCGCCGTCCGGGCTGGGCGTGGCGGTGGACGACGGCGGCCGGCTGGCCGGCGTGGTCACCGCGCGGCAGGTCCTCGACGTGATCGAGAGCCGCCGTGGGTGACCTCCCGCACTACCTCGGCGACGCCGGCACCCGGGCGGCGCTGCTGGACCGGCTGCTCGACCACGTCTACCTGTCGCTGGTGCCGCTGGTCGTGTCCGTGGTGCTGGCGATCGTGCTCGGGCTGCTGTGCCACCGGTTCCGGGCGGTCAACGCGACGCTGATCGCGATGTCGAACGTGCTCTACACGATCCCGTCGCTGGCGTTGTTCGCGATCATCCCGGCCGTCATCGGCACGCAGGTGCTCGACCCGGTCAACATCATCACCGCGCTGACGCTCTACACGACCGCGCTGCTGGTCCGGCCGGTCGCCGAGGCGCTGGACGCGGTGCCCGCGCACATCACCGCCGCCGCCACCGCGATGGGCTTCCGGCCGCTGCGCCGGTTCCTGACGGTGGAGCTGCCGCTGGCGGTGCCGGTGCTCGCGGCGGGGGTGCGGGTCGGGTCGGTGAGCAACATCAGCCTGGTGAGCGTCGGCGCGTTGATCGGCACGGGCGGCCTGGGCACGTTGTTCACCGACGGGTTCCAGCAGCGCTACCTGGCGCCGATCATCGTCGGCATCGTGCTCACCCTGGCGCTGGCGCTCGTGGTGGACCTGCTGCTCGTGGTGCTGCGCAACCGGTTGACCCGCTGGGTGAAGGCGGGCACGCCGTGATCTTCGCCGATGCTCTCGCGTGGCTGCTGGACCCGGTCAACTGGTCCGGCGGCAAGTCGATCCCGGTGCGGGTCGGCGTGCACCTGCTGTACTGCCTGGGCGCGGTGCTCGGGGCGGCGCTGATCGCGGTGCCGCTGGGCCTGTACGTCGGGCACACCGGTCGCGGCGGGGTGCTGCTCGTCGGCGGCAGCAACGCGTTGCGCGCGCTGCCCACGCTCGGCCTGGTCACGTTCCTGTACCTGATCACGGGCGGCGGCGCGGTCGGGGTGCTGATCGCCCTGGTCGTGCTGGCCGTGCCGCCGATCCTGGCCGGCACCTACGCGGGCGTCCAGGACGTGGACCGCGGCGTGGTGGACGCGGCGCGGGGCATGGGCATGACCGGCGCGCAGCGGATGTGGCAGGTGGAGGTGCCCAACGCGCTGCCGCTGCTCGTCGGCGGCCTGCGCAACGCCATGCTGCAGGTGGTCGCGACCGCCTCGGTGGCGGCCTACGTGGGCATCGAGACGCTGGGACGTCCGCTGCTGGACGGCCTGCGGGTGTTGGACTACGGGCAGTTCGTCGGCGGCGCGGTGCTGATCGCGCTGCTGGCGGTCGTGCTCGACGTGGTGCTCGCGGGCGTCGGCCGGCTGGTCGTGCCCGCGGGTGTGCGGCTGTCGGCCCGGGAACGCGGCGCGCGCGGCGGGAAGGCGCGGTCGCGCAGGACACAGCCGAGGCGTCCGGGAGAGCCGGCGCCCGTCGAATCTGGAGGAAGTACGGCATGAAGCGCTCGTTGGCCGCGGTCGTCGCGGTCGCCGCCCTGCTCGTTTCCGCGTGCGGGTCCAAAGAGGACCTGGGCGGGACCGGCCAGGACGCCGCGTCGGGTGAGGTCGTGGTCGGTTCGGCCGACTTCACCGAGAACAAGATCCTGGCCGAGATCTACGCCGGCGCGTTGAAGGCGACCGGGGCGACGGTGTCGGTGAAGCCCGGCATCGGGGCCCGGGAGCTGGTCGTGAAGGCGTTGCAGGACAAGTCGCTCGGCGTGGTGCCGGAGTACACGGGCAACCTGCTCAACTACTTCGACAAGACCAACACCACGACCGAGTCGGAGGAGGTCTACGCGGCGCTCAAGGCCAAGACGCCGCAGGGCCTGGAGGTGCTCCGGAAGTCGGACGCCGAGGACAAGGACGTCCTGGTGGTCACCAAGGCGACGGCGGACTCCGGCGTGAAGTCGATCGCCGACCTCGGGTCCGGCAAGTACGCGCTCGGCGCGGCGGGCGAGTGGGCCCAGCGCTGGGAGGCCAAGATCAAGGAGCTGTACGGGGTCACGTTCACCGAGATCAAGACGACCGACGCGGGCGGCCCGATCACGGTGGACGCGCTGAAGAACGGCACCGTGCAGGTGATCAACCTCTACACCACGTCGGCCGACCTCGAGGTGAACGACTTCGTCCAGCTCGAGGACCCGAAGACGATGTACCCGGCCCAGAACGTGGTGCCGCTGGTGCGGTCGGACGCGGTCGACGCCAAGGGCAAGGAGGCGCTGGACAAGGTGTCCGCGGCGCTGACCACGGAGAAGCTGGCCGAGCTGGTCAAGCGGGTGGACGTGGACAAGGAGACGATCGCCAACGTGGCGGCGGACTTCCTGAAGGGCGTCTCGCTGTAGTTCCCGGCTCGCCAACGGCCCGGTCCCCCGGCGGGGTGGCCGGGCCGCGGCGTGTGGTGGGTGGCGGCCGGCGCGCGGCGGGTTGCGACGAGCCCGCGATGCGTTCAGTATTGGCCGATGTTCAGCGAAAATGAACATGAAAAGGTTTTGAACGCACGCCTGGTCGAGCTGCGCGAGTGGCTGCGTCCGCTCGGCCTCGGGGTCGACAGGGGCGAACGGGCCGCCGACGAAGGGGTTGACCTGGTGGTCCACCTCAGCCGGCCCTCGGGCGCGGCTCGGACGTACGCCGTCCTGGTCAAGCGGGCGGTGCCGGCCGAACTCGCGACGGCGCTGCACCCGCACGCGTCGCTGCCCACCCTGGTCGTCGCCCGCTCGATCACCGGGCAAGCCGCGGACCTGCTGCGCGCGCGGGGCATCGACTACGTCGACGAGGCGGGCAACGCCCACATCGAGTGGGATGACGTGCTCATCGACGTCCGAGGGCGTCGCAAGACGAGCGCGCGGACCGGTGGTTCCCCACCACCCGGGAGCAAGGCGTTCGGCCGCGCGGGCCTGAAGGTCGGGTTCGTCCTGCTCACCTGGCCCACGACGGCGGGGAAGCCGCTGCGCGGGCTCGCGCGCGCCAGTGGCGTCTCGCTCGGCACCGCGCAAGCAGTCGTCGACGACCTCGCCAAGGCCGGCTACCTGTACGAAGTGGCGGGCGAACGCAGGCTGGCGAGAGCGGGGGAGTTGCTCAACCGGTGGTCGGAGGCCTATTCGACAAGGCTCTCGCCGGCGCTGACCCTCGGCGACTTCGAGGCCGCGGACCTCTCGTGGTGGCGCGATGCGGAGGAGGAGTTGACGCGGGCGGACGTCCAGGTGGGAGGAGAAGCCGGCGCGAGCGTCCTCGACCCGCACCTCGTCCCGGCGACCCTCACCCTCTACGCCGCCGAACCGCCGCGCTCGCTCATCGGCAGGCACCGGCTGGCGCGCGCCGAACGAGGAGGCAACGTGCACGTACGACGACGCTTCTGGACGGCGGACCGGCAGTCGTGGATCGTGCCTTCCACGCTGATCTACGCTGATCTGCTCGCATCCGGCGACCCCCGCCAACGCGAGCACGCGGACAGGATGAGAAGCAGTGACGATCGACTTGCGGGCCTCGACCGACTATGAGGTCCTCAGGGCCGCCAAGGTGTTGGCCCGAATCGACGAAGCGGCGCACGAAGCGCGGGTCCACTACCTGGTCGTGGGTGCGACCGCCCGCTCGCTCATCTCCCTCGACCTGCTCGGCGGATCTCCCGACCGTCGCACCCGGGACATCGACATCGCGGCCGAGGTCGCCTCCTGAGACCGGCCCTACGGTGAGGACTACGACGTGCTCGAGAGGCCGACTACGACCCCTCGGCAGCGGGAGCACGGCTGCTGGGGTCGCACATACCGGCTTTGCTCGATGACGCCGGTACAACCGAACTGCTCCGCATCCTGGACGATCCCGAGTTGACGGGGCGGTTGGCGAAGGACATGGGTTCCCCTCGCGCGGCAGTCATGGTGCAGGCCATGAGCCGAGGTGTTCGCGATGTCCTCGAGGAAACCGGGCGGACGCAACCCGGATGACCGACGTGGCGCCCGCCCCTCAGGACCGGCCGCCGATGCGGGTGGTCAGCTCGTCCGCCGCGCGCCGCGCCTCCGCCGCCAGCTCCGGCCACGTCTCGCCGCACTCCGCCTCGCACACGTGCCGGAACGTCACCGTGATCGCGGCGATCGGGCGTTCGCCGCGGTCGAAGACGGGGGCCGCGACCGACGCGAACCCGGCCGTCACGTACCCGTCCTCCACCGCCCACCCGCGCCGCCGTTCGACGGCCAGCAGCCGGCGCAGCGCGGGCAGGTTGCGCGGCCCCCGCCCGGTCCGGTCCACGAACGGACCCGGGAACAGCGCCCTGACCTGCGCCGCGGGCAGCCGGGCGAGCATGGCCCGACCCGACGCGGTCAGGTGCGCGGGCAGCCGCACGCCGACCTCCGACACGATCGTGGCCGGGTGCCGGGGCTGCTCGCGCACCAGGTACAGCGCCTCCGCCCCGTGCAGCACGCCCAGGTGCGCGGTCCGCCCGACCGCGTCCACCAGCCGCCGCAGCACCGGCCGCGCCAGCCGCTCCAACGGGTCGTGGCGCAGGTAGGCCGACCCCAGCTCGAACGCCGCCACGCCGAGCCCGTAGCGCCGCTCCTCGGGGAAGTGCGTGGCGAACCCGGCCGCGGTCAGCTCGGCGAGCAGGTGGTAGGTCGTGGACCGGGGCAGCGCCAGCTCCCGCGCGACCGCCGCGGCCGACAGCGGGCCGGGTCTGCTCGCCAGCAGGCGCAGCACGGCGAGCCCCCGGCGCAACGCCGGCACGTCGCTGCTGCCACCCACGGGACCCATTCTCAACAGAATCGCGGCGGGCCGCATTGGAGGGGTATGAGCACCGGCTTCGAGGAGTTCGCCGCGGCACAGGCAACCCCGCTGCTGCGCTACGCCACCGTGCTGACCGGGGATCCGCACCTGGCCCAAGACGTGGTCCAGGAGGTCCTGATCCGGGCACAGCAGAGGTGGGCGCGCATCGGCTCGGTCGACGCGCCGGTCGCGTACCTCAAGCGGATGGTGACCAACGAGTACCTCGGTTGGCGCCGCCGCCTGAAGGCGCACCTGCCCCTGACCGGCGTGGACCCGCCCCAGCCCGACCCCGCCGGCCACTACGACGAGCGGGAGGCGATGCTCCAGCGCATCGACCGGCTCCCGCGCAAGCAGAAGGCGGCCGTCGTCCTGCGCTACTACGAGGGCTACGACGACGCCGAGATCGCCGCGATCCTGGGCTGCGCCCAGGTCACGGTCCGCAGTCACATCTCCCGCGCGCTGGCAGTGCTGCGCGCCGACGAACGCGTGAGGCAGTCGCTGTGAACGACACCACCGAAACCCTGATCACCGACGCCCTGCACCACCGGGCCGAGCGCACGCCGTCGCCCGGGACGGTGCTCGCCGCGCTGCGCCGGCCGCGCCCGGCGCGCAAGCCGCTGCTGCTGGTGCTCGCCGCCGCCGGCACGACGGCCGCCGCCGCCGCGCTGGTGGTGACCACCGTGAACGGGCCCACCTCCGACCAGGCCCCGCCCGCCCGGCAGCTCGCCACCACGTCCGCGCCCACCCCCGCCGCGACCGCCGACGTGCCCACCCGGACCTTCGGGTACCGGCCCGGCGTGATGCTCGACGGCTACACCGAGCGCGAACGCGTCATCGCCGGGTGGGGCACGTCCCGCGTCTACGCGCCCGGCGCCACGACCCTCGGCTCGCCGCAGGTCCGCTTCGGCATCTTCACCGGCATCGCGGGCGACGTGGGCCCCAAGGTCGAGAACGCGCCGGTCGCCGACCGCACGACGGTGGGCGGCGCGCCGGCCGCCTGGTTCGGCGACAGCCTGTACTGGAACGCCGCCCCGGGCCACGTGCTCAGCGTCAGCCTGGAGCACGTCACCGGCCTGGACGTCCGGGCCGAGGTGCGGCGGATCGCCGAGTCCGTCACGCCGGACACCACGTCGATGCGCGTCCCGTTCTCGCTGGACGAGTACCCGTACGTCGAGGTGGGCGGACCGAACCCGGCCGAGTGGAGGATCGCCGGCCGGGTCACCCTCGACCACGTCCCGTACGACGTGGAGCTGCTGCGCACGGCCGAGGCCCCGGCCGGCTCCACCCCCACCACCGTGGACGGCAAGGCCGCGCACTACGCCGCCGACCGGTACGGCCTGCTCGCCGTCCAGGTCGCGCCGAACCTCCAGGTGCGGGTGAAGCCGGGCGAGCACAACAAGCCGGTGCCGTCCCACCTGGAGCCCCGGCACGCCCCCGTCGAGGTGCTGGCCGGGGTGGCGACGGCCCTCACCGTGGACACCGACCCGGACGTGGCCTGGATCGGCACGCCGTAGGGGAGGCGAGGGCGGTGGGCGCTCGGCGAGCGCCCACCGCTCAGCCGCCGAACTCGATCGTGCCGTCACGCCGCCCGCGGCGGACCATGCGCTCGAAGCTCACCGCCGCCACGGCGAACCACACCGCGCCCACGCACGCCTCCAGCGCGAGCTGCCCGAGCACCGTCGACGCCGGTCCGCCCCCGACGAACGCCCGGATCGCGGCCAGCCCGTGCGTCATCGGCAGCACGGACGTGACGGCGCGCACCCAGTCCGGCCAGAACGACGTCGGCACGTTGACCCCGCAGAACGTCATCAGCACCAGGTAGCTCAGGTTCAGCGCCAGCCACCGCGCGGACGGGAACCCGAGCACGAACGACGCCACGCACGTCCCGTAGCCGTAGCAGGACAGGCCGACCACCAGGATCATCAGCGGCACGGCGGCCGCCTCCGGCCACGGCAGGCGCACCCCGAACAGCGGCGGCAGCACCAGGAACGCGGTGGTGGACGCCGCGACGCCCGAGCCGAGGTTCACCAGGCCCCGCCCGAGGTACACGGTGAGGTGCGTGGACGGCGCGGCGACCAGCAGCGCCAGCGTGCCGGCCTGCCGCTCGCCGACGGTCAGCAGGATGACCACGGTCGCGTCGATGGCCATGATCGCCACGACGTTGCCGATGAGCAGGTAGTCGACCTGCTCCTGCGACCCGAGCATCCGGCCGATCAGGGCGTAGAAGCACACCTGGATCAGCAGCCGGGACAGCCACGTGAACGTCCACGTCTTCCACGTCTGGAACGCGGTGTACATGGTCCACGAGGCGATCAGGCCCTGCTTGAGCACCCGCAGCTGGTCACGCATACGTCACCGCCCCCTGCTCGCGCGCCCGGCGCAGGGTCAGCGCCAGCAGCACCCGCCCGCCGACCAGGGCGGCGACCCCGAGCCCGACGACGGCCAGCAGCCGCCAGCCGAAGGCCGTGACCGGCGCGGCGGCCATCGCGTCGCGCATCAGGTCGGCCGACCACGACAGGAAGATCGCGTGCGACAGCGGCCGGAGGAACTCCGGCAGGTACTGCACCGGCACCATCACGCCGGACAGCACGTAGATCGGGAAGCCGATGAAGTTCAGGTAGTTGTTGCTGTTCCGGGCCAGGAGCATGGACGCCGCCAGCAGCAGGCTCGTGCCGATCATCGCGAACACCGACGCCGCCATGGTCGTCCAGAACACCCACGGGTGGTGCACCACGGGCGTCACGCCGAACAGGAGCTTGCCCAGCAACCACGTCTCGCCGAGCGGGACGACGCCCAGCACCATCACCGCCGAGATCCGGCCCAGGTAGACGGGGTGCAGCGAGCCGGGCGCGGCCATGCCGAGCTGGAGCGCCGCGGTCCAGCGCTCGCCGACGAGCACGGTCGTCGCGAGGCCCGTGGCGAAGCCCCACAACCCGATCAGGGTCGGCGCGAGGAACGCGTGGGCGACCAGGTCGGGCCGCGCCGCGTGCATCACGATCGACAGCATCATCACCACGGTGAACGGGATCGTGCACAGCGTCAGCAGCTCGTCGGGCTGCCTCCGGATCAGCCAGAACTGCGTGCGGACCCCGGACAGGAACAGGCGCACGGTCAGACCTCCATGCCGCGGCGGCCGATGAGATCCAGGTACACGTCCTCCAACCGGGGCGGCACGGCGTGCACCGAGCGCACGCCGCGGTCCAGCAGGAAGTCGATCACCGCGCGGGCCGCACGGTCGTCGGCGGCCTTGACTCGCAGCACGCCGTTGCGGGTCTCCGTGCCGACCACGCCGGGCAGGCCGCCGACGTCCACCGAGGTCTCGGCCTCGACCCAGCGGTGCAGGCCCGACATCTCGGCCAGGCCGCGCGGCGACTCGGTGGCCAGCACGCGGCCCTTGTCGATCAGCGTGACGCGGTCGCAGACCTCCTCGGCCTCGTCCATGTCGTGGGTCGTGATGAGGATCGTGCGGCCCTCGTCGCGCAGCTCGCCGATCAGCGCGCGGAAGTCGCGCGCGGCCACCGGGTCCATGCCGGTGGTCGGCTCGTCGAACAGGATCAGCCGCGGGTCGCCGATCAGGCCGCGGGCCAGGTGCACGCGCTGCTTCATGCCGCGCGAGAACGTCTCCACCAGGTCGTCGGCCTTGTCGGCGAGGCCCAGGCGGGCCAGCAGCGCGTCGGTGCGCGCCTTCGCCCGCGCGTCCGGGAGCTCGTACAGCGCGGCCCAGTAGCGCAGCGTCTGCCGCGCCGTCAGCTTGCCGTACAGGCCGCGCTCGCCGCCGAACACGATGCCGACGTGCCGCCTGATCTCCGCCGCGCCGGTCACGACGTCGTGGCCGAGCACCTCGGCGGTGCCGGACGTGGGCAACAGGATGGTGGAGAGGATCTTGCACAGCGTGGTCTTGCCCGCGCCGTTCGGGCCGAGCAGGCCGTGCACCTCGTGCTCCGGCACGTCCAGCGTGAGCCCGGCGAGCGCGGTCACCTCCTCGCCCCTGGGCCGCCACCCCTTGCCCTTGCGATACGTCCTGGTCAGATCCCGGACCCGAACACCCATGGTCACCCCCCTGCCGAATCCCGTGACGCTACCGCCGGGGCCGGGCGGCCCGGGACGAGTTTTCGGGCGGGGCCGAACCGTCTCGTATCCCAGACACGATCGGCGGATATCGGGTCGTGCGGATGGGGCCGCCGGGTTGAGATGGGCACATGCAGCAACCCGTGCAGCTGGGTCCGAAACCCCTGACCCGCGCCGACGTCCACGCCGTGGCCAGGGGCGACGCGCGCGTGGAGATCACGGAGGCGGCCCGCGAGGCGGTCACCGCCGCCCGCGCGCACATCGAACGCCTGGCCACGGCCGAACGGCCGACCTACGGCGTGTCCACCGGCTTCGGCGCGCTGGCGGTCCGGCACATCCCGCCGGACCGCCGGGCCGCCCTCCAGCAGTCCCTGGTCCGCTCGCACGCGGCGGGCGCGGGTCCCGAGGTCGAGCGGGAGGTCGTCCGCGCGCTCGTCCTGCTCCGCCTCAAGACCCTGGCCAGTGGGCACACCGGCGTCCGGTTGGAGACCGCGGAGGCGATGGCCGCGATGCTCAACGCGGGCATCACCCCGGTCGTGCACGAGTTCGGCTCGCTGGGCTGCTCGGGCGACCTCGCGCCGCTGTCCGCCGCCGCGCTGGCGCTGACCGGCGAGGGCGACGTCCGCGACGCCGACGGCGCGCTCGTCCCGGCGTCCGTCGCGCTCGCGGCGGCGGGCATCGAGCCGGTCCGCCTGGCCGAGAAGGAGGGCCTGGCGCTGATCAACGGCACGGACGGCATGCTCGGGATGCTGGTCCTCGCCATCCGGGACCTGGACTACCTGCTCGACGTCGCCGACCTGACCGCCGCGATGAGCGTGGAAGCCCTCCTCGGCACGGACCGCGTGTTCGCCGCGGACCTGCACGCGCTGCGCCCGCACCCCGGCCAGGGCCGGTCCGCGCGGCGCATGGCGGAGATCCTGCGCGGCTCCGAGATCATGGACAGCCACCGCGGCCCCGACTGCACCCGCGTCCAGGACGCCTACTCGCTGCGCTGCTCGCCGCAGGTGCACGGCGCGGCCCGGGACACCGTCGCCTACGCCGCGACGGTCGCCGACCGCGAGCTGGCGTCGTCGATCGACAACCCGGTGGTGCTGGCCGACGGCCGGGTCGAGTCGAACGGCAACTTCCACGGCGCGCCGATCGCCTACGTGCTGGACTTCCTCGCCATCCCGACCGCCGACGTGGCGAGCATCGCCGAGCGGCGCACCGACCGGATGCTCGACGTGAGCCGGTCGCACGGCCTGCCGCCGTTCCTGGCGCACGACCCGGGCGTCGACTCGGGCCACATGATCGCCCAGTACACGCAGGCCGCGATCGTCAGCGAGCTGAAGCGCCTGGCCGTGCCCGCGTCGGTCGACTCGATCCCGAGCAGCGCCATGCAGGAGGACCACGTCTCGATGGGCTGGTCGGCCGCGCGCAAGCTGCGGCAGGCCGTGGACGGGCTGCGGCGCGTCCTCGCGATCGAGTTCCTGACCGCGGCCCGTGCGCTGGACCTGCGCAAACCGCTCAACCCCGCGCCCGCGACCGCGGCGGCCGTGGCGAAGCTGCGCGAGCACGTCCCGGGCCCCGGCCCCGACCGCCACCTCGCGCCCGAGATCGCCGCCGCCGAAGACCTCATCCGGAAGGGAGCACTCTGATGGTGCGCGCCGCCCGAGGGACCGACCTCACCGCGCGCAGCTGGCCGACCGAGGCCGCGCTGCGGATGTTCCACAACAACCTCGACCCCGACGTGGCCGAGCGCCCCGACGACCTGGTCGTCTACGGCGGCACGGGCAAGGCGGCCCGCGACTGGCCGAGCTTCCACGCCATCAGCCGCGAGCTGACCGAGCTGGCGGACGACGAGACGCTGCTCGTGCAGTCCGGCCGCCCGGTGGGCGTCCTGCGCACGCACGAGTGGGCGCCGCGCGTGCTCATCGCGAACTCCAACCTCGTGCCGGACTGGGCCACCTGGCCCGAGTTCCGCCGCCTGGAGGCCGAGGGCCTGACCATGTACGGCCAGATGACCGCCGGGTCGTGGATCTACATCGGCACCCAGGGCATCCTCCAGGGCACCTACGAGACGTTCGCCGCCGTGGCCGACAAGCGGTTCAACGGCACGCTGCGCGGCACGTTGACGGTCACCGCCGGGCTCGGCGGCATGGGCGGCGCGCAACCGCTTGCGGTCACCATGAACGAGGGCGTGGCGCTGTGCGTCGAGATCGACCCGCAGCGGGCGCGCCGCCGGGTGGAGACCCGCTACCTGGACGAGATCGCCGACGACATCGACGACGCGATCGCCCGCGTCCTCGCCGCGAAGTCCGAGGGCCGCGCGCTGTCGGTCGGCCTGATCGGCAACGCCGCCGAGGTGCTGCCCGAGCTGCTGCGCCGGGACGTGCCGGTCGACATCGTCACCGACCAGACCTCCGCGCACGACCCGCTGGCGTACTGCCCGAAGGGCGTCGCGGTCGAGGACTGGCCGGACTACGCCGCCGGGAAGCCCGACGAGTTCACCGACCGGGCCCGCGAGTCGATGGCCGACCACGTCGAGGCGATGGTCGGGTTCCTGGACCGCGGCGCGGAGGTGTTCGACTACGGCAACTCGATCCGCGGCGAGGCCAAGCTCGGCGGGTGCGAGCGGGCGTTCGACTTCCCCGGCTTCGTGCCCGCCTACATCCGGCCGCTGTTCTGCGAGGGCAAGGGCCCGTTCCGCTGGGCCGCGCTGTCCGGCGACCCGGCCGACATCGCCAGGACCGACCGGGCGATCCTGGAGCTGTTCCCGGAGAACGAGAAGCTCGCGCGCTGGATCCGGATGGCCGGCGAGCGCGTCGAGTTCCAGGGCCTGCCCGCCCGGATCTGCTGGCTCGGCTACGGCGAACGCCACCTCGCGGGCCTGAAGTTCAACGAGATGGTCGCCTCGGGCGAGCTGTCCGCGCCGATCGTCATCGGCCGCGACCACCTGGACTGCGGCTCGGTCGCGTCGCCCTACCGGGAGACCGAGGCGATGGCCGACGGCTCGGACGCGATCGCCGACTGGCCGCTGCTCAACGCCCTGGTCAACACCGCGTCCGGGGCCACCTGGGTGTCGTTGCACCACGGCGGCGGCGTCGGCATCGGCCGGTCCATCCACGCGGGCCAGGTCACCGTCGCCGACGGCACGCCGCTCGCGGCGCGCAAGATCGAGCGGGTGCTGACCAACGACCCGGCCATGGGCGTGATCCGGCACGTGGACGCCGGGTACCAGCGGGCGATCGACGTCGCCGCCGAGAAGCACGTGCCGATCCCGATGAGCGCCCGTGACTGACCTCGCGGACCTCGCCGACGTCGGGCGCGACCGGCGGCGGGGCGGCTACTCCCGGCACGGCTTCGACGCCGTGGAACTCGAACTGCGCGCCTGGTTCGTCGAGGAGGCCGAGCGGCGCGGGCTGGACGTGCGGCCCGACCGCAACGGCAACATCTGGGCGTGGTGGGGCACGCCCGGCCCGGACGCCGTGGTCACCGGCAGCCACCTCGACTCGGTGCCCGGCGGGGGCGCGTTCGACGGGCCGCTCGGCGTCGTGTCGGCGTTGCAGGCGGTGGACCTGTTGAGCGCCAAGGGGTTCACGCCGGCCAAGCCGGTGGCGATCGTGGTGTTCGTGGAGGAGGAGGGCGGCCGGTTCGGCGTCGCCTGCCTCGGGTCGCGGCTGATGACGGGCGCGATCACGGCGCAGGCCGCGGCCCGGCTGGTCGACGCGGACGGCGTCACGTTCGGCGAGGCCGCCCACGCGGCCGGGTTCGACCCGCTGCGGATGGGGCGCGACGACCGGGCGCTGTCGTCCGTCGGCGCGTTCGTGGAGCTGCACGTCGAGCAGGGGCGCGGGCTCGACGTGCCGGTGGGGCTGGCGAGTTCGATCCTGGCGCACGGCCGCTGGCGGTACACGTTCACCGGCGAGGGCAACCACGCCGGGGCGACGCTGATCGAGGACCGGCGCGACCCGATGCTCCCCGCCGCCGAAGTGGTGCTGGCGGCCCGCCGCACGGCGACGTCCGGCGCGCGCGCGACGGTGGGCCGGATCGTGCCGAACCCGGGCGGCACCAACGTGATCGCGTCGTCGGTGGACGTGTGGCTGGACGCGCGGGCCGACGACGAGCCGCGCACCCGCGAGGTCGTCGCCCACATCACGGAGGCGGCCCGCGCGGCGGCGGCGGAGGAGGGCTGCGAGGTGCGCGTGACCGAGGAGAGCTGGGGCGGCACGGTCCACTTCGACACCGACCTCATGGCCCGGGTGCGGGACGCGCTCGGCGGCGACACGCCCGCGCTGCCCACCGGGGCCGGGCACGACGCGGGCATCCTGGCCGCGCACGTGCCGACCGCCATGCTGTTCGTGCGCAACCCGACCGGGATCAGCCACGCGCCGGAGGAGTTCGCCGAGGCGGACGACTGCGCGGCGGGCGTGGCGGCGCTGGCCGCGACGCTGGAGCACCTGGCGCGATGAAGAGCTTCTGGTGCGAGCGGGCGTGGTTGCCGGACGGGATCGCGTCGCGGGTGCTCGTGCGCGTGGACCGCGGCACGATCACGTCCGTGTCCACAGTGGACACGATCCCGCTGGGCGCGGAACGGTTGCACGGCCTGGTGTTCCCGGGGTTCGCCAACGCGCACTCGCACGCGTTCCACCGGGCGTTGCGCGGGCGCACGCACTCCGACGGCGGCACGTTCTGGACGTGGCGCGACCGGATGTACGCGGTGGCGGAGCGGTTGACGCCCGACTCCTACCGCGAGCTGGCCACGGCGGTGTACGCGGAGATGGCCGTGGCCGGGGTGACCGCGGTGGGCGAGTTCCACTACCTGCACCACGGCGGCAACGAGATGGCCGAGGCGCTGCGGCAGGCCGCGCTCGACGCCGGCATCAGGCTCACCCTGTTGGACGCCTGCTACCTGGCGGGCGGGATCGGGCAGCCCGTGCGCGGGGTCCAGGAGCGGTTCTCCGACGGCACGGGGGACCGGTGGCTCGACCGGGTCGCCGAGCTGCGCGGGGACCCCAACACCAGGATCGGCGCGGCGATCCACTCCGTCCGCGCCGTGCCACGTGAAACATTGTCGCTGGTGGCCGGGGCATTCCCCGATCGGCCGCTGCACGTGCACCTGTCGGAGCAACCGGCCGAGAACGAGGCGTGCCTGGCGGCGTACGGCAGGACGCCGACCGAGCTGCTGGCGGAGGCCGGGGCGCTCACGCCGCGCACCACGGCCGTGCACGGCACGCACCTGTCGGCAAGCGACATCGGCCTGCTCGGCTCGACCCGGACCGGCGTGTGCTTCTGCCCGACCACGGAAGCGGACCTGGCGGACGGCATCGGGCCGGCGCGCGAGCTGGCCGACGCCGGGTCGCCGCTGTCGCTGGGCAGCGACCAGCACGCGGTGGTCGACCCGCTGCTGGAGGCGCGGGCGCTGGAGCACAACGAGCGCCTGCGCACCGGCCGGCGCGGGCGGTTCAGCCCGGCGGAACTCGTCGGCGCGCTCACCAACCACGCCTCGATCGGGTGGCCGGAGGCGGGCCGGATCGAGGTCGGCGCGCCGGCCGACCTGGTGGCCGTCCGGCTGGACTCCGTCCGGACCGCCGGGTCGGAGCCGGAACAGGTGGTGCTGACCGCCACGGCGTCCGACGTCGGCGTGGTGGTGGTCGGCGGCACGGTGGTGGCGCGCGACGGCGTGCACGAGCGGTTGGGCGACGTGGCGAGGCTGTGGGGAGCGGTCGGATGAGCACCCTCATCACCGGGATCGGCGAGCTGACCACCAACGACCCCGAGCTGGGCCGGCTGACCGACGCCGCCCTGGTCCTGGTCGGCGACCGGGTCGGGTGGGTCGGGCCCGCGGCGTCCGCGCCGCCCGCCGACGAGCGGGTCGACGTGGCGGGCCGGGCGGTGCTGCCCGGCTGGGTCGACAGCCACGCGCACCTCGTCTTCGCGGGCGACCGCACGGCCGAGTTCGAGGCGCGCATGGCCGGCCAGGGGTACGCGGCGGGCGGCATCGCGGTGACCGTCGGCGCCACCCGCGCGGCGTCCGACGAGGAGCTGGCGGCGAACCTGCGGCGGCTGGTCGGCGAGGCCGTGGCGCAGGGCACGACCACGATCGAGACCAAGACCGGGTACGGGCTGACGGTCGAGGACGAGCTGAGGTCCGCCCGGATCGCCGCCGGGGCGGCCGACGAGGTGACCTTCCTGGGCGCGCACCTCGTGCCGCCGGGTGCGGACCCGGACGAGTACGTGGCGCTCGTGGTCGGCGACATGCTGGACGCGGTCGCGCCGCACGTGCGGTGGGCGGACGTGTTCTGCGAGCGCGGCGCGTTCGACGAGGACCGGTCCCGGGCCGTGCTGGAGGCCGCCCGCGCCAGGGGCCTGGGCCTGCGCGTGCACGGCAACCAGCTCGGCGAGGGGCCGGGCGTCCGGCTGGCCGTGGAGCTGGGCGCGGCCAGCGTCGACCACTGCACGTACCTGTCCGCCGCCGACGTGGACGCGCTGGCGGGCTCCGACACCGTCGCCACCCTGCTGCCCGCGTGCGACCTGTCGACCCGGCAGGCCCTGGCGCCCGCGCGCGCCCTGCTCGACGCCGGGGCGACGGTCGCCCTGGCGAGCAACTGCAACCCCGGCAGCTCCTACACCACGTCGATGGCGTTCTGCGTGGCGACGGCGGTCCTCCAGATGGGCATGACCGTCGAGGAAGCCGTCACCGCCGCCACCCTGAACGGCGCGAAGGCGCTCCGCCGCACCGACGTCGGGCGCCTGTCACCCGGCGCCCGCGCCGACGTGCACGTGCTCGACGCCCCCTCGACCACCCACCTGGCGTACCGCCCCGGCGTTCCGCTCACGCACGCGGTGTGGCGAGCAGGGGTTCGATCGCGCTGAGGGCGGCCGACGTGCTGCCCGGTCCGGCGGGCAGCAGCGGCAGGCGGACGTCCGGGGTCGGGATGCGGCCCAGCCGGTGCAGCACGGCCTTGATCACGGTCGGGTTCGGCTCGGCGAACAACGCCGCCGACAGCGTGCTCAGCCGCCCGCCCAGGGCGCGTGCGGTGGTGACGTCGCCGGCGTGCCAGGCGTCGATCAACCGGGCGAACCCGTCGGTGGCGACGTGCGCGGAAGCCAGGATGCCGCCGTGCGCGCCCAGCGCGAGCAGCGGCGAGACGAACGCGTCGTCCCCGCCGAGGACGGCCAGGCCGGGCGGCAGGTCGGCGAACAGGTCGACCGTGTCGGCGTTGATGCCGCCCGCCGCGTACTTGAGCCCCACCACGCCCGGCACGTCCGCCAACCGCCGCAGCGCGCCCGCCGACAGGTACTGCCCGGTCCGGTACGGGATGTCGTACACGACCAGCGGCACGGGGCTGCCCGCCGCCAGCCGGGCCAGGTGGGCCAGCGCGCCCTCCTCGCCGGGCCGGACGAACGACGGCACGGTGGTCAGCGACGCCACCACCTCCGGGTGGCCGGCCAGCGCCCGCAGCGCCTCCGGGGTGTTCGCGCCGACCACCAGCGGCGCGTGGCGCTCGCGGCAGACGCGGGTCACCACGCCGAGGACGGCGCGCTGCTCGTCCGGGGTGAGCGAGGACGGCTCCGCCGTCGTGCCCAGCGCCACGAGCCCCCGTGCGCCGTCGTCCAGCGCCTGGTGGGCCAGGGCGTCCAGCGCGTCGAGCGCGACCGCGCCCGACCGGTCGAACGGCGTGATCAGGGGGAGGAACAGGCCCGTGAGCGTCATGCCACCACGGTGCCCGGTGAAACCGTGAAGGACCAGTTCGCGTTCCTCAACAGAACCGTAAGCTGAACTGATGCTCGACGTCCGCCGCCTGCGGCTGCTGCGCGACCTGGCCCACCTGGGCACGATCGCAGCCGTGGCCCGCGCCCACGCCTACACGCCGTCGGCCGTGTCGCAGCAGCTCGCCGCCCTCCAGCGGCAGGCGGGCGTGCCGCTGCTGGAGCACACCGGCCGCAGCGTCCGCCTCACGCCCGCCGGCACGGCCCTGGTCGGGCACGCCGAGACGGTGCTGGCCGCGCTGGAGGCCGCGTCCGCCGCCGTGGCCGCCGCGCGCACCGGCCTGTCCGGCGCGGTGCGGATCGGCGCGTTCCCCAGCGCCGTGCCGACCCTGCTGCCCGCCGCGCTGGTCGCGCTGGGCCGCGACCACCCGGCGCTCGACCTCATGGTGACCGAGCTGGACCCGGTCGACATGCCGGACGCGTTGCGCGACGGCCGCCTCGACGTGGCGCTGTGGCACGACTACGACATCGCGCCGGTCGAGCCCGACCCCGGCGTGGACTCGGTGCGGTTGCTGGACGAGAAGGTGTTCCTGGCCGTGCCCGCGCGCGGGTGGCCCGACGGGACGATCGCGAGCGCCCGGGACGCGGCGTGGATCGTCGGCAGCCCCGGCACGCTGTGCCACACCGTGGCGATGAGGGTCTGCCAGGCCGCCGGCTTCACCGCCCGGGTGCGCCACCACGCCGACGACTTCACCGCCGTGCTGGCCCTGGTCGCCGCCGGCCAGGGCGTCGCCCTGGTGCCGGAACTGGGCGCGGCCCACCCGCCCGCGGACGTCCACCTCGCCCCCTTGGACGTCCACCGCCGCACCCGCATCGCCTACCGCCGGGGCGCCGGCGCGCACCCCGTGGTCGCCGCGTGCGTCACCGCCCTGCAAACCTCCACGGCCGCCTACCTGACCGCCCACGGCCGGCCGTGAACGCCCGCGGGCCGTCACCCTGCCGCCCACCTGACCTCCGCCCGGTCCGCTGCCACCCGCACCGCCGCGTGCCCGCCCGCCTGCCGCCCGCCCGCCCGCGTGCCTGCCCGCACCGCCGCGTGCCCGCCCGCCTGCCGCGTGCCCATCCCCTCCGCCCTCCGCCCCTCCACCGCTCCCACATCGCCACCATCCGCAGTCGGCCTGGGTGGTCGAGGCGCTCCGCGTCCGGCAGGCTGGCCGCATGGAGTACACGCAGCTCGGCCGTTCCGGCCTGTCCGTGTCCCGCCTGTGCCTGGGCACGATGAACTTCGGTCCCGAGACGTCGGAGGCCGACAGCCACGCGATCATGGACCGGGCCCACGAGCACGGCATCAACTTCTTCGACACCGCCGACGTCTACGGCTGGCAGCGCGGCGAGGGCATCACCGAGAACATCATCGGCCGCTGGTTCGCCCAGGGCGGCGGGCGGCGCGAGCGGACCGTCATCGCCACCAAGCTGTACGGCGACATGGGCGACTGGCCCAACGAGCGGCGGCTGTCCGCGCTGCACATCCGGCGCGCGGCGGACGCGTCGCTGCGCCGGTTGCAGACCGACCACATCGACCTCCTCCAGATGCACCACGTGGACCGCGACACGCCGTGGGACGAGATCTGGGAGGCGTTCTCGGTGCTGCGCCGGCAGGGGAAGGTGATCTACTTCGGGTCGTCCAACTTCGCCGGGTGGCACCTCGCGCAGGCCCAGGAGGCGGCCCGGCAGCGGCACTTCCTCGGGCTGGTCAGCGAGCAGTCCATCTACAACCTGGTGAACCGGTTCGTGGAGCTGGAGGTGCTGCCCGCCGCCCGGCACTACGGCATCGGCGTGATCCCGTGGTCGCCGCTGGGCGGCGGCCTGCTCGGCGGCGTGCTGCGCAAGCAGCGCGAGGGCACCGCCTCCCGCGGCAACAGCGGGCGCAGCCAGGAGGAGCTGGAGAAGCGCCGGGACGCGATCGAGGCCTACGAGAAGCTGTCCGCCGACCTCGGCGAGGACCCGGCCAACCTGGGCCTGGCCTGGCTGCTGCACCAGGACGGCGTGACGGCTCCCATCATCGGCCCGCGCACCCTCGACCAGCTCGACGGCTCGCTGCGGGCGACCGCGATCGCCCTGGACGACGAGGTGCTGGCCAAGCTGGACGACCTCTTCCCACCCCCGGGCCCGAACGGCAGCAAACCCGCCCCGGAGGCGTACGCCTGGTAGGCCCCGCCACCGTGGAGGAGTGCGAGTCGTGACCACCGCCCCGGACGGCAGTCCCGTCGAGGTCTACACCCTGTTCCCGCCGCTCGGCGAGGCCGAGATCGTGCACGGGGTGCTGCCGGCCGGGGCGGAGGTGCTCGAACTCGGGTGCGGCGCCGGGCGGATCGCGCACCGGCTCGTGGCGCTCGGCCACCCGGTGGTCGGGGTGGACGAGTCGCCCGACATGCTCGCCCACCTGGACGGCGTGGAGGCGGTGCTCGGGCGGATCGGGGAGGTGCGGCTCGGGCGGCGGTTCGGCGGCGTGCTCCTCGCCGCCCACCTGGTCAACACGCCGGACGGCGCGGAGCGGCACGGGATGCTCGCGGCGGCCGCCCGTCACCTCGCGGCCGACGGGCGGCTCGTCGTCCAGTGGCACCCGCCGTCCTGGTTCGAGACCGCGGCGGACGGGCAGGGCGGGGCCGCCGGGCCCGTGCGCACCTCGTTGCGGGACGTGTGCCGCCACGGCGGGCTGCTCAGCGCGACCGTGGACTACCGGGTCGGCGACCGGTCGTGGTCGCACCCGTTCACCGCGCGCCGGCTGTCCGAGGCCGACCTCCGGTCCGCCCTCGACGCGGCCGGCCTGGTCCACGACCGGTGGCTCACCGCCGACCGGACCTGGTTCTCCGCCCGCCCTCAGTCCTCGAAGTCCTCGTCGTCGCGCGCCAGGTAGGTGGCCAGGCGCTCGACCGCGGTCTCGAAGTCGGGGTTCGCGTCGACGAACGCCCGGAGCTTGTCGGCGAGCCAGGCGAACGTCACCTCCTCCTCGCCCCGGCGGGACTCCAGCTCCTCGATGCCACGATCGGTGAAGTACACGGTCTTCCTCCCACGCACGCGAACGGGAAACGGCCGAGCCGTCGAGACCCGGAGGTGTCGACGGCTCGGCCCGGCCCGGAAAGTTCCCTACTCGAACGCCTTCGCGATCAGCTCGCGCTGCTCGACCTCGTGCACCTTGGACGACCCCGCGGACGGGGCGGCCATCGGGCGGCGCGAGACGCGCTTCACGGCGAACCGCTCGGGCAGCAGCTCCGGCAGCGCCAGCCCGAAGAACGGCCACGCGCCCTGGTTCGCCGGCTCCTCCTGGACCCAGCGCACCTCGGTGGCGTTCGGGTAGCGGTCCAGCGCCTCGGTCAGCTTCCGCGCCGGCACCGGGTAGAGCTGCTCGATGCGCACGATCGCGACGTCCTTGACGCCCCGCTTCTCCTGCTCGGCCAGCAGCTCGTAGTAGATCTTGCCGCTGCACAGCAGGACCTTGCGCACCGCGCCCTTGTCCACGCCGCTCGGGTCGTCGATCACCGACTGGAACTTGTCGGAGATGAACGCCTCCACCGGGCTGGTCGCGGCCTTCAGGCGCAGCATCGACTTCGGGGTGAACACCACCAGCGGCCGGTTCACGCCGTCCAGCGCGTGCCGCCGCAGCAGGTGGAAGTAGTTCGCCGGCGTCGACGGCACCGCGATCGTCATCGAGCCCTCCGCGCAGAGCTGGAGGAACCGCTCGATGCGGCCGGACGTGTGGTCCGGGCCCTGGCCCTCGTGGCCGTGCGGCAGCAGCAGCACGACGTCGGACACCTGGCCCCACTTCGCCTCACCGGACGAGATGAACTCGTCGATGATCGGCTGCGCGCCGTTGACGAAGTCGCCGAACTGCGCCTCCCACAGCACCAGCGCGTCCGGGTTGGCGACCGAGTAGCCGTACTCGAAGCCCAGCGCCGCGAACTCCGACAGCACCGAGTCGTACACCATGAACTTGCCCTGGTTCTCGGCCAGGTTCTGGAGCGGGGTGTACTCCTCGGACTTCTTGCGGTCCACCAGCGTAGCGTGCCGCTGCACGAACGTGCCGCGCCGCGAGTCCTGGCCCGCCAGGCGGACCGTGCGGCCCTCCAGCACCAGCGACCCGAACGCGAGCAGCTCGGCGAACGCCCAGTCGATGCCGCCCTCGCGGGCCATCTTGGCGCGCCGCTCCAGCACCGGCTTGACCCGCGGGTGCGGGGTGAAGCCCTCGGGCAGGTTCACGTGCGCGTCGGCGATCTTCTCGATGACCGACCGCTCGATGCCGGTGGGCAGCTTGGCCGGGACCTGCTGCTCCTGCTCGATCGACGGCGAGGTCTTGATCGGGTGCTTCTCCAGCTCCCGGACCTCGTTGAACACGTGCTCCAGCTGCGAGGAGAAGTCCTGCAGCGCCTTCTCGGCCTCCTCGACGGAGATGTCGCCGCGGCCGATCAGGGACTCGGTGTAGGTCTTGCGCACCGAGCGCTTCGTGTCGATCACGTCGTACATCGCCGGCTGCGTCATCGAGGGGTCGTCGCCCTCGTTGTGGCCGCGGCGGCGGTAGCACACCATGTCGATCACGACGTCCTTGTTGAACGCCTGCCGGTAGTCCACCGCCAGCTTCGCGACCCAGTAGCACGCCTCCGGGTCGTCGCCGTTCACGTGGAACACCGGCGCGCCGATCATCTTCGCCACGTCGGTGGAGTACTTCGACGAGCGGGAGTGCTCGGGCGCGGTGGTGAAGCCGACCTGGTTGTTGACCACCACGTGCACCGTGCCGCCGGTGCGGTAGCCGCGCACCAGCGCCAGGTTCAGCGTCTCGGCGACCACGCCCTGGCCCGCGAACGCGGCGTCGCCGTGCAGCGCGACCGGCAGCACGGTGAAGCCCTCGCCGCCCTTGTCGAGCATGTCCTGCTTGGCCCGGACGATGCCCTCCAGCACCGGGTCCACGGCCTCCAGGTGCGACGGGTTCGCGGTCAGCGACACCTTGGTCTCGCCGTCGCCGAACATGCGGAAGTACTTGCCCTCCGCGCCCAGGTGGTACTTCACGTCGCCCGAGCCGTGCGCCTGGCCCGGGTCGAGGTTGCCCTCGAACTCGCGGAAGATCTGCGAGATCGGCTTGCCGACGATGTTCGCCAGCACGTTCAGCCGGCCGCGGTGCGGCATGCCGATGACGACCTCGTCGATCTCGTGCTCGGCGGCCTTGTCCAGCACCGCGTCCAGCAGCGGGATGACGGTCTCGCCGCCCTCCAGCGAGAACCGCTTCTGGCCGACGTACTTCGTCTGCAGGAAGGTCTCGAACGCCTCGGCGGCGTTGAGCTTCGACAGGATGTACTTCTGCACGGTGGCCGGCGGCTTCTCGTGCGGCACCTCGACGCGCTCCTGGATCCAGAGGCGCTCCTCCGGGTCCAGGATGTGCATGTACTCGACGCCGACCGTGCGGCAGTACGAGTTGCGCAGCACGCCCAGGATGTCGCGCAGCTTCATCCGCTCCTGGCCCGCGAACCCGCCGACCGGGAACTCCCGGTCGAGGTCCCACAGGGTCAGGCCGTGCGACAGCACGTCGAGGTCGCGGTGGCTGCGCTGGCGGTAGTTCAGCGGGTCGGTGTCGGCCATCAGGTGACCGCGGGTGCGGAACGCGTCGATCAGCTCGATCACCCGGGCGGTCTTGTCGACCGCGCCCTCGGGGATGTCGGCGACCCAGCGGATGGGCTCGTACGGCAGCCGCAGCGACGTGAACACGTCGTCGTAGAAGCCGTCCTCGCCGAGCAGCAGCTGGTGGATGCGCTTGAGGAACTCGCCCGACTCCGCGCCCTGGATGATGCGGTGGTCGTAGGTGGAGGTCAGCGTGATGATCTTGCTGACGCCCATGTCCGTCAGGGCCTGCTCGCTGGTGCCCTGGAAGTGCGCCGGGTACTCCATCGCGCCGACGCCGATGATCGCGCCCTGGCCCGCGGTGAGCCGCGGCACCGAGTGGTTGGTGCCGATCGTGCCCGGGTTGGTGAGCGAGATGGTGGTGCCGGAGAAGTCCTCGGCGGTCAGCGAGCCGGTCCGCGCCTTGCGGATCAGGTCCTCGTACGCCTGCCAGAACTGCGTGAACGTCATGTTCTCGCAGCCCTTGATCGACGCCACGACCAGCGAGCGCGAGCCGTCCTTGCCGGGCAGGTCGATCGCCAGGCCGAAGTTCACGTGCTCGGGCGTGACCACGAACGGCTTGCCGTCGACCTCGGCGAAGTGCCGGTTCATGTTCGGGAACGCCTTGAGCGCCCGCACCACCGCGTACCCGATCAGGTGGGTGAAGGAGACCTTCCCGCCGCGGGTGCGCTTGAGGTGGTTGTTGATCACGATGCGGTTGTCGGCCAGCAGCTTGGCCGGCACGGCGCGCACGCTCGTCGCGGTCGGGACGGTGAGCGACAGCTCCATGTTCTTCGCGATCGCGGCGGCGGCGCCGCGGAGCTGCTTCTGCTCCTCGCCCTTGGTCTGCTGCACCGGCGCGGCCTTGGCCGCCTCGGCGGGCGCGGGCTTGGCCGCGGGCTTCGGGGCCGCGGGAGCGGACTTCGGCTGCTGCTTCGGCGCCTGCGGCTGCGGCTGCTGCTGCGCGGGGGCCGGTGCGGGCGCGGGCGCCGGTGTGGCCGCGGGCGCGGACTGGGTCGGAGCGGGCCGGGTGGCGGTCGTGGTGCCGTTCTCCGCGGCCGTCGTCGCCCCGTTGCCCGACCGCTGCGTCGACTTGTAGTCGGCGAAGAAGTCGTGCCAGGCCGGGTCTACCGACGACGGGTCGGCGAGGAACTGCTCGTACATCTCCTCGACCAGCCACTCGTTGGGGCCGAACTGAGAAGCAGGACTGCTGCTGGACACGGCTGGCGCTCGCCTCTATCCATCTCGCTCTTGGTAATGACTCACTCATGGTCAGGCTAGTCCCCCGTCTGGTGCAGTTCACACACAGGAGGGGCAGCGGCGGGAGTGTTCTCTCACAGAATCGGTCAGGAGATCGGTTCGCGTTATGGGTGCTTGAGCATCACTTGAGGTTAAGCCCGTCACACGCCCGGCGGTGCATCGACTCGGAGTAGTTCTGCGCACTGCGGGCGCGGTGTCGCGGTGAGGTGTTCAGAGGTCTGAACCAGAGGTGTCAGTGCGGCTCTGACCTGCTTGTTCAACTTCGTGGTTGACAAGCAGGGGGAGGGCTCCTACGGTGGTATTCAACCGAGAGGTTGAGTAAGGAGATGGCGGTGGACGACCAGTTGTCGCGGGTCTTCTCGGCCCTGGCCGACCCGATCCGGCGCGACATGGTGGCGCGGCTGGCGGTGGGCGACGCGACGGTGAACGAGTTGGCCGAGCCGTACTCCGTGACCGTGCAGGCCGTGTCGAAGCACCTGAAGGTGCTCGAGGAGGCCGGCCTCGTCAGCCGCGGCAGGCAGGCCCAGCGGCGGCCCGTCCACCTCGAGGCGGAGGTGTTCGACCTGATGACGAAGTGGATCGAGCGCTACCGGCGCGAGGCGGAGCAGCGCTACCGGCGGCTGGACGCCGTGCTCGCCGAGCTGGAGGACCCGTCGCGGGACCGCACCGAGACCGATGTCGAAGGAGAAGCATCATGACCACGACCACGCACCCCGAGACGGGCATCAGCGCCGACCCGGCCCTGCCGGTCATCCACATCACCCGCGAGTTCGACGCGTCCCGGGAGTCGGTGTTCCGGGCGCACGTCGACCCGGAGCTGGTGGTGAAGTGGCTGGGGCCGCGTTCGGTGACCATGCGGGTGGACCGGTGGGACGCGACGACCGGTGGCGCGTACCGGTACGTGCACAGCCGCGGTGACGAGGAGTACCGGTTCTACGGTTCGTTCCACGAGGTGCGGCCGGCGGAGCGGATCGTGCAGACGTTCACGTTCGAGGGCTACCCCGACGGGGTGGCGCTGGAGACGCTGACCCTGGAGGAGCTGGACGGCGGGCGGACGCGGCTGCACGTGGTGAGCGTGTTCGAGTCGACCGAGGCCCGTGACATGGCGCTGGCGAGCGGCATGGAGACCGGGGTCGTCGAGGGGTACGAGCAGCTGGACGACCTGCTCGCCGGGTCCTGACCCGGACCGACCGCGCCCCGCGTGCCGAACCGGCCGCGGGGCTGCCCCGTGCCCGCGTCACCCGCATCCGCGACGCGGCCGTGGTCGGTGGATAGTGGTCGGTGGGTCGTGGTCAGTGGGTCGTGGTCAGCGCGGCTGAGCCCTGGTCCGTGCCGTGCCCCACGCCCTCGTCCAGGCCGTGCGACCAGAGGCGGGCGTAGTGGCCGTTCGCGGCCAGCAGCTCGGCGTGCGTGCCCTCCTCCACGATCCGCCCCTCCGACAGCACCACGATCCGGTCCGCCCGCGCCGCCGTGGCCAGCCGGTGCGCCACCACGAACGTCGTGCGCGCGCCCGCCAGCCGATCGCTCGCCTCCAGCACCGCCGACTCGGTCGCCGGGTCCAGCGCGGCCGTGGCCTCGTCCAGCAGCAGCAAGGTCGGCTGGACCAGCTCGGCCCGCGCCAGGGCGACCAGCTGCCGCTGGCCCGCGGACAGCCCCTGGCCCCGCTCGCCGACCTGCTGGTGGAACGCCGACGGCAGCGAGGCGACCACCGGCAGCGCGCCCACCGCCCGCACGGCCGCCTCGACCTCGGCCCGGCTCGCGTCCGGCTTGCCGTAGGCGACGTTTTCGGCGACGTCGCCGCCGAACAGGTGCGCCTCCTGCGGCACGACGCCGAGCCGCTGCCGCAGCTGCGACAGGTCGTAGTCGCGGACGTCCACCCCGTCGACCAGCACCGCGCCCGCGGTCACGTCGTAGAACCGCGCCACCAGCTTGACCAGCGTCGACTTGCCCGCGCCGGTCGCGCCGACGAACGCCACCGTCTCGCCGGGGGCCACGCGCAGCGACACGCCGTCGAGCGCGGGCCGGGTGGCGCCCTGGTAGGTGAACGTCACGTCCCGCAGCTCCACCTCGCCGCGCAGCGCCCGCACCGGCACCGGGTCGGCGGCCGGCGGCACGGTCGTCGGCGTGCGCAGCAGGTCGGCGATCCGGCTCAGGCCCACCCGGGCCTGCTGGTACCCGTCGAACACCCCGGACAGCTGGTACAGCGGCGAGAAGAACAACCCCAGGTACAGCACGAACGCCAGCAGCACACCGGGCGACAGCGTCCCGTCGGCCACCCGGTACGCGCCCACCACCAGCACCCCGGCCTGCGCCACCCCCGACAGCAGCGACAGGAACGGGAAGTACGTGGCGATGTACCGCTGCGCCCGGATCCGGGACCGGCGGTAGGCGTCGCTGCGCGCGGCGAACGCCTCCGCCGACCGCGCCTCCCGCGTGTACGCCTGCGACACGCGCAGCCCCGACACGTTCTCCTGCAGGTCGGCGTTCACCGCGCTGACGCGCTCCCGCGCCTCCGCGTACGCGGCCGACGACAGCCGCTGGAAGATCACCGTCGCGATCAGCAGGACCGGCAGCACGGCCAGCGCCACCAGCGCCAACCCGGGGTCGGTGGCGACCAGCGCGACCGCGATGCCGACCACGGTCAGCACGCTGATCGCGAACGTCGTCAGCCCGGTCTGGAGGAAACTGGACAGCGCGTCCACGTCCGTGGTCATCCGGGTCATGATCCGCCCGGCCATCTCGCGCTCGTAGTAGTCCAGCCCGAGCCGTTGCAGGTGGGCGTAGCTGCGCACGCGCAGCAGGTACAGCAGCCGCTCGCCGACCCGCGACGTCACCACCGTGCCCGCCGCCGCGGACACCCACCCGGCCAGCACGAGGGCGAGGCTGATCCCGGCCGCCGCCCACAGCCAGCCCGGCTGACCGCCGACCACCCCGCGGTCGACCCCCAGCCGCACCAGGTTCGGCGTCGCCACCGCCAGCGCCGTGTCCACCAGCAGCAGGCCGGCCACGCCGAGCATCGCCCACCGGACCGGCCGCAGCAGCGTCCGCAGCCGGAACCCCGGGTCGGGCGCCCTCGGGTCCTCGCCGCGCAGCACCGGCACGTCCCGCGCGGGCGGCAGGGCGTGCACCCGCGCCATCAGCTCCGGGGTCGGCGGGGTGCCGCCGAGCAGCGCCGACGTGCCGCCGCCACCCCGCGCCCCGGTCGCCGGACCGGCCGCCCGGTTCGCCGCGCGCACGGCCAACCCGTCGGACTCCGACTCCGGCCACAGCTCCGGCGTCGTGCCGTCGGGACCGGGTTCGAGCCGCGCGTCGGCCCGCGGGTCCACCTGCTCGATCGCCTCGCCCGGACCGGCCAGCAGGTCGCGGTAGAGGCGGCAGCGCCCGTGCAGCTCGGCGTGCGTGCCCACGTCGACCACGCGGCCCGCGTCCAGCACCGCGATGCGGTCCGCCAGCGCCAGCGACGACCGCCGGTGCGCGATCAGCAGCGTGGTCCGCTCGGCCGTCACCGCGGCCAGCGTCCGGTGGATCGCGGCCTCGGTCGCGTTGTCCACCGCCGACGTCGCGTCGTCCAGCACGAGCACCCGCGGGTCCGACAGCAGCGCGCGGGCCAGCGCGACCCGCTGCCGCTGGCCGCCCGACAGCGTCAGCCCCCGCTCGCCGACCACGGTGTCGTAGCCGTTCGGCAGCGCCTCGATGAACGCGTGCGCCTCGGCCGCCCGCGCCGCCGCCCGCACCTGCTCGTCGGACGCGTCCGGCCGCCCGTAGGCGATGTTCGCCCGCACCGTGTCGGAGAACAGGAACGCCTCCTCGAACACCGTGCCCACGGCCTGGCGCAACGACGACAGCCGCAGCTCGCGCACGTCCACCCCGCCGACGGACACCGCGCCCTCGTGCACGTCGTAGAACCGGGGCAGCAGCAGCGACACCGTCGACTTGCCCGACCCCGCCGTGCCCACGATCGCCAGCGTCTCGCCGGGCTCGACGCGCAGCGACACCCCCGACAGCACCGGCTCGCTGCGCGTGTACCCGAACGTCACGTCCCGCAGCTCCACGGCCACCGGACCGGCGGGCACCTCGCGCTCGCCGTCCACCACGTCCGGCTGTGAGTCGATCAGCTCGTACACCCGCTCCACACCCGCGCGGGCCAGCTGGGCGGTCACCATCAGGCTCGCCAGCAGCCGGGTCGGGCCGACCAGGGTGGCCACGTAGGTCGCGAACGCCAGGAACGTGCCCAGCGTCACCTCGCCCCGCAACGCCAGCCAACCGCCCAGCGCGAGCACCGCGACCTGGCCGAGGTAGGGCAGCGAGCCCAGCGTCGCGGCCGGCCGGGACGTCAGCCGCGCGGCCCGCATCCGCTCGGCGAACAGCAGCCTCGCCCGCGACTCCAGCCGCGAGACCTCGCGCTCCTCCTGCCCGAACCCCTTCACCACGCGCACGCCGGTGACGGTCTCCTCGACCTGCTGCGCCACGTCCGCCGCGCGCTGCTGCGCCGACCAGGTCGCCGGGAAGAGGGTGAGCCTGCTGCGGGCCGCGACGACGCCGACCGCGGGCAGGATCACCAGCGCCACCAGGGTCAGCAGCGGCGACAGCCAGAACATCGCCACCACGGCGGCCACCGCGAACACCACCGTGCCGAACGCCAGGGGCGTCATCGACAGCAGGCTGTTGACCAGCTGGAGGTCGGTGATCGAGCGGGACACCACCTGGCCGGTGCGCAACGCGTCCTGCTTCGGCCCGTCCAGCCGCTGCACCGCGCCGAACACCGCCTGGCGCAGGTCGTGCTGCACGTCCACGGCCAGCTTGCCGCCGAGGAACCGGCGCACGAACGCCGTGCCGAACGTCAGCAGCTCCAGCCCGACCAGCGCGGCGGCCAGGACGGCGAGCCGGTCCGTGCGGCCCGCCATCGCGTCGTCCACCGCGACCTTGATCAGCAGCGGGCCGACGGCCTGCAACCCCACGCCCACGACGGCGGCCAGCACGGACCACACCACGAGGGCGCGGTGCTGCCAGCACGCGGTGGCGAGCCTGCGGATCCAGCCGTCGGAGGTAGTCACCCGACCCACATTAGGTCCGCCCACCGACGCGGTGGCCGCGACGGATGTGACGAAGGCCGCCCCGAAGTTCCGGGCGGCCTCCGTCAGACGATCAAGATCACGCGATCAGGTGATGTCCTTACGCTGGGTGGCCGCCCAGCCGCCGAGGAAGAACAACGCCGTCCACACCAGGAAGATCAACCCGCTCAGCCACCAGTCGAACGCGCCCAGCGCGCCGCCGAGGGCCCGCAGGCCCTCCACCATGTCGTCCGGCACCACCCCGGCGTTGGCCAGGAACAGCGACGTCGCCACCGACCCGGTCAGGCCGTTGACCGCGCCGTTGGGCAGGAAGCCGATGATCTCCGGCAGGCCCTGGGACGCCAGCACGAGCTGGATGCCGTTCTCCACGATCAGCATGTAGAGCAGCAGGACCACGGTGGTGCCCACGACGCTGGTCATCAGCGCGCCGACGCCGACCCCGAACATGGTCATCAGGATCGACGCGAGCACGCCGACCCCGGCCAGCGCGAGCCAGCCGCCCGCGTCGGGCAGCGAGCCGGAGTCCGAGGTGAGCGCGGTGCCGATGCTCACCGCGGCCACGATCACGATGCCGAAGATCGCGCCCCACGCCACGTAGACGATCATCTTCGCGGCCAGCGCCGACACCCGGTTCGGCGCGGTGAGGAACGTGGTCGTGATGGTCTTGCGGTTGATCTCGTTCGCGATCGCCAGGCCGCCGAAGATCATCGGGAAGATCGTGGCCACGTTGATGCTGCGGGCCATGCCGAACACCGACAGCTGCCACTGCGACGGGTCCACGTTGAGCAGCGCGGCCAGCTCCTCGGCCTCGGAGCTGCTCATGAAGTCCGAGACGGTCTTGAAGATCGCGCCCGTGCCCAGCGCCCAGCCGAACGCGAGCAGCACGGTCGGGATCATCAGGCCCCACCACAGGCCGGTGGTGGTGGTCTTGCGGAACTCCGACTTGATCAGGTTGCCCATCACGCACCGCCCCCGAGGCCGCCCTGACCCTGGTTCGGACCGTACGGGTTGTCCTGCGGCGGCGGCTGGGACCCCGGTGGTGGTTGGTAGCCCTGCGGCGGCTGCTGGTACGGCTGCGGACCGGTCGGCGGCTGCGCCTGGTGGGGCTGGGCCTGGTACGGCTGGGCCTGGTAGGGCTGGGCCTGGTAGGGCTGCTGGAACGCCTGCGGCGTCTGGTAGCCGGGTTGCTGCTGGTAGCCGGGCTGGTAACCGGGCTGCGCGTACCCCGCCTGCTGGTAGCCCTGGCCGTACCCCGGCTGCTGGTAGGCGACCGGCTGCGCCTGCTGACCCGCGTACTGGCCGTTGGTGAGCTGGAAGAACAGCCGTTCGAGGTCGGCCTTCTCCTCCTGGATGCCGTAGATCGACACGCCCGCCCGCAGCGCGGTGTCGGCGACCTGCTTGGCCTCGACCCCGGCGATCGCGAGCCGGCCGTCGGGCAGCTGCTCGATCGCGGTGATCCCGCCCTCGGTCAGCGCCGCGACCAACGCCCCGGTGTCGGACGGCTGCACGAGCACCCGGCCCTGCTGCTGCTCGCGCAGGTGGTCCAGCGGCCCGTAGTACATGGTCTGGCCGCGGCTGATGATGACCACCTGGTCGACGGTCTGCTCCACCTCGGCCAGCAGGTGGCTGGAGATCAGCACGGTCCGGCCGCTGCGCGCGTAGGACTGCAGGAACGTCCGCAGCCACGCGATGCCCTCCGGGTCCAGCCCGTTGGCCGGCTCGTCGAGCACCAGGATCTGCGGGTCGCCGAGCAGCGCCGTGGCCAGCGCCAGCCGCTGCTTCATGCCCAGCGAGAACCCGCCCGCCTTGCGGTCGCCCGCCGCGCCGAGCCCGACGAGCTGGAGCACCTGGTCGGCGCGCGAGTCCGGCACGCCGATCGCGGCGGCGTAGACGAGCAGGTGGTTGCGGGCCGTGCGCTTGGGGTGGAAGCCCTGCGCCTCCAGCACCGCGCCGACCACCCGCGCCGGGTTGCCGAGCTGGTCGAACGGCCTGCCGTTGATCAACCCGGTGCCCGCGGTCGGGGTCACCAGGCCGAGCAGCATGCGCAACGTCGTCGTCTTGCCCGCCCCGTTGGGGCCGAGGAAGCCGGTCACCGAACCGGGTTCCACCGTGAAGCTGAGGTTCTGCACCGCTGCGACCGGACCGAACTGCTTGGTCAAGTTCTGCACCACGATGCGGCCACTGCCGTCGTGCACGCGTCCCTCCCGAGTACTCCTACCGGGCGTCATCCTGCCCTAGGAGGGTTACTCGGGGAGGGCGTGTCGTGGTTTCGAGGCCACCTTCGGTATCTCGGTCGTGGTCTCCACCTCGGACGAACGGCGCAGCGTGCGCAGCGGGCGACGGCGCTCGCGGTGCGGCAGGCCGTCGCCGATGAGGTGCTGGTGGGCCATCGTCCACACCTGGCACGGCCACTTCCGGTGCCGCAGGACGCCGGGGCACGCGCCGCAGCGGCCGTCGGGATCCGGTTGGTGCACGGTCAGCAGCAGCCGCCACCCGTCGGCCAGGCGGTGGATCTCGGACCGCGCGAGCGGCACGAGGGACTCCGCCTCGCCGCGCTCGACCGCCTCGTCCACACTGGCCAGCCGGCGCAGCACGGCCGCCCGCAGTGCCTCGTCCACGCCCGTCACATCCTGTCGGCGACTTGGTCGAGCAGCCGGTGCAGCCGACGGGTCTGCGTGACGGACATCACAGCGGACTCGCCCGGCGGCGCGACCAGCAGGACTCGGTCGTCCTCGACGAGCACGGTCATCGACCGGTCCCGCCCGAACGGGTCGTGGCAGTCGATCCAACCTTCGGGTTCAGCCATCTGCACTCCGATCGGCGGTGGCGCGGCAGGGGGCCGCGCGAGCGGACGACCCCGCTGCGTAGCCACGGGGCTCCCGTCCTGTGCATCGGTCGCCGGGTCGTCGTGACTTACCTGTTACGACGCGAATTCACTCATTCGCCTGAGGTCGCGCACGGTGCGTGGTCGAGGTCCGCGGAAATGTCGGCCGGCTCGGTGGGGTCGCTGGGCACGGAGCCGGGTTCGGCGCTAGGATTGGTCACGCGGCCCGCTCCCAGTGACCCCCAGGCTGGTTGAGCGGGCCGTCTTCATCGCCGAAGGGCCCCGCTCACAGCACGTGAGCGGGGCCCTTCGCGTCGGGGGCTCAGAACTCCAGCGGCGTGTGGGCCATCCCGTGCGCCTCCGCGACCGGCAGGTTGGTCAGCAGGCCGTCGTGCGCGTTCAGCCCGAGCGCCAGGGACGCGTCCGCGCGCAGCGCCGCCTCCCAGCCGTGGTCGGCCAGCGCCACGGCGTAGGGCAGCGTCACGTTCGTCAACGCGTAGGTGGACGTGCGGGGCACCGCGCCGGGCATGTTCGCCACGCAGTAGAAGACCGAGTCGTGCACCTGGTAGGTCGGGTCGGCGTGGGTGGTCGGCCGCGAGTCGGCGAAGCAGCCGCCCTGGTCGATCGCGATGTCCACGAGCACCGAGCCGGGCTTCATGTCGGCCACCAGCTCGTTGCTCACGAGCTTCGGGGCCTTCGCGCCGGGCACCAGCACCGCGCCGATCACCAGGTCGGCCTCCCGGACCGCCTGCTCGACCGAGTAGCGGTTGGAGGTCACGGTGCGCAGGCGGCCCTGGTAGAGGGCGTCGATGTGGCGCAGCCGGTCGACGTTGGTGTCCAGGATCTCCACGTCCGCGCCCAGGCCCACGGCGATCGCGGCCGCGTTGAGGCCGGCCACGCCGCCGCCGATGACGACCACGCGTGCCGGGTGCACGCCGGGCACGCCGCCGGGCAGCACGCCGCGCCCGCCCGAGGGCTTCATCAGCGAGAACGCGCCGACCTGCGGCGCGAGCCGGCCCGCGACCTCGGACATCGGCGCGAGCAGCGGCAGCGCGCCGTTCGGCGTCTGCACGGTCTCGTAGGCGATGGCGGTCGTGCCGGAGTCCAGCAGCGCCTGCGTCAGCGGCCGGTCGGCGGCCAGGTGCAGGTAGGTGAACAGGACCTGGCCCTTGCGCAGCCGCGGGTACTCCTCGGCCACCGGCTCCTTGACCTTCAGCACCAGGTCGCCCTCGGCCCACACGTCGTCCGCGGTGGCGAGGACCTTCGCGCCGGCCGCCAGGTACTCCTCGTCGGTGATGGCCGAACCGAGGCCCGCGCCGGCCTCGACCACCACGTCGTGGCCGCGCTGGGTCAGCTCGTGGGCGCCCGCCGGGGTCAGCGCGACGCGGTACTCGTGGTTCTTGATCTCGCGGGGAACTGCGATCCGCACGGTGGGCTCCTTCGGCCGTTGTTACACCCAAGGTCCGTCAACGGGTGATCGGTGTCATCGTGCGGCCGGCACGAACGCGCCGGGAACCGGTTGTGCCGGCCGCACAAGCCGGACGGCGCGTTGACACCCGTCCGGGGCGGCACCTAGCGTGCGGGCCAACCAACTGAACATCGGCCGCGGCGCGTCGTGAGCGCCGGAACCCGCGCGGGAGAGACCTCGGTGCCACGGCCGGGGCGCCGAAGGAGCAAGTACCCCGCACACTCTCAGGCAGCGAGAACCGCTCGGGTGAGGCGACTCTGGAAAGCGCGCCCTCCGGCGCGCACCCACGGTGCAAGCCGCGACGTCGCGGCGAAGCTCTCAGGTCCCAGGACAGAGTGGGGATCCGGACCTCGCCGTTAGGGAGCGCTGTCGTGACTTTTCCGGACAACCTGCTTTACACGCCCGAGCACGAGTGGGTCGACTGGGCGCCGGGTACCCAGGAGCCCGTGGCGGTCGGGATCACGTCGTACGCCGCGGGGTCGCTGGGCGACATCGTCTTCGTGGAGCTGCCGGAGGTCGGCGCCGCGGTGACGTCCGGCCAGGTGTGCGGCGAGCTGGAGTCCACCAAGTCCGTGAGCGACCTGTACGCGCCGGTCAGCGGCGAGGTCGTGGCGGTCAACGAGGACGCCGTGCGGGACCCGTCGTTGATCAACAACGACCCGTACGGGGCCGGCTGGCTGTTCAAGGTGGCCGTGACCGACGCGACCGGGTTGCTGACCGCCGCCAAGTACGCGGAACTGACCGGGGACTGACGTCATGGCGATCAGCGTGTTCGACCTGTTCTCGGTGGGGATCGGACCGTCCAGCTCGCACACCGTCGGCCCGATGCGGGCCGCGATGATGTTCGCGGACCGGCTGGGTCCCGTGCTCGGCTCGGTGGACCGGGTGCGCGTCGAGCTGTTCGGGTCGCTGGGCGCGACGGGCCACGGGCACGGCAGCCCGAAGGCGGTGCTGCTGGGGCTGGAGGGCCACCGGCCGGAGGAGGTGGACCCGGTCGAGGCCGAGCGGCGGACGGCGGAGATCCGCGCCATCGGGCGGCTGCGGCTGGGCGGCGTGCGGGAGATCGCGTTCCGGGAGGACGCCGACCTGGTGATGCACCGGCGCAAGTCGCTGCCGCTGCACCCCAACGGGATGAGTTTCGAGGCGTACGCGGGTGGGTCGGTGGTCGACTCGGCGGTGTACTACTCCGTCGGCGGCGGGTTCGTGGTGGACGAGACGGCCACCGGGACCGACCGGATCAAGGCCGACGAGACGCGCGTCGCCCACCCGTTCCGGACCGGTGACGAGCTGCTGGCCCGGTGCCGGGAGACCGGGCTGTCGATCAGCGAGGTGATGCTCGCCAACGAGCTGTCGTGGCGCGACGAGGCGTCGGTGCGGTCGGGCCTGCTGCACATCTGGGGCGTGATGCAGGAGTGCGTGGAGCGCGGCTGCACGGAGCAGGGCGTGCTGCCCGGCGGGTTGAAGGTGCGGCGGCGGGCGGCGGAGATGCGCCGCCGGCTGGCCGCCGAGCACTACGCCACGGACCCGTTGCGGGTGATGGACTGGGTGACCCTGTTCGCGCTGGCGGTGAACGAGGAGAACGCCGCGGGGGGTCGCGTGGTGACCGCGCCGACCAACGGCGCGGCCGGCATCGTGCCCGCGGTGCTGCACTACTACACCCGGTTCGTGCCCGGCGCGTCCGACGACGGGGTGGTGCGGTTCCTGCTGACGGCGGGCGCGGTCGGCGTGCTGTTCAAGGAGAACGCGTCGATCTCGGGCGCCGAGGTGGGGTGCCAGGGCGAGGTCGGCTCGGCGTGCTCGATGGCGGCGGGCGGGCTGGCCGAGGTGCTGGGCGGCACGCCGGAGCAGGTCGAGAACGCGGCCGAGATCGCGATGGAGCACAACCTGGGGCTGACATGTGACCCGATCGGGGGACTCGTGCAGATCCCGTGCATCGAGCGCAACGCGTTGGCGTCGATCAAGGCGATCACGGCGGCGCGGATGGCGTTGCGGGGGGACGGCGCGCACTTCGTGTCCCTGGACAAGGTCATCAAGACCATGCGCGAGACCGGCAAGGACATGAAGGTCAAGTACAAGGAGACCGCGCGCGGCGGGCTCGCGGTGAACGTCATCGAGTGCTGACCCGCGCCGGGGTCGCCGTCCTCGGGGGCGGCGACCCCGGCCACGCGCGCGATCCCGACTGCGTGCACGGCTTCCGCCACGCGCGGCTCCGGCTACGTGCGACCTCGGCCAGAGGAGCGATCCCGGCCACGCGCGCGACCCCGGCGCTCGAGGTGGTCCTGCGGTCAGGGGGAGCCGGCCGTCAGGGCAGCACGGACTCGATCGCCTTCACCACCGCCTCATCCTCCGGCTCCGTCGTCGGCCGGAAGCGGGCCACCACCTCGCCCGACGGGGCGATCAGGAACTTCTCGAAGTTCCACTGCACGTCGCCCGCCGCGCCGTCGGCGTCCGCGACCGCCGTCAGCCGCTCGTACAGCGGGTGCCGCGACGGCCCGTTCACCTCGATCTTCTCGAACAGCGGGAACGTCACGCCGTACGTGGTGGAGCAGAACGTCGCGATCTCCTCCGCCGTGCCCGGCTCCTGCCCGGCGAACTGGTTGCACGGGAACCCGACCACCGAGAAGCCCTGCGCCGCGTACCGCTCCTGGAGCCGCTCCAGCCCCCGGTACTGCGGCGTCAGGCCGCACCGGGACGCGACGTTCACCACCAGCAACGCCTTGCCCGCCCACTCGCCGAGGCTCGACGCCTCACCGGACAGCGTGCGCAGCGGGATGTCGTGGATGCTCATGGCTGCGAGGCTACGTGCCGCTCGACCAGCGCCCGCAGCGCCGCCATCTCCGCCGCCAGCGCGGCCCGCCCCGCCTCCGTCACGCTCACCCACGTCCGGGGCCGCTTGCCGTCGTACCCCTTCTCCACCGCGACCAGCCCGGCCTGCTCCAGCACCGCGATGTGCCGCGACAGGTTGCCCGCCGTCACGTCGAGGGTGGACCGCAGGTAGCCGAACTCGACCCGCTTCGCCTCCGCCGCCACGGTCAGCACGCCCAGCCGGTGCCGCTGGTGCACCACGTCGTCCAGCGCCGCGGTCGGGTGGTCAGCCACGCCGCAATCCCACCAGACCGCCGACCACCAGCACGAAGCCGGGCAGCACGACCACAGCGGCCATCGACCACGTGGTCGCCGGCGTGACGGCGAGCGGCGTGATCGAGGCCGACAGGCACAGCGCGACCAGGTAGGCCGCGGTGGTCGTGGTGAACCGGACGCTGCGCTCCACGCCCGCCAGCACGACCAGGCCCAGCCCGATCGCGATGAACTGCCCCACCACGCCCTGGTCGTACTGGAGCACGGCCGTGCCCAGCACCGCCGCCGTCGCCGTCAGCGCGCGCGGCGCCCGCCGACGCCACAGCACGGTCGCCGCCGCCAGCAGGATCAGGCCCACCGCCGTGCCGGACCGGGACACCGCGCCGCCGAACGCCGGCAACGACGCCGCGAACCCGAGCACCAGGGCGACGGCCGGGCCGCTCAGCCCGATCGCCAACGCCGCGAGGTAGCCCCGGGTGGACGTCTCGATGCCCACCCGCGCGCCCCGCCTGCGGTACCACCACACCGTGGCCAGGCCGCCGACCACCAGCACGGTCAACCAGTACAGCCCGAGCGGCGCCGGGTGGCGCATGCCGGGGTGCGCCCCGAGCACCGCCAACGGGTGCTCCGACGGCCGCAGCAGGCGGGGCGACGGCCCGGCCGGCGCGTACAGCGGCACGGACAGGAACGACGCGATCCCGAAGAACAGCAGCGGGAACGGGTAGGCGTGCCGGTCCGCCCGCGCGCGGCGGCGCAGGTCGGCGAGGTCGCCCAGCAGGTCTGCCACCCAGTCAGGTTTGCAGCGCAAACCGAACGCGTCAACCCCGCGGAACGTGTCAGCCGATGAGCGGAACGCGAGTCCTCCGATCACTCGGATGGCCCAGGGGCGGTGTCGCCCGGTAATGGTCTGGGCAGGCCCGTTTTGCCGCCCCATTTCACGCATGTGAAGACTGTTGACGGTGGAGTGCCGCACTCCCTACGGTCCGAGGAGAGGTCCGAGGACCTTCGTCAACCCCGTGGAGGGCCACGACTTCGGCGGCGGTGTCGCGGGCCCTCCACGGGTGTTCGGCCCGCGGGCGTCAGAAGTCGAACACGGGTCCGGTCTGCGCCTGCATCACGCACGAGTTCGGGAACTCGGCCTCGAACGTGCGGGACTCGCCGCGCCAGGTGCCGGACGCCCGGACCTTCACCGGCGCGTACTCCAGGGTGCACATCGCCTCCCCGTTCGACAGCCCCTCCAACCGACCGTCCACACCGGACAGTGCCAGGCAGACCTCTTCGGCTCTGGGGTGCAGACCGCCCGCGGGCTCGCACGTGAGTTGGGTGAACTGGTAGGACTGCGCCCGCTGCACGCTGAGCACGAAGCTCGACTCCGGCGTGGTGAACGTGGGCACGATGGCGGCGATCGCCGCGATCAATGGAAGTGGTGCCATGCCCTCAGGTTGACCGCCCGACACCCCGGGCTCCAGGGAACTCACCGGATCGTGTGGTTTCCGCGAACGACCCCCGAGCAGGGCTCCGGGCACCCGTCGGCGGCCCGGACGGGCGAAGTCGCGTGGTGTGACGTGGCTCACGGTCGCGATCGACGTACGGCGGCGCACGCCAGGGTGGGTGAATGGCTTCCGAGGTGCGCAGGGTGGCGCTGGCCAGTTCGGCGGGGAACGCGGTGGAGCTGTACGACTTCCTGCTCTACGGCACCGCGTCGGCGCTGGTGTTCGACAAGCTGTTCTTCCCGTCCTTCGACCCGCGCATCGGCACGCTGCTGGCGTTCGCCACGTTCGGCGCGGGGTTCCTGGCCCGACCGCTGGGCGGGGTGGTCATCGGCCACTTCGGCGACCGCGTCGGGCGGCGGTCGATGCTGGTGCTCACGCTGACCGCGACCGGCCTCTGCACGGCCGCCATCGGGCTGTTGCCCACGTACGGGTCCATCGGGTTGGCCGCGCCGTTGGCGCTCGTGCTGCTGCGCGTGGTCCAGGGGTTCTTCCTCGGCGGCGAGCAGGGCGGCGCGACGTTGATGGCGGTCGAGCACGCGCCGGCCGGGCGCACCGGCTGGTACGGCAGTTGGACGTTCCTCGGGTCGCCGGTCGGGCTGCTGCTGGCCAACGGGGTGATGGCGGCGTCCACGGCGGTGTCGGGCGACGCGTTCCTCGTCTGGGGCTGGCGGGTGCCGTTCCTGTTCAGCCTGGTGCTGGTGGGCGTCGGGCTGTACGTGCGGCTGTCGGTCGAGGAGAGCCCGGCGTTCCGCGCGGCGCGCGAGTCGGCGGGCGCGGTGCGGCTGCCGGTGGCCGTGGTGCTGCGGCGGTCGTGGCGGCGGGTGCTGCTGGGCGCGGGCGTGAACCTCGGGTTCACCATGTTCATCTTCGTGGTGGCCACGTTCGCGGTGTCGTACGGCACGCGCCAGCTCGGGATGGCGCGGAGCACCCTGTTGAACGCCGGGCTGGTCGGCGCGGCCGCGCAGGCGGTGGCGATCCTGGTGTTCGCGCGGCTGTCCGACCGGGTCGGCAGGCTGCCCGTGATGCTCGGCGGCGCGGCGTTCCTCGGCGTGTTCGCGTTCCCGTTGTTCTGGTTGCTGGAAACCCGGTCGCCGGGCCTGGTGGTGCTCGCGATGGTGGTCGCGTTCGCCGGCTCCGCGGCGGTGTTCGGCCCGATGCCCGCCTACTACGCCGAGCTGTTCGGCACGCGGGTGCGGTACAGCGGCGTGTCGTTGAGCTACCAGCTGGGCGCGGTGCTGGGCGGCGGGCTGTCGCCGGTCGTCGCGACGTGGCTGCTCGGCGTCACGCCGACGCACGACTCGTGGCCGATCTCGCTGTACCTGATCGTGGGCGCGCTGGTCAGCGCCCTGTCCCTGCTGGCGATCGGCGAGACGGTGCGCCGCGACGCCGGGGCCCGGTGACCGGTCGTCGGCGTCACGGGCGGCTGATGGCGCACCGGGAGCTGTCCCAACACGTGGACACCCGCGGGGCGGCCCGGCAGCTCAGTCGAGCGGGATCACGGTTCCGGTCCGCGCCGACTCGAAGGCGGCCTCCACGACCTCCAGCCCGGTGACCGCGTCGGCCACCGGCACGGGCGCCTGGCCGGCCGCGACGGCGGCGTAGAAGTCCTGATAGGACCCCGGCTCGGTGCGCACCGGCTCGGAGCCGAGCAGCCCCCACTGCGCCACCGGGTCCTCGCCCCACCCCTCGCCGCCGGGCGTCGCGCCCGCCTTCAGCGCCTCCTCCTGCGGGTCCATCCCGTGCTTCACGTACGCCGACCGGTCGCCCAGCACCCGGAACCGCGGTCCGGGCGCGGCGGCCAGCGCCGAGGCCCACAGGTGCGACACCGCGCCCGACGGGTGGGTCAGCGCGAGGAACGCGTCGTCGTGCGCCCGCGCCCCCGGCCGCAGCGTCCGCACCTCCGCGTACACGCCCGTCGGCCGGCCGAACAACGCCACCGCCTGGTCCACCAGGTGGGTGCCGAGGTCGAACACGACGCTGCCCAGGTCGGCCGGGTCGCCGGACTCCTTCCAGCCGTCCTTCACCTCCGGCCGCCACCGCTCGAACCGCGACTCGAACCGGTGCACCCGGCCCAGCGCGCCCTCGCCGACCAGCCGCGCCACCGTGCGGAAGTCGCCGTCCCAGCGCCGGTTGTGGAACGGCGCGAGCAGCAGCCCGCGCGCGGTGGCCAGGTCGGCCAGCTCCCGCGCCGCCGCGGCCGACGGCGCGAACGGCTTGTCGACCACGGCGTTCAGCCCGTGCTCCAGCGCGGTCCGGGCGTGCTCGGCGTGGTACCGGTTCGGGGTGGTCACCACGACCAGGTCGAAGTCGTCCGCCCGCCGCCACAGCTCGTCCACCGACGCGATCAGCCCGACGCCGGGGTAGCGGGCCGCCACCTCGGCGCGCCGCTCGGGGTTGCCGGTGACGACGGCGGACAGGGTCAGGCCGGGCGTGGTGGACAGGAACGGGGCGTGGAACGCGGCTCCGCCGAGCCCGTAGCCGATCAGTGCGGTGCGCATGCCCCGACCCTAGGCGTCCCACGTGCTGGACGCCCTGTCGCCGACCGTCACGCAGGGCTACGGTCAGCGCCATGATCCCGCTCGTGGCACGTCGGCACGTGGACTACGTGCGCGTCACCAGCATGGCCTGTCGGCTCGGCTGATCCACCCCGGCACACCGCGCGCGCCCGGTCCCCCTCGGCGTGCCCGATCACCTCTCCACCCCGGCTAGACAGGAGCCTCCAGCATGTCCTGGTCCTTCGACACCAAGCAGGTCCACTCCGGCGCCGCGCCCGACCCGGCGACCGGCGCGCGTGCCACGCCGATCTACCAGACCACGTCGTTCGTGTTCCGCGACACCGCGCACGGCGAGGCGCTGTTCAGCCTGGCCGAGCCGGGCAACATCTACACCCGCATCAACAACCCGACCCAGGACGTGCTGGAGCAGCGGGTCGCCGCGCTGGAGGGCGGCGTGGCGGCGGTGGCGTTCGCCTCCGGGCAGGCCGCGGTCACCGGCACCGTGCTCAACCTGGCCCGCGCGGGCGACCACGTGGTGTCCAGCGCCTCCCTCTACGGCGGCACCTACAACCTGTTCCACTACACGCTGCCCAAGCTCGGCATCGAGGTGTCCTTCGTGGACGACCCCGACGACCTCGACGCGTGGCGCGCGGCCGTGCGGCCCGGCACCAAGCTGTTCTTCGCCGAGTCGCTGGCCAACCCGCGCAGCAACGTGCTGGACGTCTCGGCGGTCGCCGACGTGGCGCACGAGGCCGGCGTGCCGCTGGTGGTGGACAACACCGTGCCCACGCCGTACCTCGTGCGGCCGATCGAGCACGGCGCGGACATCGTGGTGCACTCGGCCACCAAGTACCTGGGCGGGCACGGCACCGCGGTCGCCGGGATCGTCGTGGACGGCGGCACGTTCGAGTACTCCGACGCGGCGAAGTTCCCGGACTTCACCGAGCCGGACCCGAGCTACCACGGCCTGCGGTACTGGCCCGTGCTCGGGCACGGCGCGTTCGCGGCGAAGCTGCGGGTGCAGGGCCTGCGCGACACCGGCGCCGCCATCGCGCCGCTGACCAGCTTCCTGATCCTGCAGGGCATCGAGACGCTGTCGCTGCGGATCGACAAGCACTCGGCCAACGCGCTGGAGCTGGCCCGCTGGCTGGAGGCGCGCGACGAGGTGGAGAAGGTGCACTACGCGGGCCTGCCGTCGAGCCCGTGGCACGACCTGGCCCGCAAGTACCTGCCCGGCGGCGCGGGCGGCGTGGTGTCGTTCGAGCTGCGCGGCGGCGTGGCGGCGGGCCGTGCCTTCGTGGACGGCGTGGAGCTGTTCAGCCAGCTGGTGAACATCGGCGACGTGCGCAGCCTCATCGTGCACCCGGCCAGCACCACGCACAGCCAGCTCACCCCGGAGCAGCAGCTGGTCTCCGGCGTCACGCCGGGCCTGGTGCGGCTGTCGGTGGGCATCGAGGGCGTGGAAGACCTCAAGGCGGACCTGGAGGCGGGCTTCCGCGCCGCCAAGTCGGTGCAGTGAGCCGAACGGCCCCCAGGAGCACCGGGTCCACTGTCGGGGAGACCCCTCCCGCCGCCGGCGGGTGGCGGGAGGGGGACCCGAACGGGCGACGGCAGTGGTACCGCGGCGCGTTGCCCGGCCTGCCCGTGACGATCGCCTACGAGACCTGGGGCGAGCTGAACGCGGACCGCTCCAACGCGGTGCTGGTGCTGCACGCGCTGACCGGCGACAGCCACGTGGCGGGTCCGGCCGGTCCCGGCCACCCGACGCCGGGCTGGTGGGACGGCCTGGTCGGGCCGGGGCGCGCCCTGGACCCGGAGCGCTGGTTCGTGGTCGCGCCGAACGTGCTGGGCGGTTGCCAGGGCACCACGGGGCCGTGGGCGACCGCCCCGGACGGCGAGCCGTGGGGCGCGCGGTTCCCCGACATCACGGTCCGCGACCAGGTCGCGGCCGAGGTGCTGCTGGCCGACGCGCTGGGCGTGGACGCCTGGGCCGCCGTGCTGGGCGGCTCCATGGGCGGGATGCGGGCGCTGGAGTGGGCGGTGTCCGAGCCGGACCGGGTGCGCGCGCTGCTCGTGCTGGCCGCGCCGGCGGCGTCCACGGCCGAGCACATCGCGCTCGCCTCCGCCCAGTTGCACGCGATCGCGCTGGACCCGGTCGGCGGGCTCGGCGTGGCGCGGCGGATCGCCCACATCAGCTACCGCAGCGAGCGGGAGCTGGCCGCGCGGTTCGGGCGCGAGGTGCGCGAGGACGGCCGGTTCCAGGTCGAGTCCTACCTCGACCACCACGCGGCCAAGCTGGTCCGCCGGTTCGACCCGGCCAGCTACGTCACCCTGACCCGGGCGATGAACAGCCACGACGTCGGCCGGGACCGGGGCGGGGTGCGGGCCGCGCTGAGCCGCGTCACGGCCCGCACCGTGGTGGCCGGCATCGACTCCGACCGCCTGTACCCGTTGGCCCAGCAGGCCGAGATCGCCGACGCCGTGCCCGGCGCCGGCGACCTGCGCGTGGTGACCTCGCCCTACGGCCACGACGCGTTCCTCATCGAGGTCGACCAGGTGTCGAAGCTGGTCTCCGAGCTGCTCGAGGAGGGCTAGAACCCGGCCGTGATGCGGGTGAACTCCCAGTCGGCCTGCGGGACGCCGCTGCACGTGGACGCCACCTGGCCGTCGCACCCGCCGCGGTCGCGGTTGACCGCCCAGAACGTGAACCGGCCCAGCCCGTTGGACTTCGCCCAGTCGCGCAGCTGCGTCCACGTCTGCGGGGTCGTGACCTCGCGCTGGTCGGACAGGCCGTTCATGCCCGAGATGCCGGTGTGCCGGAACGCCTCCGCGTCCGACCACCCGAACGTGGTCTTCAGCTTGTTCTTCAACGCGGTGGCGGCGTTGATCGTGTCCGTGCGGATGTCGGAGCTGCCGAAGTCGAACGGCATGATCGTGAACACGTCGATGTTCGCGCCGATCGCCGCCGCGCGCTCGATCAGCCGGTTGCCCCAGGAGTTCGGGCCGGTGGTCGTGGTGCCGAACGTGACGATCGTCTGGATGCCGGGGTTGTTCGCCTTGACGATCTTCAGCGCCTCCAGGATCCGGTCCTGCACGGCGGCGTTCTCGAACTCGTCGGTGTTCTCGATGTCGATGTCGATGGCCTTGAGCCCGTAGGCGTTGACGACCTGCTGGTACGCGCCGGCCAGCGCCTGCGGGGTCGAGCAGTTCGGGCCGAGCTTGTTGCCGCTCCACCCGCCGAACGACGGCACCACGTCGCCGCCCGCCGCGCGGATCTGCTGGATGGCCTGGGCGTCGATGCCGCCGGTCAGCGGCCGGTTGCCGTCCCACGCGGGGTTGCAGCCGCCGGACGACAGCACGAACGCCATGGTGAACCACTTGACGCCGGTCGCGTTCATCACCGTGGCCGGGGCGGGCGGGTTGCCCCAGCCCAGGAACAGGTACGGCGCGCCGCGCCCGCCGACCGGGTTCGTGCCCGGCTGCGTGGTGGCGGAGACCTGGTTGGACGGCCCCGAGGTGTTCGACGCGGCGTCGCGCGCCCGCACCGTGAAGGTGTAGGCGGTGGAGGCGTTCAGGCCGGTCACGGTGGCCGTGGTGCCGGTGACCGTGGTGGCCACCGCGCCGCCCCGGTACACGTCGTACGCGGTCACGCCGACGTTGTCCGTGGACGCCGTCCACGCCAGCGACACGGAGTTGCTGGTGGTGCCGGTGACGCGCAGGGAGCCGGGCGCGCTCGGCGCGACCGTGTCACCGCCGCCGCCACCGGTGCAGGGCGAACCGTTGACCGTGCAGTTGAGCGGCGCGCCGGAGCCCGTGCCGACGAAGCCGAAGCTCGTCGACGCGCCGACGCCGACGTTGCCGTTGTACTCGCGGTTCGTCGCCACGTAATGATCACCCGTTCGGGTGATGAGCGCGTCCCAGTACGACCCGAGCGAGGTGCCCGCGGGCAGGTCGAACTCGACGCGCCAGGACGTGATGGCGGACGGGCCGCCGTTGGCGACGGTGAACCGGGCCTCGAAACCGCTGCCCCAGTCCTGGGTCTTGGCGAAGGTCGCGGTGACGCCGGGAGCCGCGTGCGCGGCGGCCGGGCCGACGACCAGTGAACCGAAGGCGAGTGCGCTCGCTGCGAGCAGCGCGCTCGTTCGTCGTGACATGAGGAGTCCTCCTCGGCGGGATCGGCAGGGTGAATCGCGCCCACCTCGGAGAGTGGTCTAGACCAAATTAAAAGGCAAGGGCGGTTGCGGTTTTTCTCGGCACGACCGTGCGGCGAACCGGACGAAGAGGGACTATTCGTCCAACGCGGTGGCGATCCAGGGCGACACGGGCAGGTCGCGCATCCCGCACTCCACGGCGAGCTTCACCGTCCACCGCAACGCCTGGAGCACGACCGTGGCCAGTTCCTGCGGCTGCCCGTTGGCCAGCGCGATCTCGATCTGCTCGGCCGCCGCCTCCTGGTCGCCGTGCACCTCCGCGAGCAGGGTGCGGATCGCGGTGCGGACCGGCGGGTCGGCGTCGTCGATCGGCACCTCCTGGCCGTCCTCGTCGAAGACCTGCATCTTCACCGGGGTCGCGCCGCCCGAGCCGAGGGCGGCGACCATGGCGCTGCACTCCGAGAAGAGCAGGAGGACCAGCTCCCGGATCTCCTCGTTGCCCTCGGGCGAGCCGCTGAGGTACCCGGTGACCAGGTCGACCGCGACAGCGTCCTCCCCGACCTTGGCGGCGGTCAGGGCCTCGCCGGCCACGGCCTGGAGGCGCGACCAGCGATCCGGATCTTGCTGCGGGTGCATTCAGCCATCTTCCAACACGGAGTAGGGGCGCACAGCTCTGCATATTGCCTACCCGGTGGCGTTCGCCCACCGCAACGCCTTGTCCGGGGCGGCGCGGGTCGGGTATGGGCACGTGGGACCGGGATATGACGGACCTCGGGGGTCATGTGCCGCGCCCGGCCGCCGCCTGGCATCGGGGCCGTGATCCCCACCCTGCTCCGGGTCGTGCTGTTCCGCGACCGCTCGCGGGTCCTCGACGGCTTCCGGCTCCGCCGCCTGCTCGACGCGTCGGTGCTGGTCTACGCCCTGGTCATCGCGATCGGGGTGAGCCAGGCGTACGTCGCGGCCGAAGACCCGGACGGCTGGTGGCCCCTGCCGTTCGCCATCGTCGGCGGCAGCATCGCGCTGACGCTGCGCTCCGCGCTGGTGGCCTGGCGGCTGGCCACGGCCGGCCTGCTGGTCGTGCGGCCGCTGCTGGAAGCCGAACCCGCGCTGCTCGCCGACCGGCGGTGGTTCTGGTACGTCCCCGTCCTGCTTGCCGTCGCCGCGGTGCACCGCGGCCGGGTGGTGCTGGTCGTCGGCGTGCCGACCTCGGCCGTCGTCGCACTGGCCCAGGGCTGGGACGAGCACCTGCCACCGACCGTGGGCGCGCTGCCGGTCGTGCTCCTGCTCGGGTACGCGGTGGCCGCGCTTGATTGGTCCTGGCCACGCCGGGCGGCGACCCGCCCGCGTTCACGCCGGGGTCGAGGTCCACGGCGACTTGGCGCGTGCGGCGCACGTCGCGGTTGTGGTGCCGGGATCCGATGTGGACGACGGGCGGACGACGCTATGGGTGCTGGAGCGCGGGTGCCGGCTGCCGGTGTTCGCCGGTGTGCGCCTGGTCCGGCTTCGGTATGGCCGCGAGCAGGGCGACCGCGATCGTCCCGGCGTGCAGGGCGACCATCGCGGCGGTGGGCTCCAACGCCAGCAGCGGCGGGACGCAGGCCAGCGCGGTGAGCAGCCAGGGGCGGCGGCCGTGGCACGTGCCGGCGTGGGCGGTGTGCAGCAGGTACCACCCGAGCAGCAGGTGGATGAGGTTCTGCAACGGGTCCACCTGGAACACCACCAGGGTGCCCGCGGCGCCGGAGAACCCCGTGACCACGAACCCGAGCACGCCCAGCGCGCCGTACCCCGCGCCGAGCGTGACGGCGAGCCGGGTGCGGTGCGTCTCGCGGGTCCGGCAGGGGCTGGGCGCGGCGTGGCGCTCGAAGCGGTGGAACACCGCCAGCAGCGGCAGGAGCAGCAGCACCAGCACGGCCAGCCAGCGCGGCCGGGTGGTCACCCAGTCGAACGCGCCGGGGGAGTCCAGCAGGCCGAGCAGGCCGACGACGGCGGCCAGCACGGTCAGGTAGCCCAGGTAGACGGTCATGGGCGCGGAGCGGGCGAACTCCACGACCCGCCACTGCCGCCGCCCGGCGAGCCAGGCCGTGACGCGGGGCCGCAGCAGCAACACCAGGCAGATCTGGGCCAGGCCGAGCACGAGCAGGCACACGGTGGGCGGGCTGAGGTTCGAGACCCGCTCGCCGGGCAGCGGCATCATCGTCCGCGGGTAGCCGCCGAACGTGATCAGCGCCAGCAGCGCGGGCACGGCGGCGAGCGCGAGGCCGCCGAGCACCCGGCGCGGGACGCGGCGCAGGCTGCCGTCGGCGTAGTGGAACCCGAGCTGCTGGAGCAGCAGCGCGCCGAGCACCAGGTTCAGGTAGCCGCCGGTGCGCCAGGACAGGCCGATGCGCGCGAGGTCGACCACGATCATGGCGGCGACCAGCGCCACCGGCGTGACCAGCCGGGCGTGGCGGTGCAGCCAGGCCATGACCGGGGTGGCGGCGACCGCGACCAGGTACAGCCCGAGGAACCACAGCGGGTGCGCGATCAGCCGGCCGAACATCTCGACCCGCGACTTGTCCACGTCGAGCAGTTCCAGCGGCAGCGGCAGGACCAGCCAGGCCAGCACGAACGCGAGCACCGGCCGCAGCAGCCACGAGATCCGGCGGGCCAGGTAGCGGCCGTAGCCGCCGTGCTCGGCCTGCACGGCGTGCCAGGCGGTGAGGTTCGCGTGCCCGCCCGCGAAGTAGAAGATCGGGACCGCCTGGAGCACCCAGGTGGCGAGCCACAGCCAGTTCGCGCTCACGCCCGCCCAGTGCAGCACGGTGATCAGGGACTGGCCGACCACCACCAGGGCGAGCGCGCCCAGCCGCAGGAACGTGGCGTAGCGGTCGTCGGCGGCCCGCGGGGGCGGCGGCGCGTCGTCGGGTTCGTCCGTCCCGTCCGGGCGCTGCCGGCGGGGCAGGCGGGCCAGGAGCAGGAACACCACGACGGCGCTGCCGAAGCCCCAGGCGAGCACCGGCTCGTGGCCGGGTGGACCCCAGCGCTGCCGCCAGGAGTTGAACTCCAGCCCGGCGGCGTAGAGCTGGGCGGTGGCGTGGCAGCGGGTGGCGTGGCCGCGCGGGTTGAGGTCGCACTGGGTGTGCATGTCGGCGGCGAGGCGGGCGTCGAGCGCCTTGCGCGCGTCCTGGCCGAGCGGGCGTCCCTTGTGCTCGGCGTAGCGCAGCAGGTCGTAACCGAGGTCGTGGGCGCGGCAGCCGGTGCCGAAGTCCCACTCGGTGTCGCCCGCCGGGCCGGAGCACCCGCCGTTGGGGTCGACGGCGCGCGTGGTGCCGTCCGGCGCGGTGACGGCCCTCGGGTCGCGGTGGGTGACCTGGTTGAAGTCGGCCGGGAACAGCCGGAGCGGGTCGGCGTCGGTCGGGTGGGTCAGCGCCTCGACCGCGCGGGCGGCGGCGGCGACGTCACCGCTGAGCGGCGTGGTGTCCGTGGCGCCGGCGGGCCGGGACGCGATCACCCCGCACACGAACACGGCCAACGCCACCAGCACGAACCTGAACCAGGCGGGCAGGCGGGCGAGCAACCGGAGCCCCGGCCACCCCCCGGTGGTCTTCACCGCCAAGTCGCTCATCGGCCACCCAGCGTACGGACGCGGCCCCCACCCCCGCCACCCAACCGGCGTGTCCTACCTCCAGAACGCGCGTGTCCTACGTACAGAACGCGTGAGTCCTACGTTGAGGACCCGAGAGTCCTACGTTCAGGACCCCTGAGTTCAACGCTCAGGACACCGGCAGCGCGCCGGACAGCGACGCCAACGCCATCTGCGACAGCAACGCGGCCATCTGGTCACGGTCCAGGTGCGCGCTGTGCGGCGTCGAGTTGATCAGACCGAACACGGCGTGCGCCGCCGCACGCGCGGTCGGCTCGTCCACCTCCGGCGAGGTCTTGCGGATCGTCTCCACCCACACCTCGACGTAACGCCGCTGGAGCGCTCTCACCCGCCGCCGGTCCGGGTCGGTCAGGTTCGCCAGGTTGCGGATCTGCACGGTGATCAACGCCGGGTCGTCCAACGCGAAGTCGACGTGCCACCGGATCAATTCCCGAAGCGCGTGCGCCGGGTCGCCCGAGCTCGCCACGCGGTTCAGCCCGCCGTCCAGCAGCCGCTCGCTGATCGACGTCAACATCTCGCCGAGCATCGCGTCCTTGCTGCGGAAGTGCCGGTAGAGCGCCGGCCCGGAAATCCCCACCGCCGCGCCGATGTCGTCGATGCCCACGCCGTGGAAGCCGTGCCGCGCGAACAGCTCGGCGGCGGCGGCCAGGATCTGCTCCCGGCGGGTCTGCTTCGCTGGCTCGGCTGACACGGGGCCCATCTTAAACAACCGGACCGGCACGTGTAAACGGTCGTTAACCGACCGGCCACGCGACGATCACCGCGCCGCGCCCGAAACACGTAGTTAACTCTTGACCCACTCTTTTTATATAGGACTACTTGCTGGTAACCATTGTTGTGCTCCGCATCACACCCTGCGTTGTTTCCCTCCGGGAGGCTCCGATGCGCCTTGTCCGAACCCTGTCCAGCGCGGCGCTGGCCCTGATCGCCTCGCTGGCGCTCGTCGTGCCGGCCGAAGCGGCCGCCGCCAACTACGTCGCGCTCGGCGACTCCTACTCCTCCGGCACGGGCACCGGCTCGTACTACAGCGACTCGGGCAGCTGCAAGCGCAGCCAGTACAGCTACCCCGCCCTCTGGGCGGCGTCGCACGCGCCCGCGTCGTTCAAGTTCGTGGCCTGCTCCGGCGCGAAGACCGGCGACGTGCTGGCCAACCAGGTCGGCGCCCTGAGCGCGACCACCTCCCTGGTCAGCATCTCGATCGGTGGGAACGACGCCGGCTTCACCGACGTGATCACCACCTGCACCTTCGGCACCGACTCGACGTGCGTCAACCGGGTCGAGCAGGCCAAGGCGTACGCCACGGGCACGCTCCCGGGCCTGCTCGACAACGTCTACGCGCAGATCCGCAACCGTGCGCCGTCCGCGACCGTCGTCGTCCTCGGCTACCCGCGCCTCTACAAGGTGCCGGGCAGCTGCGCGGTCGGCCTGAGCGACACCAAGCGCGCCGCGATCAACTCCGCCGCCGACACCCTGCACCAGGTCATCTCCGCCCGGGCGGGCGCGAAGTCGTTCGTCTACCGCGACCTGCGCGGGGCGTTCACCGGGCACGAGATCTGCTCCTCGGACTGGTGGCTGAACAGCCTGTCCTGGCCGGTGGAGGAGTCCTACCACCCCAACCGCAACGGCCAGCGCCTCGGCTACCTGCCGCAGCTCAACGCCGTCACCGGCTGACCCCGCGACGTCACCGGAAGGGGGCCGCACCCGCGGCCCCCTTCTGCTTGTGACGGGCGTTAACAGGCGCTAACATCTCCTCAGGTTAACGACGGCTAACCGCTGAGGAGCCCGATGGACGCCCCGGTCCTGCGCAGCACGGCCGACAAGTCGGCCGACGCCTTCCGGCGCTACCACGACGAGCACACCCGCCTCGTGCACGACCTGCGCGAGAAGCTCCGCCAGGCCGCCCTCGGCGGTCCGGAGAAGGCGCGCACCCGGCACGTCGAGCGCGGCAAGCTGCTGCCCCGCGACCGGGTCGACACCCTGCTCGACCCCGGTTCGCCGTTCCTCGAACTCTCGCCGCTGGCCGCGAACGGCATGTACGGCGACGAGGCGCCGGCCGCCGGCGTCATCACCGGCGTCGGCCGCGTCTCCGGCCGCGAGGTCGTGGTCGTCGCCAACGACGCCACCGTCAAGGGCGGCACGTACTACCCCATGACGGTGAAGAAGCACCTGCGCGCGCAGGAGGTGGCGCTGCAGAACAACCTGCCGTGCGTCTACCTGGTGGACTCCGGCGGCGCGTTCCTGCCCAGGCAGGACGAGGTGTTCCCGGACCGCGAGCACTTCGGCCGCATCTTCTTCAACCAGGCCACCATGTCCGCCCGCGGCATCCCGCAGGTCGCCGCCGTGCTCGGCTCGTGCACCGCGGGCGGCGCGTACGTGCCCGCGATGTCGGACGAGGCGGTGATCGTGCGCGGCCAGGGCACGATCTTCCTCGGCGGTCCGCCGCTGGTGAAGGCCGCGACCGGCGAGGTCGTCACGGCCGAGGAGCTGGGCGGCGGCGAGCTGCACTCGCGCACGTCCGGCGTCACCGACCACCTCGCCGAGGACGACGCCCACGCGCTGCGGATCGTCCGCTCGATCGTCAGCACGTTCGGCCCCCGCGCCCCACGCCCGTGGCAGGTGGAGCCGAGCGTCGAGCCCGCCGTCGACCCCGCCGAGCTGTACGGGGTGGTGCCGACCGACAGCCGCACGCCCTACGACGTGCGCGAGGTCATCGCCCGCGTGGTGGACGGCAGCCGGTTCCACGAGTTCAAGAAGGAGTACGGCGCGACGCTGGTCACCGGGTTCGCCCGGATCCACGGCCACCCGGTCGGCATCGTCGCCAACAACGGCGTGCTGTTCGGCGAGTCGGCGTTGAAGGGCGCGCACTTCGTCCAGCTGTGCGACCAGCGCCGCGTGCCGCTGGTGTTCCTGCAGAACATCAGCGGGTTCATGGTCGGCCGCGAGTACGAGGCGGCGGGCATCGCCAAGCACGGCGCGAAGATGGTCACCGCGGTGGCGTGCGCACGGGTGCCGAAGTTCACCGTGGTCATCGGCGGGTCGTTCGGCGCGGGCAACTACTCGATGTGCGGCCGGGCCTACTCGCCCCGGTTCCTGTGGATGTGGCCCAACGCCCGGATCTCGGTGATGGGCGGCGAGCAGGCCGCCTCCGTGCTGGCCACGGTGCGGCGCGACCAGCTCGGCGACGCGTGGTCGGCCGAGGAGGAAGAGGCGTTCAAGGCCCCGATCCGGCAGCAGTACGAGGACCAGGGCAACCCGTACTACTCGACGGCGCGGCTGTGGGACGACGGCGTGATCGACCCGCTCGACACGCGCATGGTGCTGGGCCTGGCGTTGTCCGCGGCGGCCAACGCCCCGATCGAGCCGGTGTCCTACGGCGTCTTCCGGATGTGATGAACGTGGGTGGCGGAGAGATGTTCGACAGCGTCCTGGTGGCCAACCGCGGCGAGATCGTGGTGCGGGTGATCCGCGCGTTGCGGAGGTTCGGGATCCGGTCGGTCGCCGTCCACAGCGACGCCGACGTCGACGCGCTGCACGTGCGGATGGCGGACGTGGCGGTGCGGATCGGGCCCGCGGCGGCGCGCGAGAGCTACCTGTCGGTCGAGCGGATCGTCGAGGCGGCCCGGTCGACCGGCGCGCAGGCCGTGCACCCCGGGTACGGGTTCCTGGCCGAGAACGCGGAGTTCGCGCGGGCGTGCGAGAAGGCCGGGCTGGTGTTCATCGGGCCGCCCGCCGAGGCGATCGAGGCGATGGGCGACAAGATCCGCGCCAAGCTGACCGTCGCGGCGGCCGGCGTGCCGGTGGTGCCCGGTCGCACCGAGGTCGGGATGACCGACGACGACCTGGTCGAGGCGGCCGCGGAGATCGGGTTCCCGGTGCTGCTCAAGCCGTCCGCCGGCGGTGGCGGCAAGGGCATGCGGCTGGTGACGTCGGCCGACGGGCTGCGGGACGCGATCGAGTCGGCCCGGCGCGAGGCCCTCGGGTCGTTCGGCGACGACGCGTTGCTGATCGAGCGGTTCGTCGGCAACCCGCGGCACATCGAGATCCAGGTGCTGGCCGACGCGCACGGCGGCGTGGTGCACCTCGGCGAGCGCGAGTGCAGCCTCCAGCGACGGCACCAGAAGATCATCGAGGAGGCCCCTTCGCCGTTCCTGACGCCGGAAGCCCGGGAGGCGATGGGCCGGGCGGCGGTGGAGGCGGCCCGGTCCGTGGGGTACGTCGGCGCGGGCACGGTGGAGTTCATCGTGGACGGCGCGTCCGGCGACTACTACTTCATGGAGATGAACACCCGGCTCCAGGTCGAGCACCCCGTCACCGAGTTGGCGACCGGGATTGACCTGGTCGAGTGGCAGTTGCGGGTCGCGGCGGGTGAACCGCTCGCGCTCGGCGACGTGACGTTGTCGCGGCACGCCGTGGAGGCCCGGGTGTACGCGGAGGACCCGGCGCGGGGGTTCCTGCCGACCGGCGGCACGGTGCTGGCGCTGCACGAGCCGGAGGACGTGCGGGTGGACTCGGCGCTGCGGGTCGGGTTGACCGTCGGCAGCGACTACGACCCCATGCTGGCCAAGGTGGTCGCGCACGGGGCGACGCGGGAGGAGGCGTTGCGCCGGCTGGACGCCGCGCTGGGCCGGATGGTGCTGCTCGGCGTGACGACGAACATCCCGTTCCTGCGGGCGTTGCTGGCCGACCCGGACGTGCGGGCGGGCACGCTGGACACCGGGCTGGTGGAGCGCAAGCTGGAGTCCCTGGTGCGGCCCGGGGTGCCGGACGAGGTGCTGGCCGCGGCGGCGTTGGAGCGGCAGCTCGCGGTGCGCGGCGACGACCCGTGGGACCGGACCGGCGGGTGGCGGATCGGCGAGCACGCGTGGACCAGGTGGCTGATCGACGGGGTCGAGGTCCGCGTGCGCGGTGACGAGGTGTCCGTCGACGGCGGGGAACCGGTGCGGCTCATCGCGTCCGTGGACGGGTCGTGGCTGGTCGTCGGCGGACGGCGGTACGCGATGGCCCGTGCGGGCAACGTGCTGTGGCTCGGCGCGGACGGGCACGCGTGGGCGTTGACCGAGACGCTGCCGTCCGAGGTCGCGTCGTCGTCGGCGGCGGGCAGCGGCGGCCCGGTGACCAGCCCGATGCCCGGCACGGTGCTCGTGGCCCGGGCGCGGCAGGGCGAGCACGTGACCGCCGGCCAGGCGTTGTTCGTGGTCGAAGCGATGAAGATGGAGCACACCGTCACGTCACCCGTGGACGGGGTGCTCGCCGAAGTGCACGTCCAGGCCGGCCAACAGGTCGCGCTGGACCAACCCCTAGCCGTCGTCGTGCCCCACCAGGAGTGAGCGATGTTGGACTTCCGCCTTGACGAGGAATACGAGGCGCTGCGCAAGACCGTCGAGGAGTTCGCGCGCGAGGAGGTCGCGCCGGTCATCGGCGGGTTCTACGAGCGCGAGGAGTTCCCGTACGGGATCGTCGCCAAGATGGGGCGGATGGGCCTGTTCGGGCTGCCGTTCCCCGAGGAGTACGGCGGCATGGGCGGCGACTACTTCGCGTTGTGCCTGGCGCTGGAGGAGCTGGCGCGGGTGGACTCGTCGGTCGCGATCACGCTGGAGGCGGGGGTCTCGCTCGGGTCGATGCCGCTGTTCCGGTTCGGGTCGGCCGAGCAGAAGGCGGAGTGGCTGCCCCGGTTGTGCGCGGGCGAGGTGCTGGGCGCGTTCGGGTTGACCGAGCCGGGCGGCGGGTCGGACGCGGGCGCGCTGCGGACCACCGCGCGGGTCGACGGCGACGAGTGGGTGATCAACGGCACCAAGGCGTTCATCACCAACTCGGGCACGGACATCACCGGGTTGGTCACGGTGGCGGCGGTGACCGGGCGGCGGGAGAACGGCAAGCCGGAGATCTCGGCGATCATCGTGCCGTCGGGGACGCCGGGGTTCTCGGTGTCGCGCAAGTACTCCAAGGTCGGGTGGAACGCCTCCGACACGCGGGAGCTGTCGTTCCAGGACTGCCGCGTGCCGCTGGGGAACCTGCTCGGCGAGCGGGGGCGGGGGTACGCGCAGTTCCTGCAGACGTTGGACGAGGGTCGGGTGGCGATCGCGGCCCTCGGCGTGGGGCTGGCGCAGGGGTGCGTGGACGAGTGCGTGCGGTACGCGAAGGAGCGCGAGGCGTTCGGCCACCGGATCGGGGAGTACCAGGCGATCCAGTTCAAGATCGCCGAGATGGAGGCGCGCACGCACACCGCGCGGTTGGCGTACTACCAGGCGGCGTCGAAGATGCTGCGCGGCGAGCCGTTCAAGCGTGAGGCGGCGATCGCGAAGCTGGTGTCGTCGGAGGCGGCGATGGACAACGCGCGTGACGCGACGCAGGTGTTCGGCGGCTACGGGTTCATGAACGAGTACCCGGTGGGCCGCTTCTACCGCGACGCCAAGATCCTGGAGATCGGCGAGGGCACGAGCGAGGTCCAGAAGATGCTGATCGCCCGCGACCTGGGCCTCCACTAACCCGCGTGTCCTACGTTCGCGTCGCACGTGTCCTACGTCCGGAACACCCGAGTTGAACGTTCGGAACACGGCCCGCCGTCCTGAGCGTTCAACTCGGGGTACGCGAACGTAGGACACGCGCGTTCCGGACGTAGGACACGCGGGTTAGAAGTGGCCGTGGCGGCCTTCGCCCGAGTGGAAGCGGCGCAGGTGTCGGTCCACGTCGGTCAGCGAGGTCAGGCCGTGGGACAGTTCGTTGGCCAGGGCGTCGGGTTCCGGCAGGCCCTCCTGCTCCAGCAGCGACAGGCGGTCGTGGCGCAGGCCCAGCTGCGGGAAGCCCGCCAGCTCCGCCGCCAACGCCTCCGCCGCCGCACGGGACGTCCCGCTCGGCACCACCCGGTTCACCAGGCCGATGTCCAACGCCTCCACCGCCCGCACCGGACGCCCCGTCAGCACCAGGTCCATCGCCCGCGACAACCCGATCAACCGCGGCAGCCGCACGGTCCCGCCGTCGATCAGCGGCACGCCCCACCGCCGCGAGAACACGCCGAACACCGCGTCCTCGTCGGCCACCCGCAGGTCGCACCACAGCGCCAGCTCCAACCCGCCCGCCACCGCGTACCCCGACACCGCCGCGATCACCGGCTTGGACAGCCGCAACCGCGTCGGCCCCATCGGCCCGGACGGCGACCGCGCGTCGTTGCCCCGCTCCGACCCGAGCGCCTTGAGGTCCGCCCCCGAGCAGAACGTCCCGCCCTCGCCGTGCAGCACGGCCACCGCCGCGCCCGGGTCGTCGTCGAACTCGCGGAACACCTCGGTCAACGTGTGCGCGGTCGGGCCGTCCACCGCGTTCCGCACGTCCGGCCGGTTCAGCAGCACGGTGAACACCGGCCCCGACCGCTCCACCCGCACCGCGCTCACGGCTTCGGCAGCCCCCGTTCCACGATCGCGCCGAAGTCGACGCCGCGCGGCAGCGTGCCGAACGCCACGCCCCAGTCGCCGGACAGCCGGGACGCGCAGAACGCGTCGGCCACCGCCGGGTGCCCGTGCCGGACGAGCAACGCGCCCTGCAACGCCAACGCCATCCGCTCCACCAGCCGCCGCGCCCGCACCTCGAGGTCGGCGAGGTCGGTCAGCTCGTCCTTGATCCCGTCGACCGCCGCGTCCAGCCGCCGGTCGGCGCCGCGTGCCGCGTCCAGCTCGCCGAAGAACTCCTCCACCGCCTCCGGCGAACGCCCCAGTGCCCGCAACGCGTCCAGCGCCGCCACGTTCCCCGAACCCTCCCAGATGGACATCAGCGGCGACTCGCGGAACAGCCGCGGCAGCCCGGAGTCCTCGATGTAACCGTTGCCGCCCAGGCACTCCAGCGCCTCGGCGGCGTGCGCCGGCCCCCGCTTGCACACCCAGTACTTGCTCACCGCGAGCCCGAGCCGGCTGCGGTTGCCCGCGAGCCACAGCGCCACCGTGGTCGCCGCCTCCGACTCCACCGCCAGGTCGGCCAGCACGTTGCGCATCGCCGGCTGGTCGATCAGGTACGCGCCGAACGCCTTGCGGTGCGCCGCGTGGTGCGCGGCCTGGGTCAGCCCGGCCCGCATCCCGGCCGCCGAGCCGAGCACGCAGTCCAACCGGGTCATGTTGACCATCTCGATGATGGTCCGCACGCCCCGGCCCTCCTCGCCGACCAGCCACCCGACCGCGCCGTCGTACTCCAGCTCCGCGGAGGCGTTGGACTTGTTGCCGAGCTTGTCCTTGAGCCGTTGCAGGAACATCGCGTTGCGGGTGCCGTCGGGCAGCACGCGCGGCAGCACGAAGCACGACAACCCGCCGGGCGCCTGCGCCAGCGTGAGGAACAAATCGGACATGGGGGCCGAGGTGAACCACTTGTGCCCGGTCAGGACGTAGTGGTCGCCCTGCGGCACGGCGCGGGTGGTGTTCGCCCGCACGTCCGAGCCGCCCTGCTTCTCCGTCATCGACATGCCCGCGATCAGGCCGCGCTTCGTCGCCGGCGCACGCAGCCCGAAGTCGTACTCGCGCGACGCCAGCAGCGGTTCGAACCGCTCGGCCAACGCGGGCGTGGCGCGCAGCGCGGGCACGGACGCGTACGTCATCGAGATCGGGCACCCGTGCCCGGCCTCGGCCTGGCTCCAGACGTAGAACTTGGCGGCGCGGGCGACGTGCGCGCCCGGCCGGTCGTCCCGCCAGGCCGCGGCGTGCAGGCCGTTCGACACCGCGGTGCGCATCAGCTCGTGCCAGGCGGGGTGGAACTCGACCTCGTCGACCCGGTGGCCGTACCGGTCGTGGGTGTGCAGCACGGGCGGGTGGGCGTTGGCCAGTCGGCCCAGGTCCTGCACGTGCGGCGTGCCCGCGAGGACGCCGAGCGAGCGGACCTCGGGTTCGGCCCACTCCGCGCCGCCGCGCCGCAGGCCGTCCAGCAGCGCCGGGTCGGCGGAGACGTCGTGCCCCTCCAGCGGCGGCACCTGGTTGGTCACCTCGTGAGTGGCGTGGCTCATAACCGCTCAGACTACTACCAGCGGGTAACTTCGAAGGTGGTGAAATTTGGGGGTGCTGATCAAGCTCCGGCGGCCTAACGTCGGTGCGGTGAGCGATCACCGGCAGAGCCTGGAGTCGGACCACCACGATCGGGCGGTGGCCGCGTTGCGCGAGCAGTACGCGGCCATCCCGGCGGGCGCACCCGTGCGCCTGGCCAAGGCGACGTCGAACCTTTTCCGGTTCCGCGCCGAGCAGTCCGGCGGGCTCGACGTGGCCCGCTTCGACCGCGTCCTCTCCGTCGACACCGCCACGCGCACCGCACAGGTGCAGGGCATGACGACCTACGAGAACCTGGTCGACGCCACCCTCCCGCACGGCCTCATGCCGCTGGTCGTGCCGCAGCTCAAGACGATCACGCTGGGCGGCGCGGTGGCGGGCCTCGGCATCGAGTCCAGTTCGTACCGCAACGGCCTGCCGCACGAGTCGGTGCGGGAGCTGGAGGTGATGACCGGCGACGGCGAGGTCGTCGTCGTGGGTCCCGAGGACGACCTGTTTCGCGGGTTCCCGAACTCCTACGGCACGCTCGGCTACACCTTGCGACTGAAAATCGACCTGGAGCCGGTCAAACCGTACGTGCGACTTCGACACGTGCCCTTCGCGGACGCGGCCGAGTGCGCCCGGGTGATCTCGGAGGTGTGCGCCGAGGGGGCCTACCGGGGCGAACCGGTCGACTTCGTGGACGGCACGGTGTTCTCCGGCCGCGAGCAGTACCTGACGCTCGCGAACTGGGCCGACTCCGCGCCGTTCACCTCGGACTACACCGGGAACGCCATCTACTACCGGTCGATCCAGCGGCGCAGCGTGGACTACCTGACCGTGCGGGACTACCTGTGGCGGTGGGACACCGACTGGTTCTGGTGCTCGCGCGCGTTCGGCGTGCAGCACCCGGTCGTGCGACGGCTCGTGCCGAAGCGGTACCTGCGGTCGGACGTGTACCGCAAGGTGGTGGCGTGGGACCGGCGGCACCGCCTGTCCGCGCGGTTGAGCAAGGCGGTGCAGGAGCCGGTGATCCAGGACGTGGAGATCCCGGTGGACCGCCTGGCCGAGTTCCTGGACTTCTTCCACCGCGAGATCGGCATCAGCCCGGTGTGGCTGTGCCCGGTGCGGTTGAAGGACCGGGCGGGCTGGCCGCTGTACCCGATGGACCCGGACGTGCTGTACGTCAACGTCGGCTTCTGGTCGACGGTGTCGCTGCGCCCGGACGAGGAGCTGGGCAGCCGCAACCGGCTGATCGAGGACAAGGTCACCGAGCTGGGCGGGCACAAGTCGCTCTACTCCGACTCGTACTACGACGAGGAGGAGTTCTGGGACAACTACAACGGCCCCACCTACCGGGACCTGAAGAAGCGGTACGACCAGGCGGGCAGGCTGCCCGATTTGTACGCCAAGTGTGTTCTCCGTAGGTGAAGGGAGCCGGGGTCATGCGGTTGGCGGAGGTGTTCCAGCGGGCGGTCGGAGGCGCTGACGCGGTGCGGTTCAGCGCGTACGACGGCAGCCAGGCGGGGCCGGCCGACGCGGGTGTGAGCATCGAGGTGCGCACACCGGAGGCGTTGTCGTACCTGGCGTCCGCGCCGGGTGAGCTGGGGCTGGCGCGCGCGTACGTGACCGGCCACCTGGAGATCATCGGTGACGTGTACGGCGCTTTGCGCCAGTTGTCCGACTTCTCGCTGCGGGACGTGCCGTGGGCGCAGCGGGTGGAGCTGCTGACGACGTTGGGCCGGACCAGGTTGAACACCCGGGTGGAGGTGCCGCCGCAGGAGCGGCGGCTGCACGGGCTGCGGCACTCCAAGGCGCGGGACCGCGAGGCCATCGCGCACCACTACGACGTGTCGAACACGTTCTACGAGTGGATCCTCGGGCCGTCCATGGCGTACACGTGCGCCGTGTACCCGACCGAGGGCGCCACGCTGGAGGAGGCGCAGTTCGCCAAGCACGACCTGGTGGCGCGCAAGCTCGGGCTGAAGCCGGGGATGCGGCTGCTGGACGTCGGCTGCGGCTGGGGCGGGATGGTCATGCACGCCGCCCGCGAGTACGGCGTGAAGGCGCTGGGCGTGACGTTGTCGCGCAACCAGGCCGAGTGGGCGCAGAAGGCCATCGTGGAGGCGGGGCTGTCCGACCTGGCCGAGGTGCGCTACCTGGACTACCGCGACGTCCGGGAGACCGGGTTCGACGCGGTCAGCTCGATCGGCCTGACCGAGCACATCGGCAAGGCGAAGCTGCCCGGCTACTTCCGGTCGCTGTACCGGAAGCTGAAGCCCGGCGGGCGGATGCTCAACCACTGCATCACCCGGCCGGACAACAAGCAGCGGGCCAAGACCGGCGGGTTCATCAACCGGTACGTGTTCCCGGACGGCGAGCTGGTCGGGCCGGGCCACCTGGTGTCGCTGATGCACGACACCGGGTTCGAGGTGCGGCACGAGGAGAACCTGCGGGAGCACTACGCCCTGACGCTGGCGGCCTGGTGCGACAACCTGGAGAAGCACTGGGACGACGCGGTGGCCGAGGTCGGCCTCGGTCGGGCCCGGGTGTGGCGGCTGTACCTGGCCGCGTCCCGGCTGGGCTTCGAGCGCAACAACATCCAGCTCCACCAGGTGCTCGGCGTGAAGCTCGACGGCACTACGTCCCACATGCCGCTGCGCCCCGACTGGCTGGGCTGACCCGTGGACCGCGGCGTGCGGGCCTCCCCCACCCGCACGCCGCCCCGCGTGTCCTACGTTCACGTCGCGTGTGTCCTACGTTCAGAACGCGTGTGTCCTACGTTCGCGTCGTGAGAGTCCTACGTTCAGGACCCCTGAGTTCAACGCTCAGGACAGTTGGCCGAGGATCTGCTGCACCTGGTTGGACGGGATCGCGAACCCGATCCCCACGCTGCCCGCCTCACCGCTGTCCGACGCGGGCGAGTAGATCGCCGAGTTGATGCCGATGACCTCGCCCGCCGCGTTCACCAACGGCCCGCCCGAGTTGCCCGGGTTGATCGACGCGTCGGTCTGGATCGCCTGGTAGCTCACCGACGACGCGCGCCGGCCGGTCGACGTCCCCGGCACGGTCACCGTGCGGTCCAGCGCGCTCACGATCCCCGACGTCACGGTGCCCTGGAGGCCCTCCGGCGACCCGATCGCCACGACCTCGTCACCGACCTTCACCTGGTCGGAGTTGCCGAACTTCGCCGGCGTCAACCCGCTCACCCCGGACGCCTGCACGACCGCCAGGTCACTCGACGGGTCGGTACCCACCACGGTGGCGTCGACGGTCCGCCCGTCGCTCAACGTCACCGTCACCCGCTGGGCGCCCGCCACCACGTGGTTGTTGGTCAGGATCCGGCCGTCCGCCGTGAGCACGACCCCGGAGCCGAGCCCTTGCCCCTGCGCCGACACCACGTTCACCTGCACCACGCTCGGCAGCACGCGCGCCGCCACGGCCGAAACGTCCGAAGTGGACGAAGAGGCGTTGAGCGCGACCAGGCTGCTCGACGCCGGGCTGTCCGGCGCGTGCAGCGCGCCGACGACCCCGCCGGTGACCCCGCCGAACACCGCGGCGGCCAGCGCCGCGGAGGTCACCACCACACCGGTGCGCCGCCGCCAGAACGACGCCCGCTCCTCCAACGACCCGCGCATGGCGGGGAAGTCCTGTGTCGTCATGACCTCAGGGTCGGCCCGCACCCTATGAGGAGGCTGAGCGTCCCGTCAGGACTTGCCAAGAATCGCGCGGACCTCGTCGAACGCCAGCGGTGACGTGCCGTACAGCGGACCCTGGGCCGCCGTGACGCCCAGCTCGGCCAACCGCCGCGCCTCGTGCTCCGTGCGCACGCCCGCCGCGTACAGGGGCAGCCCCAACGTCGCCGACCACGTGAGCAGCGCCACGGCCGCGCTCTCCTCGACCGGGTCCGCGCCCTCCGCGAGCCCGTACACGGGCGACCCCTGGAACTTCACCGCCGTCAGCGGGATCCGCCGCAGCCGGTCCATCGGCACGTTGCCGCCGCCCACCTGGTCGAGCACCAGCCGCACGCCGTGCTCGGCCAGGTACGTCAGCTCCTCCACCTGGTCGTCGGTGATCAGCGCGGGCAGGTGCTCGCTCAGCTCGAACCGCAGCAGCCGCGCCGGCAGCCCGCTCTCCCGCAACGCCCGCCGCACGGTCGCGCCCAGCTCCGGCTCCTGGCACTGCCGGGCGGTCAGGTCCATGCTCAGCACCGGCGCGGCGTCGCCGAACTCGGCGTGCCACCGGCCCGCGTCCGCGCACGCCTGCGCGATGGCCCACTTGCCCAGCCGCGCCGCCATCCCGGTGCACGTCGACAGCGACACCAGCTCCTGCGGGTCGAGCAGTCCCTCGGTCGGGTGATCCCAGCGCAGCCGCGCCTCGACGGCCACCAGGGACCCGTCGACCAGCGACCGGACCGGCTCGTAGTCGACCCGGAACTCACCCTGCTCCAGCCCGCCGGAGATCGACGCGGCCAACCGCATCCGGGCACGTTCGCGCTGGTCACGGGTCTTGTCGTAGAGGGCCCACTGCGCCTTGCCGTCGTCCTTGGCCCACCGCACGGTGAGGTCGACGCACCGCAGCAGCTCGGCCGCGTCCGCGCCGCGGGCAGGCTGCACCACGATGCCGACGCTGGCGGTCACGCCGATGCCGTCGTCACCCACCCAGACGGGTTCGGCGAACAGCTCGACGGCGGACTCCACCAGGGTCACGACGGACGCCACGTCGAGCGGGTCGCCGATCAGCACGCCGAACTCGTCCGGACCGATCCGGGCCAGCCGCCCGACGCCGTCGAACACCGACCGCAGGTGCCCGGCGACCGCGGTGAGGATCCGGTTGCCGACGTCGTGCCCGAACGCGTCGTTGACCACCCGGAACCCGTCGAGGTCGAACACGACCAGGGCGAGCGTCGCGGGACCGCGGTCGCCGACCGCGCCCTCCAGCCAGCCGACGAACTGCGCCCGGTTGGGCAGGCCGGTCTGCACGTCGTGCAGGCTCTGCCGGACGAGCTGGCTCTGCAACGCCCGCACCTCGTCCAGGTTCTCGATCATCGTGACGTAGAAGGCGGGCTCGCCGTCGTCGTCGCGCAGCAGGGCCAGCGCGATGAGGACGTCGACCACGTCGCCGTCGGCGCGCACCAGCTGCGTTTCCGTGCGGACGTGCTCGGTCCCGTTCTGCAGCGCCAGCGCGGCGCGATCGATCCGCTCTCGCTCGTCCGGGTGAACCAGATCGCGGCCGAGTGAACCGATCAGGTCCTCGGCGGTGTGGTCGAGCATGGCCAGCATGGTGTCGTTGCAGTCGAGGATCACGCCGTTGATGTCGGAGACGGCGATCGCCAACGCCGACGTCTGGAACACGGCGCGGAACTTCGCTTCACCCGCGCGTAATGCGGATTCGTCTGTTCGGGTGGTCTTTAACGCCTCGGCGAAACCGGCTGCCAACGCGCCGAGCACGGCCGGGTCGAGGTGCCCGCCGACGAACGCGAGCGTGCGCTCCAGCGTCTCGGTGGCGGTGAGGCCGTGCTCGACCAGGTCGCGGCCGACCCGGCGGGCGTCCGCGGGGGAGCCGTTCGGCCCGGTCGCGGCCCGCAACGCGGCGGTGAACCCGACGAGGAGGTCCTCGAGCGCGGTGGGCGGCACGTCGGTGGACGGGACGGTGGACGCGATGGCGGCGGCCCAGCGACGCGCGCACGCGTCCTGGGTTTGTCCGGGCTCATCACCCGGTCTCGCCGCACCTGCCTGTTCGGCCATCTTCATTCAGCTCTGCGGGCCAATCTTCAACGGTAAGCCGGTGCGGATTTCTCCCGCACATTGTTCACTCGAATGGTCGAATGGGGACCGGAGGTCCCGGTCAGCTTACTTCTTGCCCGCCCGGCTCCGGCAAGTCGCTCGGCGGTTCTCTTCAGCGTCCCGTGATCTTGGAGGGCGTCGACCGGGACGTGCGCGCCGGTATGGCCTGATCATCCCGCCGGTGGTCGGAGTTTCACCGATTCAGTGGTGTACCGCGGGACTTCTGCGCGGCATCGTGAAGCTTTTTCGCGGGTCGGGCGGAAGCGGACATTTCGCGACCGGCGGCCGTCCCGAGCGTTGAATTCGGGTGTTCCGGACGTAGGACTCACACGACGCGAACGTTGGACTCACGCGTTCTGGAGGTAGGACACGCGCGTTCTGGAGGTAGGACACGCGCGGCGGCCCGGGGGAACCGGGCCGCCGCGGTGGGTCAGGCGACGGTGGACAGGACCGAGGCGATGCGGGTGGCGATGCGGTCGTTGTCGGTCGGGGCCAGGCTGAGCCAGCCGTCCTCGTGGACCATGAGGTAGCGGCCCTGGTGGGTGTCGAACCAGGTGATCAGCGTGCCGGCCCGCGAGCGCCGGTAGCCGCCGCCTACGGTGACGCCGAACTGGCCGCCCGCGACCCGGCTCGTGGCCAGCTCGCTGACGACGGTCGCGTCCTCCCGTGACAGGCCGGCCTTCTGCAGCGCCTCCCGCTCGTCCAGCTCAGCGCTGCCCCACGGGTCGTCGTCCTCGTCGTCCTGCTGCTGCTCGTTCTGCATCGCCACGGCCGCGTTCAGCGTCTCCAGCCGCAGCGACAACGCGCTGCCCGGCCCGGCGGACCCGTCCGGCAGCACCTCCACGATCGACCGGGCCAGCGACGTCGGCCGGATCTCCAGCACCCCGACCGAGCCGCTGTCGATCACCGCCATCGCGCCCCGCCCGCCGTCGGACACGGCGACCGCGCGCACCGACCGGTCCACGTGGGCGACCGCGTCCACGGCCACCTCGTGCTCGGCGAGCAGCCGCAGCAGCTCCACCAGCCGGGGCGAGGGCTCGCCGTAGGCGGCGAGCACCTCTTCCCGCAACCGCTTGCGCTCCTCCTCGGTGGCGCCGAGGCTCGGCACGTCCAGCGGGTACGGCAGCCGGCCGAGGTCGAGGTGGTGCCACAGCACGTCCAGCTCGCGCGGCGTGAGCACGAACTCCGGCTCGATCACGGCTGGTCGCCCTTCTTCCGCGGCTTCGCGCCACCGATCACCGAGGGCGGCAGGTTCTCGCCGGGCACCTCGAAGATGTCCTCGCCGCGGATGTACGCGGCGGACCGGTGCTCCTTGTCCTCGCCCTGCTGACCGCCGGCCGGGGCACCGCCCATCGGCGCGCCGCCCGCCATCGGGGACGCCGCCGCGCCCGCGCCGCCGGGGCCGAACCCGCCGACGGGCATCGCGCCGCGCGGGCCGGGACCGCCGACCGCGCCGGTCGAACCGCCCGCGGCCAGCGAGCCGCCGGGGCCGCCCGCGCCACCCGAGCCGGTCGGGCCGAAGCCACCGCCGCCACCGCCGCCGAACGCGCCCGGGGGCATGCCGCCGGGCATCCGCGCGCCGGCCGCGCCGCCACCGCCGCCGGCACCACCGCCACCGCCGACGCCGGCCGCTCCCGGCGTGCCGGGCAACGGGGGCGTGCCGGGGCTGCCCGCCGGGATGTAGGCCGGCGGCTTCACGCCGGGCGGCAGCGTGCCGCCACCCGGCCGGGGCACGGTGTTCGGGTTCGCCGGCTGGTACGGCGGCACGTAGCCGGTGCCGGTCGGCGGCTGGTAGCCCCCGGCGGGCGGCGGCGTGTACGTCGAGCCGTAGTTGGGCGTCGGCGGCGTGTACGGGTTCGCCACCGGCACCTGCGCCGCCGCGGCGGCGGCCGTCGTGCCCTCGGGCCGGTACACCGGCTGCGGGACCGGCGACCCGCCGGCGTACCCGCCACCGCCACCGGAGTACCCGCCACCGGAGTAGCCACCCGGCTGGTACGACGCCGCCGCGGGCGCGTACCCGGACGGCTGGGTGGTCGGCTGGGCCGGCTGGTACGCCGGCGCCTGCTCCACGGGCCGCAGCGCCTGCGCCTGCTGGGCGGGCTGCGCCGCCGTGTACGCCGACGGCGCCGTGCCACCGCCGCCCGCGCCGCCCGCCGCGTCCACGTTCGCGCTCGCGAGCGTGGCCACCGAGGCCCGGGAGAGCGCGAGCACCGGCTCCTCGGTGCGCCCGGTGACCGGGTTGAACGGCGCGGTGAAGCGCGGCGTGGTCTGGTCGACCGCCTGCGACTCCCGCTCCATGGTCGTCATGACGGTCACGGCGTGCTCGTGCAGCGCCCGCGCGTGGTCGTTGGCCGCCTGCACGTCGGCGGCGGAGCTCGCCAGGCCCTGGATGCCGCCCGCGGTGAACACGCCGGTGGCCTGGTCCCAGTTGAACTCGACCGGCTCGGGCATGCTGGCCCGCGCGTTCTCCATGATCTGGCTCTCGTCCTGGACCCGCTTGCCCACCTCGACCGCGGTCTCGGCGGTGTGCGTCACCCAGTCGGCCAGGCCCTTGATCGCGAGCCGCGCCGCGTCCGCCGCGTCGCCGGTCCAGCCGGACTCGCTGAGCGCCACCCGCTCGTTGATCAGCCGGGCGGCCTCGGTCAGCTCGGCGCCGAACTGGCCCCACTCCGCGCCGATCTCGCCGGTCTGGCCCGGGTCGTTGTTGTGGTGCACCGCCTCGTACAGCTCGCGGTGCGACCGGGACGCCCAGTTCTGGGTCTCGGTCAGCACCGGGTCCGGCTCCTGGTCCTCGCGGAACAGCCGCTTCGCCGCGGGCTCCTGCCCGCCCTGCGCCACCTGCTCGGTCGCCATCGTCGCCAGTCCCCTCAGTTCCCGGTCAGCCTGGTCAGGGCGACGCCGCTCTCCTCGTCGACCGCGGTGAAGTTGCGGATCGCGCTCTGCACGGAGTCGTGCGTCTGCTGGAGCACCTCGCGGTACGCGGTCATCACGGCCACGAACGACCGCGGGTCGCCGTCCGCGCGGGCCTCGAACTTCTGGGCCAGCCGGTCGCCGACGGGGTTGCGGCCGATCGGCGCGGGGCGGGCGAGCCGGCCCGCGCGCTCCAGCCACGAGTCGACCTGGTCCATCTGCTCCAGGAGCATCCTGCGCAGTTCCTCGCCGGTGGCGGGATCGAGCGACACCCGGCCGGAGTTCACGGTCTCCTGGAGCGCCACGACCTGTCCGTTGACGGTCGGGACCTCACGGGGCGGGGCCACTTCATCCCCGTTCTCGGCGATGTACATCGGTATCCCTCGCGAAGGCAGCCTGCTGGACGGAACCGACCATCCCGCGACCCCCCAACGCCGGGCCAACGCGCGCCCAACGCGGCCCGTCGGGGTGCGGTGACGACTGTGGGAAACTCATCGACCACACGGTGACAACGCCGAAAGGGCTTGCGGATGCGGGTGAACCTGCTTGGGCCCGTTGAGCTGGTTTCCGCAGGTGGGGAAGCCGTTCGGTTGGGCGCGGCCAAGCGGCGGACGGTGCTCGCGGCACTCGCGCTCGAACTCAACCGCGTGGTGTCCGGCGACCGGTTGCTCGACCTCGTGTGGGACGGCTCACCGCCGCCGCAGGCCAAAGCCGCCCTCCAGGGGCACATCGCCCAGCTCCGCAAGGTCCTCGCCGACGGTGTCGCGCTCGTCACCCGGTCGCCCGGCTACGTGCTGACCGGCGAACGCGCGGACGTCGACGTGTTCCGGTTCGAGGACCTGCTGGCGACGGCCCGCGACGCGCCGGACGAGGACGCGGTGCGGCTGCTGCGCGACGCGTTGGCGCTGTGGCGCGGCCCGGTGCTGGCGGACGTGCCGGGCGACCACCTGCGCGAGGCGGTGTCGGCGCGGCTGGAGGAGCTGCGGCTGGTGGCCGTGCAGGAGCTGGCGACCCGGCTGACGCGGCTGGACCGGGCGGCCGAGGCGGTGTCCGGGCTGCGTGACGCGGTGGAGGCCAACCCGCTGCGCGAGGCGCTGGTGGCGCGGCTGGTGCTGGCGCTGCACTGGAGCGGCCGGCAGGCCGAGGCGTTGGCGGTGTACCACCGGACGCGGGAGCGGCTGGCCGACGAGCTGGGCGTCGACCCGGGGCCGGAGCTGCGCGAGGCGTACCAGACCGTGCTGGCGGGCGACACCGCGCCGACGCCGGCGGTGGACCGCGCGCCCGCCCAGTTGCCGCGCGAGCACCGCGGGTTCGTGGGGCGCGAGGAGGAGCTGTCCGACCTCGGCACGGCCCTGATCGGCCAGGACTCGGCGATCGGGCTGCTGGTCGGCCCGGCCGGGGTGGGCAAGACGGCGTTGGCGCTGCGGTGGGCGCACGGGGTGGCGGCCGACTTCCCGGACGGCCAGCTGTTCGTGAACCTGCGCGGGTTCGACGAGACCGAGCCGCTCGACCCGCGGACGGCGTTGATCGGGTTCCTGCGGGCGTTCGGGCTGACCGACTCGCAGATCGCGGTGGACCTGGAGGGCCAGGCCGCGCAGTACCGGTCGCTGCTGGCCGGGCGGCGGGTGCTGGTCTTCCTGGACAACGCCCGGTCGGCCGAGCAGGTCCGGCCGCTGCTGCCGGGCTCGCCGCGGTGCCTCGTGCTGGTGACGAGCAGGCACCGGTTGGACGACCTGGTGGTGACGGAGGGCGCGTCGTCGCTGCACGTGCCGACGTTGCCGGAGTCGAGCGCCGAGGACCTGCTGACCGCGCTGCTGGGCCGCCAGCGGATCGAGCAGGAGCCGGAGGCGGTCGCGGAGCTGGTGGAGCTGTGCGACCGGCTGCCGCTCGCGCTGCGGATCGCGGGCGCGCGGCTCGCGTCTCGGCCGCGGTGGACGATCCAGTCGCTGGTGGACGAGCTGCGCGACGAGCAGGGGCGGCTGGCGGCGTTGTCGCTGCCGGAGGCGGGGCGCGGGGTGCACGCGGCGCTGGCCGTGAGCTACCGGGAGCTGCCCGAGGGCGCGGCGCGGCTGTTCCGGCGGCTCGGCCTGCACCCCGGCACGGACCTGGACAGCTACGCGGCGGCGGCGCTGCTGGACATCAACGTGGTCAGCGCCCGCACCCACCTGCGGACCCTGGCGTACGCGAACCTGCTGCACGAGTCGACGCCGGACCGGTACTCGCGGCACGACCTCGTGCGGCTGTTCACCCACCACCTGGCGGCCACGGAGTCCGATGTGGACAACCAGGTGGCGGCGAACCGGCTGCTGGACTACTACCTGCACGTGGCGGACCGGGCGCGGGCGCACCTGTCCGACCACGTCCGGCCGTTCGGGCCGATCGAGCACCGGCCGGCGTCGTTCCCGGAGCTGGCGTCGCACGCGGCGGCGCTGGACTGGTTCACGCTGGAGGAGGCCAACCTCGGGCTGGCGCTGGACATCGCGGTCAACAGCGGGCAGCGGGAGCGGACGTGGCAGCTCGCGCTGTGCCTGGACGCGTTCCACTTCCGCCGGGGCAACCGGCTGGACCGGCTGGCGCTGTGCCGGATCGGGTTGGCCGCGACGCGCTCGCTCGGCGACCGGCACGCGCAGGCGACGTTCCTGCTGCGGTTGGGTTCGACCCTGGCCGACCTGGGGCGGATCGACGAGGCGATCAAGGCGTGCACGCGGGCGGCGGCGTTGTCGGACGGCGACCGGCACCTGGAGCTGGCGGCGTTGGCGAACCTCGGGTACTGCCTGATGGCCGACGACCAGCTGGACCGGGCGCAGGAGACGATCCTGGAGGCGCTGGAGGTGGCGCGGGAGGTCGGGGACAACCGGTCGCAGGCGAGCATCCAGAACAACCTGGCCAACGTGCTGCTGCGCAAGCACCGGCCGGAGGAGGCGTTGCGGCACGCGACGGAGGCACTGGGCCTGTTCCCGTCCGCGCCGTCGAAGGCGCACACGGCGACGTTGCACACCGTGGGCGCGGCGTCCCAGCAGCTGGGCCGTGCGGACGAGGCGCTGGAGTCGTACCGGGCGGGGCTCGCGCTGGCGGCGCGCCTGGGCGACCGCTACCAGGAGGCGTTGTGCCACCGGGCGATCGGGGACGTGCTGGAGCAGTCCGAGGGCCCGGCCGCCGCCCGCCCGCACTGGCTGGCCGCGCTCCAGCTCTACCGCGACCTGCGCCTGGCCGACGCCGACGACCTGGCCCGCAAGCTGGGCCTGGCCTCCTGACCGCACAACTCACGCGTTCCGAACGTAGGACACGCGCGTGTGTCCTACGTTCAGGTCAGGTGTGTCCTACGTTCAGGTACCCCGAGTTCAACGTTCAGGTCAGGCGGTGGCGTGGGCGGCGGCGCGGCCGGCGACGCGGCCGGAGAACAGGCAGCCGCCCAGGAACGTGCCCTCCAGGGCGCGGTAGCCGTGGACGCCGCCGCCGCCGAACCCCGCCGCCTCACCCGCCGCGTACACGCCCGCCAACGGCGTGCCGTCGGACTGCAGCACGCGCGCGGACAGGTCGGTGTGCAGGCCGCCCAACGTCTTGCGGGTCAGCACGGACAGCCGCACGGCGATCAGCGGACCGGCCTTGGGGTCCAGCAGCGCGTGCGGCTCGACCACGCGGATCAGCTTGTCGGTGACGAACCTCCGCGCCTCGCGCATGGCGTTGACCTGCATGTCCTTGCCAAGCCCGGACAGCACCTGCCGGTCGCGGTGCACGATGGTCCGCCGCAGCGCCGCCGCGTCGATCAACGACGTGCCGGTCAGCTGGTTCATGCCCGCGGCCAGCTCCTCGGGCGTGCGGCCGAAGACGAACTCCTCGGACCGCTTGGCGAACTCCTCCACGGGCGCGACCGCCCCGGGCAGCGCCCGCTTGAGCACCGCCTTCACGTCCTTGCCGGTCAGGTCGGGGTTCTGCTCCGACCCGGACAGCGCGAACTCCTTGCCGATGATCCGCGAGTTCAGCACGAACCACGAGTAGCCGTACCCGGTCTTCACGATGTGCTCCAGCGCCCCGAGCGCGTCGAACCCCGGGAACAGCGGGATCGGCAGCCGCGCGCCGGTGGCGTCCAGCCACAGCGACGACGGGCCGGGCAGGATGCGGATGCCGTGCCTGCTCCACACCGGGGCGTAGTTGGCGATGCCCTCGGGGTAGTGCCACATGCGGTCCTCGTTGATGATCTCGCCGCCGGCGCCCTGCACGACCCTGAGCATCTCGCCGTCCACGTGGTCGGGCACGCCCGACAGCATGTGCTCGGGCGGCGTGCCCAGCCGGGCGGGCCAGTTGCGGCGCACCATGTCGTGGTTCGCGCCGATGCCGCCGGACGTGACGACCACGGCCTGCGCGCGCAGCTCGAAGTCGCCGGACGCGGTCCGCGAGCTGGGCTCGCCCCGACCGGCCGTGCTGGGCTCCAGCACCTCGCCGCGCACGCCGTCCACCACGCCTCCGGTCGTGGTCAGCCCGGTGACGCGGTGCCGGAACCGCAGCTGCACGAGCCCGCGCGCCACGCCCTCACGCACCCGCCGCTCGAACGGCGCCACGATGCCGGGCCCGGTGCCCCAGGTCACGTGGAACCGCGGCACGGAGTTGCCGTGGCCGTCGGCCAGGTACCCGCCGCGCTCGGCCCACTGCACGAGCGGGAACCAGCGCACGCCCATCGCGTGCAGCCACGCCCGCTTCTCGCCCGCCGCGAAGTCCACGTACGCCTCGGCCCACCGGCGCGGCCAGTGGTCGGCGTCGCGGTCGAACGCCGCCGAGCCCAGCCAGTCCTGCAGGGCCAGCTCCGCCGAGTCCTTGACCTTCAGCCGCCGCTGCTCCGGGCTGTCGACCAGGAACAACCCGCCGAACGACCAGAACGCCTGACCGCCGAGCGACGCCTCCGGCTCCTGGTCGAGCAGGATGACCCTGCGCCCGGCGTCGACCAGTTCGGCGGTGGCGACGAGGCCCGCCAGGCCCGCGCCGACGACGATGACATCCGCGTCCTCTGCCATCGGGCGAGTCTAGATCGAACTCCGGCGGCGGACGAGAGTTGAAGAAGATTCACTTTCAGGGAGTTGGTGCACGGTGTCGTACACGCGGGACGTCGGCGAGATCAGCGCGGTGTGGCGGCCGGCGGCCGAGGTGCCGACCATCGACCGCCCGCTGACGCAGGCCCGGCTCGTCGGGACCGGCGACGTCACGCGCGGGCGGTTCGGCCTGTTCGAGTGGCGGATGGCCCCGCGCGCCGGCGGTCCGGCCGCGCACTTCCACAAGACGTTCTCCGAGTCGTTCTACGTGATCTCCGGAACGGTCCGGCTGTTCAACGGCGAGACCTGGGTGAACGCCACCGCGGGCGATTTCCTCTACGTCCCCGAGGGCGGCGTCCACGCTTTCCGCAACGACACCGACGAGCACGCGTCGATGCTGATCCTCTTCGCGCCGGGACCGCCGCGCGAGGAGTACTTCCGGGAACTGGCCGAGATCGGCGAATCGGGTCGTCGGCTCAGCCCGGAGGAGTGGACCGAGCTGTACGCGCGGCACGACCAGCACATGGTGTGAGCGGGGGTATCGGACCGCCGGCCGTTCGGTGGGGGTGGCCGCTCGGCCGGCGGCGGTCGGGCAGGCGTGGGCGCACCTGCAACGTCTCGGGGAGAGGTGCCGCGCGGGCCTGGGGGGAGGTGCCCTGCGGGCCTGACGTCCGGTGCGGCGTCCACGTGCCGACCAGTAGTAGAACGGGTGGTTACCGGTGGGTGTTCCCCCGGAGGTCCCAGGGTGTCGGGCGTCACGCTGGGTATTCGCCGGCCCTGTTCGGGTGTGTCGCGGGTCACGGACGACGGTCAGGCGTCCCCGCGCAACTCGGTCATCTTCGCCTCGGCTCCCGCCAGCTTCCCCCGCGCGTCGTCGGCCCGGCGCTTCGCGCGCTCCAGCCTGGTCGCCGCCTCGTGCTCGGCCTGCTGCGCCCGGCGCAGCTCGGCCCGCAGGGTCGCGGTGTGCTCCTCGCGCTCGGTCAGGGTCTGCTCGGCCTCCGCGACGGCGGCGTCCGCCTTCCGCACGTCGGCCCGCGCGGTGTCGATGTCCTCGCGCGCCCGCGCGAGCTGACGCTCCCGCCGCTGCTCACGGCGCGGCGCGAGGTCGTCCCGCACCGGGGTCGCGGTCTCGCTCAACGGGCCGAAGCCGGACTGCTCGACCGGCTTCACCAGCCGCCCGGCCTTGATCCGGGCGGCCAGCACGGCGTCGGCCAGCGCCGCGGTCAGCGTCGTGCGCACCTGCTGCACGGCGTCCGGCCCGAGGGGGTGGCCGCGGTCCGTCGCCAGCAGCTCGACCTTCCGCACGAGCGCGCTCAGCACGGCCCGCCGCCGCGCGCCCAGCTGCCTCAGCGCGCCCCCGCGCAGCTTTTCCTGGGCGGCGCGCAGCTCGTCACCGAGAGCGAGCGCTTCGGCCAGGTCGGACCCGCCGTAGCGGCCCAGCAGGTTCAGCGCCCACGCGGACAGGGTCGGCTTGCGCAGGGCCGAGACCCGCTTGGCCAGCTCCTTGTCGCCGCGCTCGGCGGCCTCCCGCGCGCGGGCGTCCCTGGCCGCGACGAAACGAGCCGGCGGCACGGTGTACAGCTCGTCGGCTATGCGGTCGATCGGTTCGGCGTCCACGATGCACACCAGTGTGCTCGCCATCGCGTTGAAGTGCGATTTGTTACCGAATCCGGGCTCTGCCGGGTGATTCACCGTTGACAGTGTTTGACATTCCGGCCGGTCGGCTCTTGACTGGAGTGGTCGCACCCGTTCCGGTGTTCTGCGGCACTTCCCGCGCGTTCGCGCAATAGGCCGAACAGTCCAAATTGGACTCTTCTATTGGTCTGTTCGTCCGATTGTTCGCCGGGTGCCTGGCAGATGTGCTTGCGCCAATCTTTCCCCACGAAGGGTTTGCGCCGTGATCAACTCAGCAAGCCGGTGGAGACACCGCACCAGTGCGGCCTTGCTGGCCGCCGTGCTGGGCACCACCGGGTTCGGCCTCGCCGCCGGGACGGCCGTCGCGCAGGAGGCGCCGACCGCGCCCGCGCCCGCCGACAAGCTCGACAAGCAGGACCGGGAACGCCTCGCCGAGGCCGAGCGCGCCGGTCAGCCCACCGTCACGCTCCTCGTCGCCGCCGAGGAGGGCAAGCTCGACTCCGCCGCCAACGACCTCAAGGCCCTCGGCGGCGTGGTGGAGTCCACCGAGCGCGACGTCGACTACCTCAAGGTCTCCGTGCCGCGCGAGAAGGCCGAGAAGGCCGCCGCGCTCGCCTCGGTGAACGCGGTGGACGTGGACGGCCTCGTCGTCCTGGACAACCCGCGGCCCGACGGCGCGTCGTCCCCGCTGCCGCAGCCCGCGCCGGGTCCGAAGACGCCCAAGAAGAACCCGTACATGCCGACGCAGGACACCAAGGCGGCGCAGTTCACCGACGAGCACCCCAAGTGGGACGGCCGCGGCACGACGATCGCCATCATGGACTCCGGCATCGACCTGGACCACCCCGCGCTGGCGACCACGTCGACCGGTGAGCGCAAGATCGTGGACTGGTACAACGCCAACGCCACCAACTCCGGCGACGGCACCTGGCTGCAGGTCTCGGGCCGCTACAACGGCACGTTCACCGCGGGCGGCGCGACCTACAAGGCGCCGGCCACCGGCGGCCCGTTCAGCTTCGGCCTGTTCCGCGAGACCGCGGGCGACCTGGGCCTGGCCAACAGCGAGACCGGCGGCGACATCAACCGCGACGGCGACCGCACGGACGCGTTCGGCGTGCTCCAGGACATCACCACCAAGGAAGTCCGGGTCGACACCGACGGCGACGGCGACTTCACCGACCAGACCCCGATGATCGACTACAAGTACAAGAAGGACGTCGGCCACTTCGGCGCGGACAACCCGGCCACGCCGGTGCTGGACACCGTGGCGTTCGTGGTGCAGACCGACAAGTCGATCTACGACGCGGCCGGCGTCGCGTGGGTCAACATCGGCATCTCCGCCGCCGCGCACGGCTCGCACGTCGCGGGCATCACCGCCGCGAACAAGATGTTCGGCGGCAAGATGTCCGGCGCCGCGCCCGGCGCGAAGCTGATGGCCGTCAAGGTCTGCCTGTCCACCCCGTCGTGCACCAACAGCGGCCTGATCGACGGCCTGCTGTACGCGGCGCGCAACGGCGCGGACGTCGTCAACATCTCCATCGGCGGCCTGCCGGCCCTCAACGACGGCAACAACGCGCGTGCGGAGCTCTACAACCGCACCATCGCCGAGTACAACGTGCAGGTGTTCATCTCCGCGGGCAACAGCGGCGCGGGCGCGAACACCGTCGGCGACCCGTCGGTGGCCACGGACGCGATCAGCGTCGGCTCCTACATCACCGCCGACACCTGGCTGTCCAACTACGGCTCGAAGACGCAGCAGCGCGAGAGCCTGCACGGCTTCTCCTCGCGCGGCCCGCGCGAGGACGGCGGGTTCAAGCCGCAGATCGTCGCGCCCGGCTCGGCGATCTCCACCACGCCGCAGTGGCAGGCGCCCGGCCCGGTGGCCGGCACCTACGACCTGCCCGCCGGCTACGCCATGTTCAACGGCACGTCGATGGCCGCCCCGCAGGCGACCGGCGCGGCCGCGCTGCTGGTCAGCGCCTACAAGGCCGAGCACAACGGCGAGCGGCCGCCGGTCGCGGCGCTGCGCAACGCGATCCAGTCCGGCGCCAAGTGGGTGTCCACCCTCCAGGCGTACGAGCAGGGCGCGGGCCTGTTCGACACCAAGCGTGCGTGGGAGCAGCTCAACGCCCACCCGGAGACGCAGGCGGTCACCACGTCGGTGACCGTGAACACCGCGCTGTCCGGCCTGCTGGCCACCCCGAACACGGGCGTCGGCATCCACGACCGCGAGGGCGTCGTCGTGGGCAAGGAGTACACCCGCACCTACACCCTGACCCGCACCACGGGCCCGAACCGCAACCAGCAGTTCCTGGTGGACTGGCAGGGCAACGACGGCACGTTCTCGTCGAAGTCCCTGGTCAGCCTGCCGCTGAACACGCCGGTGAAGTTCGACGTCAAGGTCAAGCCGACCAAGGCGGGCGCGCACTCGGCCGTGCTCAAGCTCGACAACCCCGGCACCCGCGGCATCGACGTGTTCACCCTGAACACCGTGTTCGCGGCGGACGAGTTCACCGCGGCGGGCAAGTACGCGGTGACCAAGTCCGGCACGATCGCCCGCAACCAGTCGAAGAGCTTCTTCGTGAAGGTGCCCGCGGGCACCAGCGCGCTGAAGGTCGACATGGCGGCCGGCGGCCCCGAGCCGGGCAAGGGCCAGGTCCGGTTCCTGCGCTACGACCCGTACGGCGTGCCGTTCGACACCACCACGTCCACCAACTGCTACAACCCCGACGCGGGCGCGGGCTGCGCCGGTGGCTCGCCCACCAGCCGCACGGTCAGCAACCCGGTGCCGGGCGTGTGGGAGATCGTGGTCGAGGCGCGGCGCACGTCCGACGCCGACACCGCGCCGTACTCGGTGACCGCGTCCGTCCTGGGCACCGCGATCAGCCCGAACCCGGACACGATCGCCTCGGCCGTGATCGGCACGCCGATCGCCCGCGAGTACACCGTGACGAACTCGCTGGGCGCGTTCAACGGCAGGGTCGTCGGCGGTGCGCTGGCCAGCGCCCGGATCGCGCGCCCGTCCATCGCCGACGCGACGGTGCAGGCGTACGACCTGGTCGTGGCGCCGGGCTCCACGTCGCTGCGCGCGACGATCGGCAAGACCAGCGACGTGTCGGCCGACCTCGACCTGTTCGTCTACAACTGCACCAGCGGCACGTGCGTGCTCGCCGGCCAGTCGGCGGACGGCGACTCGGAGGAGTCGGTGACGATCCCGAACCCGGCCGCGGGCGCGTGGCGGGTGCAGGTGGACGGCTACGAGGTGCCCGCGGGCACCACGGAGTACGACTACATCGACGTGTTCGCCGCGCCGGGCCTCGGCTCGGTCGCCGTGACCGACGCGAACGCCGACCGCACCGCCGGCGCGACCTGGACCGTCCCCGGCACGGTGACCGCCGCGGGCCAGGCCGGCGCGGGCCGGGTGCTGCGCGGTGAGCTGACCGTGCAGACCGCGGACGGCGCGGTCGTCGGCCGCGGCGCGGTGATCGTGCAGAACGTGGCCTGACGCCACCGGGCAGACCTCGGGGCCACTCCCGCCGCACGCGGGGGTGGCCCCGAGCCTTGTCGCTAGGGGGTGGGGTCCGCGTTGGACAGGGGTTCGTCCACGTCGACGCGGCTGACGCCCTCGACGGCGACGACCCGCTCGGCCAGCTCGACCGGGACGGTCACCCGGACGTAGCCGATCGTCGCGTCGGACGCCTCCACCGCCGCGCCCGCCCGCCGCAGCCGCTCGACCACCTGCCCGGTCGCGCCCGGCTCGGCGGAGACGGTGAGCCCGACGGACCGCTGCCCGTCCCGCGCCGCCTCGGCCAGCAGTTCCCTGGCCCGGGGGCTGAGCTGGACCGGCACCGTGACCTCCGTGACCTCCGTGACCACCGACGGCACCGTGGCGGTGAGCGGGCCGCCCGAGGCGGTGTCCGGCGGCCTGGCGGCGCAGCCCGCCAGCACGAGCCCCGCCAGCACACCCACGACGACCCCGCGCATGCGTCCTCCCGTGCCGAATGCTGCCACCAGGACGGAACGGCGGCTCAACGCGGTTGCACGGGCTGCTCCGGGCCGCTGAACGCCTGCACCCGCTCCTGGCCGTCCGCGCTGTCGCCGAACACCCGGTTGTCCGACGACCCGTTCGCCGCCGGCGCCGGGGCCTGGCCGTTGCCGCGGGGCAGGTCGCGCACCCGCACCTGCGGCAGCGCGCCGGGGTGCCGCGACCGCAGCCAGCCGACCAGGTGCTCGCGCGCCACGCACCGCAGGTCCCACAGCCGCCCCGCGTCCGAGGCGCTGACCAGCGCGCGGACCCGCACGAACGAGCCGACCGCGTCGGTCACCTGCACCACGCACACCCGGCCGTCCCACAGGTCGCTGCGCTCCAGCGCGTGCCGCAGCTCCTGCCGCAGGTCCTCCACCGGCACGGTCCAGTCGACGTCCAGCTCGACCGTGCCCAGCAGCGCCGACTGGGTCCGGGTCCAGTTCTCGAACGGCGTCTTGAGGAAGTAGGAGGTGGGCAGGATCAGCCGCCGGTCGTCCCACAGGTGCACGACCACGTAGGTGAGGGTGATGTCCTCGATGCGGCCCCACTGCTTCTCCACGACCACCACGTCGTCCAGCCGCAACGCGTCGCTGAACGCGATCTGCACGCCCGCGAACACGTTGCCCAGCAGGGACTGCGCCGCCAGGGCGGCGATCGCGCCGATCACACCGGCGGAGGCCAGGATCGAGGTGCCGGCCGCGCGGGCACCCGGGAACGTCATCAGCACCGCTGCGGCGGCGAGCACGCTGACCACCACCACGGTGACCCGGCGGACCAGCGTGATCTGCGTGTGCACGCGGCGGGCGTGCCGGTTGTCCGACACGTCGACCCGGATGCGCGCGAGCGTCGCGTCCTCGATCACCACGAGCAGCGCGGCCAGCAGCCAGGCGCCGGCGAGGATCAGCGCTATCCCGGTGACGTGCAGCGCGACCGGCCGCCAGTCGCCGTGCGCGACCACGCCGAGGGAGAACTGCACGGCCACCAGCACGGCCACCGCCAGCGCGGGCCGGTGCGCGTGCCGGGCCAGCCCGGCGAACAGGTCGGAGCGCCGCCCGATGCGGCGCACCACCCGGTGCACGAGCGTGACGGCCACCAGGGCGACCAGCAGCGAGCCGGCGAACGTGATCACGGCGGTGAACACGGGCATGAACCTCCTCCGCACGGGTACTTCCTCGTGGGCCGTACCCACGGACCGGGCGGTTCAGCCCTTCCGCGCCCCCGTGCGGCCGGATTGCGAGATTCCCCACGGGCGGTCGGCCGGTCCGGGCCCGCGGTGGGGTAGCGTTCATCAAGTTACCCAGGAGTAGCACCCGGCGTCCCGGAGGCAGCGGTGTTCGTGGAGTCCGAGGGCGTGCGGCTGGCCGTGTTCGAGCAGGGCGACCGGTCCGCGCCGACCGTCGTGCTGGTGCACGGCTACCCGGACACGCACCACGTGTGGGACGCCGTCGTGCCGTTGCTGGCCGAGGAGTTCCACGTCGTCACCTACGACGTGCGCGGGGCCGGCGCGTCCTCCGCGCCGCGCGGGCTGGCCGCCTACCGGCTGCCGGTGCTGGCGCGGGACCTGTTCGCGGTGATCGCGGCGGTCAGCCCGGACGCGCCCGCGCACGTGGTCGCGCACGACTGGGGCTCCATCCAGGCGTGGGAGGCGGTCACCACGCCGGGCGCGCCGATCGCGTCGTACACCTCGATCTCCGGGCCGTGCCTGGACCACATCGGCCACTGGACGCGCCGCGCGCCCACCGCGCAACGCCTCCGGCAGTTGCTGCACTCGTGGTACATCGTCGCGTTCCACGTGCCGGTCGTCGCGCCCCTGGTGTGGCGGCACGTCGTCGGACCGCGCTGGCGGTCGGTCGTGCGCCGGGCCGAAGGCTTCACGCCGCCCGCCTCGCCGACCGTCGTGCGCGACGGCGTGCACGGGATGGCGTTGTACCGCGCGAACTTCATCCCCCGGTTGCGCTCGCCGCGGGAGCGGCGGACCGACGTGCCGGTGCAGCTGGTGCGGCCGGCGCGGGACCGGTACGTGACCGACGGCGTGCTGGAGGGCGTGGAGCGGTGGGCGTCCGACGTGCGGCGGCGCGTGCTCGACGCCGGGCACTGGGCGCAGCTCACGCACCCGCGCGAGGTGGCGCTCCTCGTCGCCGACCATGTCACCGCGCACAGTCGCCGCGGGTGACCCCGGCGAGCACGTCCCCGGCCCGGTGGCGGCCGAGGTTGAACGACGTCCAGTCGTCCGGGCCGACGCGGCGGAACTCCAGCGCGCACGCGCGCAGGCCGGGCGGGAGCGTGGCGAGGGCGGGCACCGCGTCGTCGGACAACCCGGCCAGGTACCAGATGTCGATCTTGCCCGTGGCCTCGTAGCGCTCGATGTTGCGCTCCGCGATGAGCCGGTCCGGGTTCAGCGCGGCGAGCCCGACGAGCGCGGCGAACCCGGTGCCGACGACGGCGCGGGCCAACCACCGCGCCCGCAACCGCACGCCCGCCGCCAGGACCAGCACGTAGACCACGCCCAGCCACAGCTCGCAGGCCGTGACCACGACGCGCAGCACGGTGAAGCCGTACGCCTGCTGGTACAGCCACATGCGCGTGATGGCGGACGCGACGATCACCAGGGTGAGCGCGCAGAGCGCGCCGAGCAGGCCGCGCAGCCAGCGGCGGTCGGTGGGGGAGTCGAGGCGGGCGAGGCGCGCGACGACCGCGATCACGCCGAGGGTCAGCACGGTGACGGCGAGGAGTTGCCAGAACCCGCTGCGCGCGTAGTCGGCGTAGGTGAGGTCGGGGGTGGTGAGGACGTGCTCGTCGCCCGCGAACAGCGTGGTGACCTGGACGGCCACGAACGCGGCGAAGAGCACCACCAGCGCGCCCACCGGCAGCACCCAGTCGCGCCGGGCGACCGTGCGGGGCAGGTCGCCGGTCTCGTCCACCCGGCGCGGTGCGGCGAGCAGGAAGGCCGCGCCGATCGTGCCCAGGCCCACGACCAGGAACAGGGTGATGGGGCCGCCGGCCGCTTCGTCGGGCGTGATGTGGCCGAGGAGGCCCGCGAACGCGGCGTCCGCGCCGGCGAGCAGGGGCACGAACACCACCAGCAGGGCGGCGGTCACCAGGACGGGCCGGACGAGCGCCGGCGTGCCGCTGTCCTTCACGCCCCGCGCCACCCACGGCACGGCCCGGACCGCCGCGAACGGCACCGCTCCCGCGCCGAACACCAGGCCGCGCGCGGTCCGCCCCCCGGCGACCGCGAGCGAGCCGGCGGCGCAGCCCGCGATGGCGCACAGCGCGAACAGCCACTCGGCGGCGACGAACGCGCCGACCGCGAACAGCGCGGTGGACAGCACCGCCCAGCCCGGCCTGACCCGGCGCAGGAGGGCGAAGACGACGACCGCGGTGAGCGACCAGCCGAGGCCCGGTTCGTCGAAGGGGAGGAGGACCGCGGCGGCGAGCCCGGCGGCCGCGCCCGTGAGGAGTGCGCGGTGGGGTGTCATGGTCGGTTCCGCGGTTTCCGGCGTTTCTGCGGTGGTCGTGGTCATCGGGACTCCGTGGGCATGCGTGATCGACCGCCGTGGGCACGGCGGCGGGTTGACAGGGGTTCGGTCGGGCGCTCCGGCCTGCTCCGACCGGGCCTCGGGTGGGCTCCGGTCGGGCCTCGGGCACGACCGGGAAGGGCTCGAAACGCGGAATTGTCGGTGGTGTCTGGTTGAATTGAGTTCAGGGTTCCCCTGGGCGGGGACGCTTGCGGAGCAACGCCTTGGCGGTGCCTCGGCGTTGGTTCAGGCGGGCAGGGTGACCCGGATCCGGCAGCCCGGGCCGTCCACCACGGCGATGGTGCCGCCGTGCAGGTCGACCACCCACCGGGCGATGTTCAGCCCCAGCCCGGTGCCCCCGCCGCCGGCCCGTTCCCCCCGCGTGAAGCGCTCGAAGACGCGCTCGCGGTCCTGCGGCGCGATGCCCGGCCCGTCGTCCGCCACCTCCAGCACCAGCTCCGCACCCACCACCGCCGACACCCGCACCTCGCCGCCCGCCGGACCGTGCCGGACCGCGTTGTCCAGCAGGTTCGCCACGACCTGCGCCAACCGGGCCTCGTCGGCGCGGACGGTCGCCGACGGCGGTGAGACGTCCACGGTGAACCGCACCCCCCGGGCGGCCACCGCGGCTTCCGCCACGACCTCCTCCAACAGCTCCGCGAGCGGGAACTCGGCCAGGTCCAGCCGGTGCGCCCCGGCGTCGATCCGCGACAGGTCCAGCAGCTCGGTCACGAGCCGGCCGAGCCGCTCGGTCTGCGCCAACGCCGTCCGCAGGGTCGCCGCGTCGGGCTGCGCGACCCCGTCCACGACGTTCTCCAGCACGTTCTGCAGCGCCGTGATCGGCGTCCGCAGCTCGTGCGACACGTTCGCGATCAACTCCCGCCGCTGCTGGTCCGCCGCGCCGAGGTCGGCCGCCATCTGGTTGAACGCCCCGGCCAGCTCGCCGACCTCGTCCCGCGCCGTCGCCCGCACCCGGCGGCTGTAGTCACCGGCCCGCATCGCCCGCACCGCCGCGGTCATCTCCCGCAACGGCCTGGTCATCCCGTGCGCGAGGACCTGCGACGTCACCAGCACGATCGCCACCGCGCCGAACGTCGTCCCGGGCGCGAGCCACCCGATCCGCCACCGGAAGAACGCGAACCCCGCCGACATCGCCGACACCAGCAGGATCCCGAGCTTCACCTTGATCGACCGCACGGGGTCCAGCGGGCGCGGCAGCAGTTCCACCGTCATCCGGACCGCCGACCGCAGGCTCACCGCGGCACCTCCAACGCGTAGCCGATGCCGTGCACGGTCCGGATCAGGTCCGTGCCCAGCTTGCGCCGCAACGCCTTGATGTGGCTGTCCACCGTCCGCGTCCCCGTCCCGTCGCCCCACCCCCACACCTCGCTCAGCAACCGCTCCCGCGACTGCACGGCCCGCGGCCGCTCGGCGAGGTGCACCAGCAGCTCGAACTCGGTCGGCGTCAGGTGCGCCTCCGCGCCGCCCCGCGTCACCCGCCGCTCGGCCAGGTCGATCTCCAGGTCCGCGACGGTGATCCGGGACGCCGCCGCCGACGCCGCCCGCTCCACCCGCCGCAGCAGGGCGTGCACCCTGGCGGCCAGCTCGCGGATCGAGAACGGCTTGGTCAGGTAGTCGTCCGCGCCGACCGCGAGACCCACCAGCAGGTCGGTCTCGTCACCCCGGGCGGTCAGCATGAGCACCGGCACGGGCCGGTCCGCCTGGATGCGCCGGCACACCTCCAGCCCGTCGAACCCGGGCAGCATCACGTCCAGCACGACCAGGTCGGGCCGCCCGTCACGGGCCCGCGCGACGGCGGACGGCCCGTCGTGCGCGAGGTCCACCTCGAACCCCTCCGCCCGCAGCCGGGCGGCCACGGAGTCGGCGATGGTCAGGTCGTCCTCGACCACCAGAACGCGGCGTGTCATGCGCTCGACCCTATGTCGGGGCCGTGGAGGCGGTCGGCGTGATTTGTGAACTTCCCGTGGAGGAGCGCCACCCTCGCCCCGAAGCCGAACGGGCGAGCCTGGGAGCGCTCCCAGACAACCTCTGCGTGGCTGGGTCGCGGGCGGGACCTACGGCTTCGCGCAGGGCGTCCACGATCACGGCGTGGTCGTGGGCGGGTACGGGGGCCGGCCGCTGCTGTGGCCGTGACCGGTGTGCCCCGTGACCGGTGTGCCCCGGTGTCGGCGGCACGTCCTAGGGTGACCGCGTGGCTGACGCGGTCCTGGAAGCGGTGTTGGAGCGGATCACGTTCGCCAACGAGGAGACCGGCTACACGGTCGCCCGCGTCGACCCCGGCCGCGGCGGCGACCTGGTCACGGTGGTCGGCTCGCTGCTCGGGGCGCAGCCCGGCGAGTCGATCCGGATGCGCGGGCGCTGGGGCTCGCACCCCCAGTACGGCAAGCAGTTCCACGTGGACGACTACACGACCGTGCTGCCCGCCACCATCCAGGGCATCCGCCGCTACCTCGGCTCCGGCCTGATCAAGGGCATCGGGCCGGTGCTGGCGGACCGGATCGTCACGCACTTCGGCGTGGGCGCGCTGGACGTCATCGAGCACGAGCCGCACCGGCTGATCGAGGTGCCCAAGCTCGGCCCGAAGCGCACCAGGCTGATCGCCGCCGCGTGGGAGGAGCAGAAGGCCATCAAGGAGGTCATGGTCTTCCTCCAGGGCGTCGGCGTGTCCACGTCGTTGGCCGTGCGCATCTACAAGCAGTACGGGGACAAGGCCATCGAGGTCGTCCGCGAGGAGCCCTACCGGCTGGCCAACGACGTGTGGGGCATCGGCTTCCGCACCGCCGACGTGATCGCGAAGGCCGTCGGCATCCCGCACGACAGCCCGCAACGGGTCAAGGCCGGGCTCCAGTTCACCCTGTCCGAGGCCACCAACGACGGCAACTGCTACCTGCCCGAGAACGAGCTGATCGGCGACGCGATCAAGATCCTCCAGGTCGACGCGGGCCTGGTGATCGAGTGCCTGGCCGAGCTGGTCGCGGAGGAGGGCGTGGTGCGCGAGGTGATGCCGGACGGCGACCCCGCCATCTACCTGCTCGCGTTCCACCGGGCGGAGATCTCGCTGGCGAACCAGCTGTTGCGGCTGCTCAGGACCGAGGAGGAGCGGATGCCCGCCTTCCGGCAAGTGGAGTGGGAACGGGCGTTCGCGTGGCTGGGCGCGTCGCTGGAGGAGAAGCAGCGCGACGCGGTCCGGCTCGCGCTGACCCGCAAGGTGGCGGTGTTGACCGGTGGTCCCGGCTGCGGCAAGAGCTTCACCGTGCGGTCGATCGTGAAGCTGGCCGCGGCCAAGGGCGCGAAGGTCGTGCTGGCCGCGCCCACCGGGCGGGCGGCCAAGCGGCTGACCGAGCTGACCGGGCACGAGGCCCGCACCGTGCACCGGCTGCTGGAGCTGAAGCCGGGCGGTGACGCCGCCTACGACCGCGACCGGCCGCTCGACGCCGATCTCGTCGTGGTGGACGAGGCGTCGATGCTGGATCTGTTGCTGGCCAACAAGCTCGTGAAGGCGGTCGCGCCCGGAGCGCACCTGCTGCTGGTCGGCGACGTGGACCAGCTGCCCTCCGTCGGCGCGGGCGAGGTGCTGCGCGACGTGCTGTCCGAGCGCAGCCCCATCCCGAACGTCCGGCTCACGCACATCTTCCGGCAGGCGCAGCAGTCCGGCGTGGTGACCAACGCCCACCGGATCAACAACGGCGACTACCCCGTCGTGCAGGGCCTGCCGGACTTCTTCCTGTTCCCGGTCGAGGAGGCCGAGGAGGCGGCGACGACGGTGGTCGACGTGGTCGCCAACCGCATCCCGCGCAAGTTCGGCCTCAAGCCGCGCACGGACGTGCAGGTGCTCGCGCCGATGCACCGGGGTCCGGCGGGCGCGGGCGGGCTCAACTCGTTGCTGCAGGAGGCTTTGACGCCGGCCAGGCCCGACCTGCCGGAGCGGCGCTTCGGCGGCCGGGTGTTCCGGGTCGGCGACAAGGTGACCCAGATGCGCAACAACTACGAGAAGAACGTCTTCAACGGCACGCTCGGCGTGGTCACGGCGATTGACGTCGTGGAGCAGAAGCTGACCGTTCGGACCGACGAGGAAGAGGACGTGGACTACGAGTTCGGCGAGCTGGACGAGCTGACCCACGCCTACGCCATGACGATTCACCGCTCACAGGGCAGTGAGTACCCGTGCGTCGTCATCCCAATCACGACCAGCGCGTGGATGATGTTGCAGCGCAACCTGCTCTACACGGCGGTGACGCGGGCGAAGAAGCTGGTCGTGCTCGTCGGCTCGCGCAAGGCGATCGGGCAGGCGGTCCGCACCATGGGCGCGGGGCGTCGGCACACGGCGCTGGACCACCGGCTCGCTCAGCTCGTCTGACGAAGCCGAGCAGCTGACTCGATCGGATGACGACCATGCCGCCGACACCCACGGTCCGGCTCGAGTCTTCTCGATCCGCATGCGCGAGGCACGGCTGAGGACGACGTCGAGCCGAAGGAAGTCGCCAAGTCCTCGATCGCGGCGCGTTAGCGCATCGGGAAGGCGACGTCGCAGACCTCGTCGTCCGGCCCCGCGGCGTCGAAGTCGGCGAAGTACACCTCGCGGGGCGCGTCGTGGATCGCGAACCCGTTCTCCTTGATCCACATCGCGACGGCGTCGTAGGCGGACAGGATCTGCGGGAAGTCGACCTGCGCCTTGGTCAGCCGCACGTACGCCTCCCGGTGCGCGGGCTCGACCCGGGCCGCGACCCCGTCCGGCGGCGCGTCCACCGGGATCGGCACGCACGCCTCGACCGGCCCGTCGCTGTCCTCGTTGACCTCGCCGTGGTAGACGATGAACGGCGACGCCGCCACGCCGCCGTGCTCACCCGCGGCCTTCACGAGCCGGCCCATCGAGCCGTCGATCCAGTCCACCAGCGCGGGCTGCAACAGGTGCCGCTGCTCGGTCAGCACCACCTGCTCCGGCACGTCCCGCTGTTCGACCCGGTACATGTCCACCAGTCCCTTCCCTCCGGACAACACGACGCGGAGGTGGGCGGCCAGGCCGCGTCGCACGGCCATCCGGTGCTCGACCCCGGCCCAGTAGTCGCCGAGCAGGTCGGCCCGCGCGCCCTCGGGCGCGGCGACGATCCGGGCCACCTCGGCGAGCGGCATGTCCAGCCGGCGCAGCGACGCCACCAGGCGCGCGTCGGCCAGCTGCTCCTCCCGGTAACGCCGGTAGCCGTTGCCCGGGTCGACCTCGGCCGGCCGCAGCAGGCCCAGCCGCTCGTACAGCCGCAGCGCCTTCACCGACAGCCGCGACCGGCGGGCGAACTCGCCGGTGCCCAGTAGCCGTGCCACCCCCGCATCCTCCATGGCGACGACCCTGCGGGCTGCCCCAGGGGACAGGTCAAGGAAGGCCGGGCCGCGGTTCCGATCGGGTGAAATCGGCGACCGGCACCCTTGTCCTGCCGGGTGACCGGTGACGAGGCGTGTCCGACTACTGCCGGTAGTTCTCCACCGTTCCGGGGTCACGCGGCTCGGCGGCGTCGGGGTCCATGCCGGCGGCCCGGCGGGCCCGGCGTTGCCGCAGGAGGTCCCAGGTCTGGTCGAGGGCGACTTCGAGGTCCCGCAGGCGTCGGGCGTCACCGTCGCTGAGGCCCTCGCCGATGCGTGATCCCTCCAACCGGTGTTCTTCCTCCACCAGGCGGGTGATGCGCTCGACTAGTTCTTCGTCCGTCACGACTCCTCCTCCATCCGGGCCAAGAGCCGGGGTACCTCACCCGAACCGAGCAAAACCCCCGGTCATGACGCAGAGCAATGGCCGGATGGCGGGTGTGCAAGGAGCCGTTCCGTCCCCCATCCTCCGACTCACCCCTGCCTAGGAGGAACAACCGTGAAGTCGACCAGACGTTCACTGCTGGCGCTGGCCGTGGCCGGTGTCGCGGCGGCGGCGGTGGTCACCGGGGGCAGCCCCGGCGCCGCCGGTCCCGCGCCCGAGGTCGCCGTCGTGCAGGCCGGCCCCACCTACGTCTACAAGGTCCACGCACCCCTCGGGGCCGCCGCCCAGAACCTGCTCGGGCGCGGCTTCGACGTGCTGGAGGACCGGGACGGCGACTACCTGTTCGTGCTCGGTGACGAGACCACCGGCCGGAGCCTGAAGGAGGCCGGCTTCACGGCCTTCGTCGACGAGGTGCTGCCCGCGCCGCAGTGGCAGCCGCCCGCGAAGAAGTCCCAGTCGCCCACGTTCGACGCGGCAGACGTCAACGAGACCTACTACGGCGGCTACCGCACGATCAACGCGCACTGGTCGCACCTCGATCTGGTCGCGCAGCAGTACCCGGGCCTGGCCACGCTGGTGGACTACGGCGACTCGTGGCGCAAGACCCAGGGCGCGGGCGGCTACGACCTGCGCGCCGTCTGCATCACCAAGAAGAACGCGGGCGACTGCGCGCTGAACCCGACCGCGCCGAAGCCCCGGTTCTTCGTGATGGGCCAGCTGCACGCCCGCGAGATCACCACCGGCGACGTGGCGTGGCGCTGGATCGACCACCTCACCGCCGGGTACGGGGTGGACGCGGAGGTCACCGCGCTGCTCGACACCACCGAGGTGTGGGTCGTGCCGATCGCCAACCCGGACGGCGTGAACATCGTGCAGCAGGGCGGCAACTCGCCGCGCTACCAGCGCAAGAACGCCAACAACACCAACGGGTCGAACTGCTCGGGCTCGTCGTCGTCGCAGATCGGCATCGACCTCAACCGCAACACCGACTCGCACTGGGGCGGCGCCGGCACGTCGACCAACCCGTGCGACCAGACCTACAAGGGCCCGTCGGCGAACTCCGAGGTGGAGACGCGGGCGTTGCAGGCGTTGTGGCGCAGCCTCTACCGCGACCGGCGCGGCACCGGCAACACCGACGCCGCGCCCGCCGACACCACCGGTGTCGTGATCTCCATGCACAGCTACTCGAACCTGGTGCTGTTCCCGTGGGGCTGGACGACGGCGTACAAGACGGGCAACGACGCGCCGATGCGCGCCATGGCCAAGGACATGGCGGCGCTGGCCGGCGGGTGGCAGTACGGGCAGCCGGGCGAGGTGCTCTACAACGCGGCCGGGGCGACCGACGACTGGGTGTACGACGACCTGGGCGTGGCGTCGTTCGTGTGGGAGATCGGGCCGTCGTCGGGCTCGTGCTCCGGGTTCTTCCCGGCGTACTCGTGCCAGACGTCCACGTTCTGGCCGAAGACGAAGTCGATGCTGATGTACGCGGCGAAGAAGGCGGCCAACCCGTACGGCGGCGGCGGCAACCCGCCGGTCGGCTGCGCGCGGCAGACCAACGACACCGACGTCGCCATCCCGGACAACGGCGCGGCCGTCACCAGCGCCGTCACCATCGCCGGCTGCGAGGGGACCGCTTCGGCGTCGTCGCAGGTCGAGGTGCACATCGTGCACACCTACCGGGGTGACCTGGTGATCGACCTGGTCGCGCCGGACGGCTCGTCCTACCGGCTGAAGGCGTCGAACAACGACTCCGGCGACAACATCGACACCACGTACACGGCGGACCTCTCGTCCGAGTCCCGCAACGGCACGTGGCAGCTGAAGGTGCAGGACGTCTACTCCGCCGACACCGGGCGCCTCGACTCCTGGAGCCTGACCCTCTAACCCGCGTGTCCTACCTCCGGAACGCGCGTGTCCTACGTTCGCGCACCCCGAGTTGAGCGTTCAGGAGCAGGCCGAGCGCTTCGGCCTGCTCCTGAACGCCAGGAACGCGTGCGGGTGCGCGGGCGGCGGCCCGTCGCACGCGTGGAAGTGCGGGTAGCTGTGGAACGGCCGGCCGCCGTCGTCGATCGTGACGGTGCCCCGACGCCCGTCCGACGTCGTCCAGTCCAGCTCCAGCCGCCACTCGACCTCGACGTGCTCGGGGCGTCCGACGTCCAGCGCCCGTGTGTCCAACGCTCAGGTACCCCGAATTCACCACCCAGGACGCCGAAAGGGCCCTGCGGGGAGACGCCCGCAGGGCCCTTCGGGTGGTGCCGGGTGTTACTTCAGGCCGTTGCCGATCGCGGTGATCAGCTCGCCGTTGGAGGTGTCACCGTCGAGCGCCCAGAAGAACGCGCCGCCGAGACCCTGGTTCTTGGCGTAGGTCATCTTGCCGCCGATGGTGGCCGGGGTGTCGTAGCTCCACCACTGGTTGCCGCAGTGCGCGTACGCCGTGCCCGCGACCGTGCCGGTGGCCGGGCACTTGGTCTTGAGGACCTTGTAGTCCTCGATGCCCGCCTCGTACGTGCCGGGGGCCGCGCCGGTCGCCGTGCCGCCCGGCGCGGACTGGGTCACGCCCGTCCAGCCGCGGCCGTAGAAGCCGATGCCCAGCAGCAGCTTGGCCGACGGCACGCCCTTGCTCTTCAGCTTCTGGATCGCCGCGTCGGAGTAGAACCCGGGCGTCGGGATGCCGGACCAGGACGTCAGCGGCGAGTGCGGGGCCGTCGGGCCCTGGGCCGCCCACGCGCCGAAGTAGTCGTAGGTCATGACGTTGTACCAGTCGAGGTACTGCGCCGCGCCGCCGTAGTCGGCCGCGTCGATCTTGCCGCCGTTGGAGCCGTCCGCCGTGATGGCGGCCGTGACCAGGTAGTTCGCGCCGAACCGGTTGCGCAGGGCCTGCGACAGCGTCTTGAACGAGCCGAAGCCGCTGGTGTCGCAGGTCAGACCGCAGGCGTTGGGGTACTCCCAGTCGATGTCGATGCCGTCGAACACGTCCGCCCAGCGCGGGTCCTCGACGAGCCGGTAGCAGGACTCGGCGAATGCGGCCGGGTTCTGCGCCGCCTGGCCGAAGCCGCCGGACCAGGTCCAACCGCCGAACGACCACAGCACCTTGATGTGCGGGTACATCTTCTTCAGCTTGCGCAGCTGGTTGAACGAGCCGCGCAGCGCGCCGGTGTCCCACGTGTCGGCGACGCCGTCGACGGAGTTCGCCGCGGTGTAGGCCATGTCGTAGTCGGCGTAGGCGTCACCGATGGTGCACTGGCCGTTCTGCACGTTGCCGAACGCGTAGTTGATGTGCGTGAGCTTCGCGGCCGAGCCGGAGGTGTGGATGTTCTTCACGAAGTACTGGCGGCCGTAGACGCCCCACTGGGTGAAGTAGCCGAGGTTCTTCCGCGAGCCGACCGGCGGGTTGGACGTGGTCGTGGTCGTGGTGGTCGTCGTCGTGGTCGTCGTGGTGGTGGTCGTCGTGGACGTGGTCGTCGTCGGGTCGACCCCGCCCGCCTCACACGACGCGCCGTTCAGCTTGCAGTTGGCCGGGCCGCTGAACGCGCCGGAGTAGGTCACGTTGAAGCCGAAGCTCACCGACGCGCCCACGCCCACGTTGCCGTTCCACGTGTTCTTGACGGTCACGTGCTGGCCGCTGGTGGTGTAGGAGCCGTCCCACAGGGAGCTGACCTTGTGGCCCGCGGGCAGGTCGAACTCGACCGTCCACGACGTCAGGGCGGACGTGCCGCCGTTCTTGATCGTGTACTTGCCCTCGTAGCCCGTGCCCCAGTCCGAGCCCTTGCTGAAGGTGGCCGAGACGCCGCCCGCACCGCTGGCCGCGGGGGCGACCACCAGTCCCACCACCAACGTGGCGACCGCCACGAACAACGCTGTGACATGCCATCGGATCTTGGACATCGTGCTCCTTGTCAGGAAAGGAGTGCAGGGTTGACGTCACCATGTGGTTCAGACCACTTCACGGTCAAGGTCTAGACCATTGGCGTCACTCGAACGGACTAGTGGAGATTCCCTCGGAACCGGTTCCGAAGGGCAGGGCGCCACTAGGGGTGGCCCAGCCGAAAGTCTGATCACCTCCCAGACCACGGTCCGATGACGCCCCCACGACACCAGGACAAACTCGAAGCCCTCAACGTCTGAAGGGAGCAACGTTGATGGGCAAGAGGGGAATCGCCCTGGCGGCGGCCGTGGGGTTGGCGGTCGTGGGCGTCGCCGGGCCGGCGGTGGCCGAACCGTCGGCCGACCGGGGTGGCCGGATCGACCGGCAGGTGGTGCAGCGGGCGCTGGACGAGATGGCGCGCACGGGGGCGCAAGGGGTGCAGGTGCGGGTGGTCGACGGGCGGCAGGAGTTCACCGCCCGCAGCGGCACGGCCCGGGTCGACTCGCCGCGGCCCGTGCCGACCGACGGCCGGTTCCGGGTCGGCAGCATCACCAAGACGTTCGTGTCGACCGTGGTGCTGCAGCTGGTCGGCGAGGGCAGGGTGGAGTTGGACGCGCCGGTCGGGCGGTACCTGCCCGGGCTGCTGCCGGACGGCGACCGGATCACCGTCCGGCACGTGTTGCAGCACACCAGCGGCCTGTTCAACTACACGGCGGCCCTGCCGCTCGACCCGGACGGGTTCGTGACGATCCGGGACAAGACGTGGACGCCGGCCGAGCTGGTCGCCCTGTCCACGGCCCGGCCGCTCGACTTCGAGCCGGGCACGTCCTGGAACTACTCGAACACGAACTACGTCGTGGCCGGGATGCTGGTGGAGAAGGTCACGGGCCGGCCGTACGGGGTGGCGGTGGAGCAGCGCATCCTGCGTCCGCTGGGCCTGCGGGGGACGTCCGTGCCGGGCACGCGCAGCGAGATCCCGGGCCCGCACGCGCACGGGTATGTGCGGGCGGGCGGGCAGGTCGTCGACATCACGGAGATCAACCCGTCGGTCGCGTACGCGGCGGGCGAGATGATCTCCACGACGGCGGACCTGGACCGGTTCGTGGACGCGCTGCTGGACGGCCGCCTGCTCCGGCCGGCGCAGCAGGCGGAGCTGACCACGATGCCGCCGATCACGCCCGGTTACGGGTTGGGCATCGAGGACACCGATCTGCCGTGCGGGGTGAAGGTGCGGGGGCACGGCGGGGGCATCCCGGGGTACTCGAGCCTGATGATCAGCACGCTGGACACGAAGACCAGGCTGACGGCGTCAGTGACCTCGGCCCCGGATCCCGGTGCCGTGGCGGGTCTCGAGGAACTGCTGAACGAGGTGTTCTGCTGACCTGACCCGGGCGCGACCTCCAGGGCGTGAGGTGCCATGGCTTGACGTGAACATGGCCTGACGTGGACGTGGCCTGACATGGGCATGGCCTGCCCGGAGCGGTGCGGGCTCGGGCTCAACCCGCACCGCTCCGGGCGAGGCCGGGTTCCAGCGCGCCCCACAAGGTGCCACCGGACCACCCTGGCTACCGCGACCGCCAGCCACCCGGCTACCGGCCGCCTCGGCCACCCGGCTACCGGCCGCCTCTCAGCCACCAACCGCCTCGGCCACGAACCGCCTCAGCCGCCAACCGCCGCGACCACCGGCTGGAGCGGCCCGCCTCCGCCGCCACCAACCGCGGTAGCTGCCAGCCGACGCGACCACTGGCCGGCGCAGGCGCGGCCGCCGGCAAGCATCAGTCCTCGGCCACCGCCGCCCTCCGCCACTGCGGTCGTCGGCCACCGCCGCCACCGGCCACTGCGGTCGTCGGCAAGCGTCAGCCAGGGGAGCGGACCGGGGGTGCGCCAGAGGGCCGAGCGGACCGGGGGCGCGCCAAGGCGGTGAAGGGCTGCCACTGGGGGTGTGAGGCAGCCCCTCACCGCCTTTCCGACGGTCCGTCCGGGGGCAGGACGGGGCGTCGGGTGGGAAGGGGCGTGCCGGTCGGGCGGCGGCCGGCGCACCCGTGGTCTACGTCGCCGTCGCCGTCGCCGTCGTGAGGAACTTCTCGACCTGTTCCACGACGAACGCGTGGTCCTCCGCCTGCGGCAGGCCCGACACCCCGACGGTGCCCACCATGCCGACACCGACCACGTTCACCGGGAACACGCCGCCGTGCGCGGCGTACCGGTCGGGGTCCAGGCGGGAGTCCCGGTCGAAGTCCTTGCCAGCCGCCCGGAAGGTCTCGCCGACCCGGAACGAACTCTGCCCGTACCGGTCGACCACGCGGCTCTTGCGGTCGATCCACTCGTCGTTGTCCGCCGACGTGCCCGGCAGCGCCGCGTGGAACAGGCGTTGCCGCCCCCGGCGCACCGAGATCGTCACCGGCAGCGCGCGCTCACGGGCGGCGGCCAGCAGGAACGTGCCCAGCGCCAGTGCCACCTCGTTGTCGAACGACGTGAACACCAGCCGGGACTCCTGCTCGGCCAAGGTCTCCAGCAGGCTCACGGCGACACCACCTGTCCAGTCCGGGCGGAGGTGAACGCCGCCTCGATCACTTCCAGCGCCCGCACCGCGGACTCCGGGTCGACCGGCAGCGGGCCGCCCTCGGTCAGGGCGGCGACCAGCAGCCGGTAGAACTCCGAGTACGCGCCGGGCAGGCCCACGACCTCCTCGGCGTCGTCCAGCAACCCCACCCGGGCGGATGTCGACAAATCTTCAAATGGCTTGCCGGCGGCGAGGGCGTCCTCCTGGCCGTCCAGGCCGTGCGACACGTACGCGCCGGTCGAGCCCAGCACGCGGAACCGTGGTCCGTGGTGCGGCGCGGCGGAACTGGCCCAAAGGTGTGAACGCACGCCATTCGCATGGGTGAGCGCCACGAAGACGTCGTCGTCCACCTCGACCCCGGGCCGCCGCAGGTCCAGCTCGGCGTACACCGCCGACACGGGACCGAACAGCTCCAACGCCTGGTCGACGAGGTGCGCGCCCAGGTCGTACAGCAGCCCGCCGGCCTCGTCGGGCGCGCCGAACTCGCGCCAGTTGTCCCAGACCTCCGGCACCCACCGCTCGAACCGCGACTCGAACCGGGTCACCGTGCCCAGCGCACCCTCGTCCACCAGCGACCGCAGCGTGCGGAAGTCGCCGTCCCACCGCCGGTTCTGGAACACCGTCACGGGAACGCCCCGGTACCTCGCCGCCTGCAGCACCCGACGCGCGTCGGCCGAGGTCGGCGCGAACGGCTTGTCCACCACGACCGCCATCCCGGCCTCGATCGCCGCCAGCGCCAACGGCACGTGCGTGCGGTTGGGCGTGGCGACCACGACCAGGTCGAGGTCCAGCTCGAACAGCTCCTCGACCGTGCGCGGCAGCGCCACGCCCGGGTGGGCGGCCTCGGCCTGCGCCCGTCGGGCGGGGTTCGCGGTGACGACGGCGCTCAGCTCCAGGCCGGGCGTCGCGGCTATCAGGGGTGCGTGGAACACCCGGCCGGCGATGCCGTAGCCGAGCAGTCCGGTGCGCAGTGACATGGCATCGATTAAAGCAACGGCGTGTAGTAAAAAGCCAGGTGCGATGATGGACCCGTGGCCAACTTGCGCTTCCTGCGGGGGTACAACGACGCGGTGGTGCTCGGGCTGGCCAGGTCCGGCGCGGTGACCAGGGTCGAGCTGGCCGACCGCAGCGGGCTCACGCCGCAGGCGGTGTCCAAAGTGGTGAGCAGGCTCATCGACGACGGCCTGCTGGTCGAGTCGGGCACCCGGAACGTGGGCGTCGGCAAGCCGCGCACCCTGCTCAAGCTCGTCGCCGACAGCCGGCTCGCGCTCGGCGCGCAGGTCGAGCGGGACGAGCTGCGGGTCGTGCTCACCGACCTCGCGGGGACCGTCCTGGACCGCGCGGTCGCGCCGCTGCCGCGCGACTTCGACCCGCCGACGTTCGTGGAGGAGCTGAACCGCCTGGTCGACGGCCTGCGCAGCGAACGGCTCCTCGGCGTCGGCATCGGGTTCGTCGGGCCCCTCGACCACCGCACCGGGGTGGTGCACTACCCGACCGGCCTGTCCGAGTGGCACGACGTGCCGCTGCGCTCCCTGGCCGAACAGCGGCTCGGCCTCCCGGTCGTGATCGACAAGGACACCAACACGGCGGTCGTCGCCGAGGCGTGGCGGCGCGGCGAGGAGCTGCGGGACGCGGTGCTCGTGCTGGTCGGCACCGGCCTGGGCATCGGCATGCTGCTCGACGGCCGCGTGCACCGGGGCTCGCGCACCAACGCGGGGGAGTACGGGCACACGACCCTCCAGCTCGACGGCCCGCAGTGCGTGTGCGGGCGCACCGGCTGCATCGAGGCCCTGCACAACCTCGCCGCCGCGCGCGGCGACCTGGTGGAGGCGACGTCCATCGTGGGCGTGGCCGTGGCCGACCTCGTGCAACTGCTGGACATCGACCACGTGGTGCTGGCCGGCCGCGCGGTGCTCGCCGAACCGGCCGCCTACCTGGACGGCGTGCGGGCCCGGCTGCCCAAGGACGAGTGGCTGCCGGTGGACGTGTCGATCACTCCGCTGGGTGACGACGTGGTCGCGGCCGGCGCGGCGATGCTCCTCCTGAGCGAGTTCTACGGCCGTCCCCGCTGACCGGATTGGACATGCCCTGCTCACGGGCACCCGTGCGAGTGATTCACTGTGCGGCATGTATGCGCTCCGGTACGCCGTCGGCACCGACCCCGGCCTGCGCCGTGAAGCGAACGAGGACTCCGTGTACTTCAGCGAACGACTGTTCGCCGTCGCCGACGGCATGGGCGGGCACGCGTTCGGCGAAGTGGCGAGTTCGATCGCGGTGGCGGTGTTGGCCGACCTCGACGTGGAAGCCGACGACCCCCTCGGCGAGCTGGCCGGTGCGACGCGGGAGATCGCCGTCCGGCTGACCGACCTGGCCGAGGAGAACTTCGACATGCGCGGCATGGGCACCACGCTCACCGCGCTGCTGTGGGACGGCGAGCGGTTCGCGGTCGGGCACATCGGCGACTCGCGCTGCTACCTCGTCCGCGAGGGCGAGCTGTCCCAGGTCACCCGGGACCACACCATGGTGCAGGCGCTGGTCGACGACGGCCGGATGGCCGCCGAGCAGGCCGCCGAGCACCCCGGCCGGTCGATGCTCATGCGCGCGTTGCAGGCGGGCAGCGCGCACGACGCCGACCTGTTCTTCCAGGACGTCGAGGCGGGCGACCGGTACCTGATCTGCTCGGACGGGCTGTCGGACGTGGTCGCCCCGGCGGAGATCGCCGGGCTGCTGACCGCGTCCGCGGACGGTGACGAGACCGTGCGGGCGTTGATCGAGGCGGCCAACGCGCGCGGCGGGCCGGACAACATCACGTGCGTGGTGATCGACGTGCTGCCGGCGGGCGACCCGTCGTGGCTGCCGGGGTGGCTCACCCGCTGAGGGCGCTGCCCGTCGGGATGCCGAGCAGGTCGCGCAGCGCGGTCTCACCGGTCGGGGTGAGCCGCACCGCGCGGCCCGTGCCGATCCGGCGCACCCAGCCGCGTTCGTGCAGGTGGGCGCAGACGTGCGCGCCCGCCGCGCCCGCGAGGTGGGAGCGGCGCTCGGTCCAGTCCAGGCACGCCCTGGCCAGCGGGCGGCGGGTGGTCGGCGGGCCGAACGCCAGCTCGTCGGTCAGCCACGCGAGGCCGTCGTCGGTGACGGACAGGTCGTCGGTGAGCAGGCCGCGGGCCGTCATGGCGTCGGTGATCGCCACGCCCAGGCGGCCGGCCAGGTGGTCGTAGCAGGTCCGGCCGCGGCGCAGGGCCTGGTCGGCGGCGGACGCGCGGAGCGTGCGGCGCGGCGGGTCGGCGGGGCCGAGGTAGGCGAGGAGGTCTTCGAGCAGCCTGGCCTGGCGCGGGCCGGCGAGCTGCACGTAGCGGTGGCGGCCCTGGCGGCGTTCGACCAGGAGGCCGCCCTGGACCAGGCGGGTCAGGTGCTCGCTCGCCGTGGACGGCGCCACGTCGGCGGCGTCGGCCAGCTCGCCGGACGTCCACGCCCGGCCGTCCAGCAGCGCGAGCAGGAACCGGGCGCGGCTGCGGTCGGCCAGCAGCGCGGCCAGGGATGCGAGTCGGTCTGCTGCCACGTCCGCCATTGTGCGCCGCCGACGTTTCGGCGTGCGCCGAAGTGTCCGGCGCCTACGGTGGCCGCATGAGCGTGCTGGAGGACGACGGTTACGTGGTGACGCCGGTGCCGGCGGCGGAGTCCGGGGTGGCGTGGCTGAGGGCCGGGGTGGCGCGGTTCAGCGAGGGCGCGGACCACGTGCGGCGGCGGGCGGTGGTGGCGCGGGTGCTGTCCACTGTGGATCTTGACGCGCTGCGGCGGCCGGGGGAGCCGGTGGCGGTGCTGGCGGAGGCGTTGGGGCTGCCGCGGTCGGTCGCCGGTGACGTGGCGGTGGTGGCGGGGTGCTACCAGCCGCACGTCGCGGTGACGCGGGAGGCGGACGAGGCGGTGGCCCGGCTGGTCGCGGCGTGCGGTGGGGCGTGGGACGAGGGGACGGCCAACCTGATCGGGGTGCTGGTGCAGGCGAGCGCGGCGACGCGGGCGTTGATCGCGGGGGTGGAGCCGCCGGTGCCCGTGACGCGGCGGGTCGCGCCGGACGGGTCGGTGGTCGAGGTGGACCTGGCCGGGGCGTGGTTCGGGGCGGGGCGGCACGCGTGCCCGGGGCGGGAGCACGCGATGGCGTTGGCGGAGGGGTCGCGGGTGTTCCACCGGTTGCACGACGACTTCCTGGTGCTGCCGAACGCGTGGGACTTCGCGTCCGCGGCGGCGCTGGTGCGGGCCGGGTTCGCGGCGGTGGGGACGACGAGCCTGGGCGTGGCGGTGGCGCACGGCCTGCCGGACGCGGCGGGGGTGGCGCGGGCGGAGACCGTGGCGTTGGCGCGGCGGCTGGTGCGGCTGCCCGTGCCGGTGACGGTGGACGTGGAGGCCGGGTTCGGCGGTGACGTCCGGTCGTTGGCAGCGGAGCTGTGGGAGCTGGGCGTGGCGGGGGTGAACGTGGAGGACGGGCGTGGCGAGGGGTTGGCCGATCCCGGTTCGCACGCCGCGGTGGTCCGTGCGTTCAAGGAGGCCGCGCCGGGCCTGTTCGTCAACGCGCGGGTGGACACGCACTGGCTGTCCGTGGACCGTGAGTCGACGGTGACCCGTGCCTTGGCATACGTGGACGCGGGGGCTGACGGCATCTTCGTGCCGGGCTTGGCGGACGAGCGCGGTATCGCCGCCCTGGTGGCGGCCCTCGACGTGCCCCTGAACGTGCTCCCCGTGCTGCCCACCGCCACCCTGCGCGACCTGGGCGTGCGCCGGGTGAGCACCGGCTCCCTCCTGTTCCGCGCGGCCCTGGCCGAAACCGTCCGCACCGCCGACGCCGTCCGTTCCGGCGCCCCGCTCCCCACCGACCTCCCGACCTACCCCGAAACCACCGCCCTGACCACCTGAACCCGCGCGTGTCCTACGTTCGGAACGCGCGTGTCCAACGCTCAGAACACCCGAGTTGAACGCTCGGAACGCCCACCGCTGTTCCGAACGCTCAACTCGGCTGTTCCGGAGGTAGGACACGCGCGTTCCGGAGGTAGGACACGCGCGGTTCGGTCAGGCGGGGTTCAGGGCGTGGGTCAGGGTTTCCCAGGCGATGAACAGGCGGTCGGTGCCGGCCGGGCGTTGGCGTTCGGTCAGGGCCTGGGTGTTGGTCATGGCGATGCCCAGCCGGGTGTTCAGGGCGTTGAACGCCACCTCGGTGGTCGGGCCGAGGGCCTGCTTGCGGGTGCCGCCGCACAGCCACGACGGCATCGGCTCGACGCCGAGCTGGTACTTCGAGTGCAGGCCGTAGGCGTGGCGCAGCCGCTCGCGCACCTCGCCCCACAGGTCCTGGCCCTGGAGCCGGGCGGTCTCGGCGATGTGCGCGGCGGCGGCCAGGCCGTAACCGGTGTGGGTGAAGTCGCGGCACGTCTCCTGCGACAGGCCGTTCACGAACGTGGTCTGCCCGTGCCAGTACGAGACGATCTCGTCCCGCGTGTCGATGCCGCTGCCCGGCGGCGTGCGCGGCAGCGCGCCGTCCGTGGTCAGGTAGACGTAGGCGGGCATCCGGGTCCGGAACGTCGCCACCGCCCGGTCGTACACCGCCCGGTCCTCCAGGAACACGGAGATCCCGAGCGTCGCCTCCATCATGGACAGTTCCCAGTTGCCGTTCGTCGCCGCCCGCCCGCCGACGACCTCCGGCAGGTAGACGTCCCGCAGCATGGTCGCGAACCGCCCCGCGTTCGGCCAGTTCCCGTGCACGTGCCTGATGATCTCCGCGGCCCGCGGCCACGACGAGCCGGCCCACGCCGTCTGCAGCGGCGCGTTGGTGTTGGTGTGGTCGCGGATCGTGGCCGACCACGCGTCCATGATCTCGATCGCCTTGGCCGCGTAGCGGTTGTCCCGCGTCACGTACCACGCCAACGACAAGGTGTACGCCGCCAACGCGTCCTCGCGCTCGTCCGTGCACCCGTAGTTGGGGTTGGAGTAGGACCCGCACTCCACCACGGCCCGCGGCTTCGGCACGCGCGACAGCGAGGCGAACGGGTGCGCCAGCATCTGGTCGAACGCGCCGCGCCACGGCTGCTCGCCCGCGTTCACCTTGGCCCGCACGAAGTCGAGCTGCGACTTGCCCACCAGCACACCGGGGTGGGCGAACACGGCCGGCGCCGCCGTCGAGGGCGACGGCGACGCGACCACCAGGCCGACCGCCACCAGGGCGGCGGAGAGAACCGATTTCCCACGCATGCCACGGAGTTTGTGTGGTCTGGACCACCAACGTCAACGATGTTCACGCTGGTGAAGCGACCGCGCCGTCCGGTTCCGGTCGAGCGCGTTCCAAGCCGCGAAATCCGTCCGGCCGCGCCGGCGGGTTGCGACGGAGCGCGTTCCGGGCCGCGAAACGCGAGCGGCCGGGCCGGGCGTGAAGAGGTGCCCGACCCGGCCGCGGGCCGTCGCTAGCCGGCCACCGGCGAGGACTCGGAGGGGGACGGCTCGGTGTCCTTCCGCCGCCGCGCCCGCGCCGCCAGCACGAGGTCGACCACCAGGAACGCCAGCAGGCTCAGCCCGAACAGCGGCACGAACCAGCCCACCGCCGCCGCCACCACGAGCACGGCCACGAGCTGGGCCCGCGGCGGCTTGCGCCACTGCCCGCGCGGGACCGGCCGGCCGAAGCCCCGGGTCGGGCGGCGCAGCCACCAGATCCGGTAGCCCAGCACGACCAGCGCCACCAGGCCGAGCCCGAGCGCCAGCAGCACGAGCTGGTTCGGCCACCCGAACAGCACGCCCATGTGCGCGTCGATGCCCCACCGGGCGAGCTTGGCCGCCACCGGGTAGTCGGCGAACCGGACCTCGTCCAGCACCTCGCCGCCGGAGACGGCGACCGCGTCGACCTGGGTGGGCCAGGAGCGGTCGATCTCGCTGACGTTCCACGGCATCCCGGCCATCGGCGGCGCGACGATCTCGATCAGGCCCGAGTCGATGCCCGCCTGGCGCGCGGTGGCCAGCACGGAGTCCACCTCGCCGGGCGACACCGGGATCGGGTCGGACATGTCGTGCCCGGCGTGGTCGCCGCCGCCCTCCAGCGCCGGCGTGGTCCAGTTCAACGCCTGGCGCACGGCGGCGACGTTCTCGCCGGCGTAGGCCGACCAGGTCAACCCCGTCGCGGACAGGAACAGCGCGCCCACGAGCACCGACAGGCCGATCGTGGCGTGCCGCCGGGTGGTGGGCTTGGTCCGCTGCGCGCGGCGGCGGCTGAACCACAGGAACACGCCGCCGAGCGCGACCACCCACAGCCAGGACGCGGCCAGCTCGCTGTAGAGCCGGCCGGGTTCGCCGAGCATCAGGTTGCGGTGGATCTGGTCGATGGTGGTGCGCAGCGGCAGCACGCCGCTGGTGCCGTAGGTCATCAGCTCGCCGACCACGGTGCCGTCGGCCGGGTTGACGAACACGGTGGGCCGGGCGTCGCCGTCGCTGGTGAACAGCACGCGCGTCGTGTCGCCCGGCCCGGGGGCGGGCCGGATGGCGGCGAGCGTGTCGCCCGGCCGGGCCGCCACGGCGGCCTTCACCTGCTCCGACAACGGCACCGAGGACGTCGACTCGGGCACGCGGAGCTGGTTCGAGTACAGCCACGACTCCAGTTGGGGCGTCGCGGCGTAGAGCACGCCGGTCAGGGCGGCGATCAGGACGAACGGGCCGACGAGCACGCCCGCGTAGAAGTGGAAGCGCAGCACGAGGCCGCGCCAGGTCTCGGACATGGCGGGAACTCCCGGGTACGAGGAGGTGCCACCGGTCCCGGAACGGGACGGTGGTGGGGGACTCGGGTACCTAGGAGCGCGGCGGGCCGCGCCGCGGCAGCGCGCGTCGGCGCAGGACCTCCGACAGCGGCTGGCGCGGGTGCGCGGCGATGGGGATGCGCAGGGGCGCGAACGCGGGCGGCGGGCTCAGCCGCCGGGGCAGCACGGCCGCCAGCGCGGCGGCCAGCCGGAACACGGCCTGCTCGAACCCGGCCAGGGCCACGACGACGATCACCGTCGCCCCGAGGTGGGCGAGCAGCATCGACGGCGACGGCAGCACGTCGCGCGGTTCCCGCGACAGCACGGCGAGGAACACGTGCGCGGCGACCTGGACCACGCCGACGAGCCCGAACAGCTCGGTCAGCCCCAGTTGCCGGTCGGTGAGCGGCACGCACGTCCACGCGATGGCCAGCGCGAACACCAGCACGTGCGGGAAGGAGGGCAGGTGGCCGCCGCCGCTCGCGTGCGCGATCACGGCCAGGAGCCCGGTGGACAGCCCGACCGCGCCGCAGCGCGCCACGCGCGCGGCCCCTCGCGTCGGTGCCGGTGCCACGCTTCCGCAGCGTAGCGGCCCGGTTGGGGCCGAAGAAGAGCGAATGTGGATCCGACCGCGACCGGGTTCGCCGGACTCCGTTGTCCGGGCGACCCCTGTTCGTCGTCACCTGCCCGACCCGCGTGGAATAATGGCCGGTCGGGCGTGGAATATCGCCGGTCAGTTGTAGGGCATTCCGCCGAACGGGCTGGTGGCCACCTGCGCGAAGGTCGTAAAGGCGGTCACGACCAGGGCGGCGATGAGCACTCGTCCGATTCGCATGCGTTCTCCAGTCGACAGGGTCGGGGAATTTCGGCGATTACCGTGTCAGCACGCGGACCGGTGTGGAGCGGAATCGGCGTGAACAATCCGATAACTGTGCGACGATCAGGTTAATTCGGCGGCAATGTTACATCTTGTTAACTTGACGTTAGCGCCGTATTCTCGCGGTGTGCGCGCCGTCACACTGCGTCTCGCAGGCCGCGAGCGAGAGCTGGGCCGCCTCCTGGCGCTGGTGGACGACCTGTCCCGGGGGCGGGGCAGCGCGCTGCTCGTCGAGGGCGAGCCCGGCATCGGCAAGACGGCGCTGGTCCGCGCGGCGTGCGACGCGGCGGCGGCCCGCGGCTTCCGGGTGTGCCGGGGCGCGGGCGACGAGCTGGGCCGCTCGCTGCCGCTGCTGCCGCTGCTGGACGCGCTGGCCGTGGCCCGCGCGGAGAGCGCCGCGGTCACCGCCGAACGCCTGCTGGCGCGCGTGGACGACCTGTGCGCGATCGGCCCGGTGGTCCTGGTCCTGGACGACGTGCAGTGGGCGGACGAGGCGAGCGTCGCGGTGTGGCGGCGGCTGGCGGGGTTGGTGCCGCAGTTGCCGCTGCTGCTGATCGGCGTGCTGCGGCCGTTGCCGCGCCGGGACGACCTGGCCGTGCTGCGCAAGGACGTGCCGCGCCTGCCGCTGCCGCGCCTCGCGCCGCCCGCCGTGGTGGAGCTGACCGGCAGGCTGGCGGGCGGCACGCCGGACGAGGCGCTGGCGCGGCTGGCCGAGGACGCCGGCGGCAACCCGCTGTACCTGGTCGAGCTGGTCGAGGCGTTGTTGCGCGGCGCGGCGATCGAGGTGGACGCCACCGGCACGGCCCGGCTGGTCGACGCCGGGGTGCCGCCGTCGCTGTCGGCGGCCATCGCGGACCGGATCGGGTTCCTGGGCGCGGACGTGCGCCGGGTGCTCGTCGCCGCCGCGCTGCTCGGGGTGGACTTCCCGGTCGCCGACCTGGCCGCCGTGCTGGGCATGCGGGTGGTGGAGCTGCTGCCCGCGTTGCAGGAGGCGACCGTGGCGGGGGTGCTGGTCGACGGCACGGCCGGCCTGTCGTTCCGGCACCCGCTGGTGCGCACCGCCCTGTACGACGAGGTGCCGGAGGCGGCGCGCGGCGCGTGGCACGCCGAGGCGGCCCGCGCGCTGGCCGACACGGGCGCGGGCGTGGACCGGGTGACCCGGCAGCTCCTCGCCGCCGACGACCGGATGCCGGACTGGGTGGCGGACTGGCTGGTCGCGCACGGCGCGGTGCTCGTCGCGCACGCGCCCGAGGCGGCGGTGGACCTGTTCGGGCGGGTCGTGGTCGCGCCGAACGCGGGCCCGCGCCGGGGTGTGCTGCTGGCGCACCTGGCCGAGGCCCGGTTCCGGCTGGGCGACCACCACGGCGCGGAGGCCGTCGCGCTGGCCGGGCTGGAGCACGGCACGCTCGTGGACCTGCACTGGACGTTGGCGCAGTGCCGCAGCATCACGGGGCGTTCGGCGGAGACGCTGGTCGAGGTGGAGCGGGCGCTCGCGGCGCCGGGGCTCACCGCGTCGGACCGGGCCCGGCTGCTCGTGGTGGCGGCCCGCGCGCACTGGGACGTCGGCGAGCTGGACGCCGCCGAACGGCTCGCGCGGGCGGCGCTGGTGGACGCCGACCCGTGGGCCACGAGCTGGGCCCTGCACGTGCGCACGATCGTGGCGATGGCGCGCGGCCGGATGGCCGAGGCGCTGCCGCTGTTCGACCGGGCGCTGGCGGTGGCCATGGGCGAGCCCGCCACGTCGGACCTGCGGCTGCTGCTCCAGATCAACCAGGCCGTGACCCTGGGCGAGCTGGACCGCGGCCCGGAGGCCATCGCGTCCGCGCAGGTGGTCCGGCACGCCGCCGACCAGGTCGGCAACCTCGTGCGGCTGGCGCAGGCGCAGAGCGCGCTGGGCCAGCTCCTGCTGGACGCCGGCCGGTGGGACGAGGCGCTGGTCGACGTCGACCTGCTGGCCGACGACCTGAAGCACCCGATGGTCTCGCGGTGCGACCACGGCGTGGCCGCGTTGATCCACCTGCACCGGGGCGACGCGGCGGGGGCGCGGGCGCACCTGCGCCCGGTCGTCGGCGACGGGACCGCCCCGCTGCCGGAGGGGCACGTGGTGGGGCCGCTGGCGCTGGCCGTGAGCCTGGAGCTGGAGCAGGCGGGGCGGGTGCGGGAGGCGTGGTCGGCGTTGACCGGGTGGCGGTCGGTGGAGGACCTGCTGCCGGACTTCGTGCGGCTGGCCGCGGAGCTGGGCGAGGACGCCTCGGCCGCGGTCGCGCACGCCGAGGCGTTGGTGGCGGAGCTGGACGTGCCGCACCGGCGGGGGTCCGCGGCCTACTGCCGGGCGCTGGTGTCGGCCGACCCGGTCGGGTTGCTGCACGCCGCCGAGGAGTACCGGGTGGCCGGGCGGCCCCTGTTCCGGGCCAAGGCGTTGTCGGCGGCGGCGGAGCTGTTCGCGGCGGCGGGCGACCGGTCGTCGGCGCGGGCGGCGCTCAGCCACGCCGTGGAGGTGCACGCCGGGCTGGGCGCGGACTGGGACGCGACCCGGCTGCTGGCCCGGATGCGGGAGCACGGCATCCGGCGTGGCCCGCACGCCAAGCACCGGCGGGCCACGCACGGCTGGGAGAGCCTGACGCCGACCGAGCTGAAGGTCACCGAGCTGGTGGTGTCGGGGCTGTCGAACCGGCAGATCGGGGAGCGCCTGTTCCTGTCCGGCCGCACGGTGGCCACGCACGTGTCGCACGTGCTCGCCAAGCTCGGCGTGCGGTCGCGCACGGACATCGCCCGGGAGGCGGTCCGGCACCTCGGCGCGTCCGGCTGAGCGGTCAGGGGCGGGGGAAGTTCTCCCGGGCCCAGGTGGCGTACGTGCGCGCGGGGCGTCCCAGCACCTCGGCCACGTCGTCGGACAGCAGCGAGCCCGCGCCGGTGCGGACGGCCCGCAGCCCTTCGGCGTACTCCCCGGGCAGGTCCTCCAGCGGCACGTCCACCGTGGTCAGGGGCCGGTCGAGCACCTCGGCCAGGACGGCGACCTGCTCCGGCACGGAGATCAGCTCCGGGCCGGTGAGGGCGTAGGCGCGGCCGTGGTGGTCGTGCCGCAGCGCTTCGACCGCCACCTCGGCCAGGTCGCGCGGGTCCACCACGCCGAGCCTCGTCGTGCCGGTCGGGTTCGGCACGGGCTCGCCGGCGGCGATGAGCGGGGCCCACTGCAACGAGTTGGACGCGAACAGGCTCGCCCGCAGCAGCGTCCACGCCGGGAACGCGCGGGCCGCGTCCTCGCCGGGGCGGTGCCATCCCGCGACCGGGCCGACGGGGATCGCGGACAGCTTCACCACCTTCGGCACGCCCGCCCGCCGGGCCGCGTCGAGCAGCGCCAGGTCGTAGGCGGGCAGGTCGGCGGTGCCGGGGCCGAGCAGGAACACGGCGGTCACGCCGGCCATGGCCCGGTCGAGGGACGCCGGGTCGGTGTGGTCGCCGCGCACCTGGTCGCCGGTCGGCGTGCGGGAGAGGGCCCGGAACGGGACCCCGCGGTCGGTGAGGAGCCGGACGACTTCCCGGCCGGTGGTGCCGGTGGCACCCGTGATCAGCAGCATGGGGCCGAGTCTGCGGGCCGGGGGAGGGGAAGGTCTTGGACGTTCCGGCGGTTGTCGTCGGACGTGGAGCAGCGCTTGCGGCCGTGGGTCGAGGGGATCGGCAGCCAGTCGTTCGAGGGGCGCACGTACGTGCACGCGCCGGACACGGCCACGACGCTGGTGCTGTGCACGGCGTCCGAGGGCGCGTACGTGGTGGGGCCGCGCGACCGGGCCCGCTACACCGCCGGGCGGCGGGCGCGGCGGGTGGTCGTGCGGTTGACGCCGGGGCGGGCGCAGGCGGTGCTGGACGTGCCGGTGGACGAGCTGGTCGACCGGGCGGTGCCGTTGAGCGAGCTGTGGGGCCGGCCGGTCGGTGACGTGGCCGCGTTGCGGTCGGCGCTGCTGAGCCGGGTGGCGCAGGCGGATCCGGGGCGGTCGGACCTGGTGCACGCGGCGGCGCGGATGCTGCGGGTGCGGGGCGTGGCCGAGACGGCGCTGGCGTTGGGCGTGAGCGAGCGGCACCTGCGGACGCTGTTCACCAGGGCGGTCGGGTTGTCGCCCAAGCGGTTCGCGCGCGTGGAGCGGGTGCGCCGGGTGGTGGCGCGGGGCGGCCGCGGCGGGTGGGCGCGGCTGGCGGTCGAGCTGGGCTACTACGACCAGGCGCACCTGAGCCGCGAGTTCCGGGCCACGATGGGCGTGCCGCCCGGCGCGTACCTCGCGGGGAACCTGCCCGAGGCGACCTACTGCTAGTGGTCGGGGGCCTCCGACTCGGCAGCGGCACGGTGAGCGTGCCGGTGAACGCCATGAGCGGGATGAGGGCCGGCACGACCGCGCGGGCCAGGTCGGTCCCGATCAGCGGCGGCGGTCCACCACCACGCCGTCAGGGACCGGTCGCGGGCCGCAGCCGTGCCACGACGCCGTCCAGCCCTTCCCGGACGATCGCCGGGTCGTCGTGGTCCAGGCCGAAGGCGACCTCGTGCCAGGGGCCGAGCCGGTGCGCCACGAGTGCCCGTTCGCGCTGGTCGTCGGTCACGCCGTAGGCCGCGGCCAGGGCGTCGGCGAAGGCCGGTGGGGTGCCGTGCAGCGCCCACGCGAGGTCGATCGCCGGGTCGCCCAGGTGGGCGTCGCCGAAGTCGATGACACCGGTCAGCCGGCCGTCGGCGGCCAGCACGTGCTCGGGGCCGAGGTCGCCGTGGACCAGCACGTCGCCGGTCAGCCGCCGCCCGGCCGCGAGCAGCGCGTGCGCGGGCTCGTGCAGGTTCGCCGGGAGGAGCGGCACGACGTCGGCGGCGAACCGGGCCAGGTCGTCGGCCGGCCGGCCGCGCGGGACGCCGAGGCGGAGCGGTTCGTCGGTCGGGCAGTCGTGCAGGGCGCGGAGGAACAGCCCGAGTTCACGCCCGTGGGCGGGGTGGGTGAGCGGTTCGCCGGGCACGAGGGGGTGCCGCACCGCGAACGGTTCCCCGGGCACGACTTCGGGGACCGGGACGGGCAGCGGCAGGCGCGGTGCGAGCCACGGCATCAACCGGGTCTCCCGGCGCAGCTGCGCGACCACCCCGGGGCGGCGCGGCCTGCGCACGACCCACCGCCCGCCCACCAGCCGCGCGGTGGTGTCCCAACCGCCGCCGAGGTCGAGGTCGGCCGGCGCCTGCGCCACGGCGGTCCTCACGTCCTGCGTGCGCGGTGCCGGCTCGGGCCGGCGCGTCGGTGGCCGCGGGCCGGAACCGGCCGCGTCTTCCCCGTCCGGCGGTGTCTCGTGGACCGCGGCGCTCACGCCTCGTGGCCGCGGTGGTGGCGGCCCAGTCGGGCCAGGCGTGCCGCGGTGCCGCCGCCTACGTCCATGCCCAGCCGCACCCGTCGCCGCAGCCGGCGCGCCACGACCTCGCCCAGCGGCGTGTCGGGCGTCTTCCGGAACCGCGCCGGCCGCCGGTCGCGCGCGGCCTGCTCGGCCCGGTCCGCCGCCGCCTCGTCCGCCGGGCCGAGGGCCCCGCGCAGCGCCTGCTCGGCCCGCCGCCGGTCGGCCCGCAGGTCGAGCCGCCGGTTGAGCGGGATGCCGCGGCGGGAGCCCTTGTCGTTCTCCCCGTAGGTGTTGCGGCGGTCCTTGGCATAGCTCAGCCGCTTCTTCTCCTGCGGGCTCCTGCGCACCACCGGGCACCTCCGGGTCGATCTCGTCCTCCGCCGGACGGTACCGAGCCTCCCCGGGCGCGCCGAACGGTTTTCCGGCGCGCGGGCCGGCCGCCGCCTCCGGTCAGCAGGCGGCGGCGCGGTCGAGGAGCAGCTTGCGCTCCCGCTCGTTGCGGGTGAGCCCGGCCGCCCGCTCGAACTCCTCGCGCGCCTCGGCCGTGCGGCCGAGCTTGGCCAGCAGGTCGCCGCGCACGCTGGGCAGCAGGTGGTAGCCCTTCAGCGCGGGCTCGTCCAGCAGCTCGTCCACCAGTTCCAGCCCGACCTCCGGGCCGAACGCCATCCCGATCGCCACCGCGTGGTTCAGCTCCACCACCGGTGACGGCGCGACCAGCGACAACGCCTCGTAGAGCCCCGCGATGCGGGTCCAGTCGGTGTCCTCCGGCCGGCGTGCCCGCGCGTGGCACGCGGCGATCGCGGCCTGCAACGCGTACGGACCGCCCGCGCCGCCCAGCGACTCCGCCTTGGCCAACGCGGTCAGGCCGCGCCGGATCAGCATCTGGTCCCAGCGCGCCCGGTTCTGCGCCAGCAGCAGCACGGGTTCGCCGTCCGGGCCGACGCGGGCCTTCGACCGGGACGCCTGGATCTCCATCAGCGCGACCAGCCCGTGCACTTCGGGTTCGCGCGGCATCAGGCCGGCCAGCACCCGGCCCAGCCGCAACGCGTCCTCGCACAGCGCGGGCCGCATCCAGTCGTCGCCCGCGGTGGCCGAGTAGCCCTCGTTGAAGACCAGGTAGATCACGCCGAGCACGGACGCCAGCCGGGCGGGTCGCTCGTCCTCGGCCGGCACCTCGAACGCGACGCCCGCCTTGGCCAGCGCCTTCTTCGCCCGCACGATCCGCTGCGCCACGGTGGCCTCGGGCACCAGGAACGCGCGGGCGATCTCGTCGGTGGTCAGGCCGCCGAGCAGGCGCAGGGTCAGCGCCACCTGCGCCTCGGTGGACAGCACCGGGTGGCACGCGGTGAACACCAGGCGCAGCAGGTCGTCGTCGATCTCGCCGACCCCGGTCGAGGCGTCGGGCGCGTGGTCGTGCTCGGTGTCGCGCCCGATCAGCTCCAGCTTGCGCTGGTAGTTCTGCCTCCGGCGGATCTGGTCGACGGCCCGGTTCTTCGCGGTGGTCATCAGCCACGCGCCGGGGTTGCGCGGCACGCCCTGCTCCGGCCACTGCTCCAAGGCGCTGACCAGGGCGTCCTGCGCCAGTTCCTCGGCGAGGCCGACGTCGCGCACCATCCGCGCCAGCCCGGCGATGAGACGGGCGGACTCGATCCGCCACACCGCTTCGACCGCGCGACGCGCATCGGTAGCCATCACGACCGGGGATCAGATCAGCTACCGACGCGCGTCGGCAAGCGGGTGCGGCGCGCCGCCCGGGTCAGCCCTGCGCGAGGGCGTCCTGCTGGGCGCGCAGCTCGCGCTCCCGGTCCTTCAGCTCCTCGGAGGCGTTGACGAAGTCGTCCTCGGTGAAGACCTGGCGGATCTCGATCTGGGACTCCTCGCCGGTGGGGTTCGGCACCCGCTTGACCCACTCCACGGCCTCTTCCAGGGACTTGACCTCCAGCAGCCAGAACCCGGCGATCAGCTCCTTGGTCTCCGCGAAGGGACCGTCGACCACGGTGCGCTTGTCACCGGAGAAGTAGACCCGCGCGCCCTTGCTGCTCGGGTGCAGGCCCTCGCCCGCCAGCAGCACGCCCGCCTTGACCAGCTCCTCGTTGAACGCGGCCATCTCATTGAGCATCTCCGCGCTCGGCTGGGCCCCGGCCTCGGTCTCCTCGGTCGCCTTCACGATCACCATGAAACGCATTGTGGTTCTCCCTGTCGGTTCGTCGGCCGGTCCATCCTGGCCCGTACTGACGCGACGAACGGGGGCCGCCCCGGATCGACACGGGCCCGGAACTTTTTCAAGATTTTTTCGCGAGCCCGTGACCAGCGCGTTCACGTGATCGGCGAGCCGCCGGTCACGCCGATGACCTCGCCGGTGATGTAGCTCGACTCGGCGGAGGCGAGGAAGACGTACAGCGGGGCCAGCTCGGCGGGCTGCCCGGCGCGGCCCATGGGGGACTGCTCGCCGAAGCTCTCCACCTTCTCCGCCGGCATGGTCGCCGGGATGAGCGGCGTCCACACCGGACCGGGCGCGACCGAGTTCACCCGGATCTTCCGGTCGACCAGGTTCTGCGCGAGGCCCTTGGTGAAGTTGACGATCGCCGCCTTGGTGGTGGCGTAGTCGAGGAGCTGGAAGGAGGGCTGGAAGCCCTGGATGGACGACGTGGTGATGATGGAGGAGCCCTCCGGCATGTGCGGCACGGCCGCCTTGCACAGCCAGAACATCGCGTAGACGTTGGTCTTCATGACGCGGTCGAACTGCTCGGTGGTGATGTCGAGCAGGCCGCCGTCCTGCGACATCTGGTAGGCGGCGTTGCTCACCAGCACGTCGATGCGGCCGAACTCCTCGACCGCGCGCGACACGACGGAGGTGCACTGCGACTCCTCGACCAGGTCGACGGCGAGGGTGACGGCCTTGCGGCCGGCGTCCTCCACCAGTCGCGCGGTGTCGCGGGCGTCCTTCTCCTCGGCCGGCAGGTACGTGATGAGCACGTCGGCGCCCTCGCGGGCGAACGCCAGCGCGACGGCGCGGCCGATGCCGGAGTCGCCGCCGGTGATCACGGCCTTCTTGTCGGTCAGCCGGCCCGTGCCGCGGTAGGTCGCTTCGCCGTGGTCGGGGGTGGGGCGGACGTCGTCGGTCAGCCCGGGGTGTTCGATGGGGGTCTCGGCCATGCCCGCAGGGTGCCCACGGGGGTGCGGCCTGAACACGTGAAAGGGCGCACCCCCGGGTGACGGGGTGCGCCCTTCGGCGTCGACGGTCCGGTCAGCGGCGCAGGGCGCGCCGGAGCGTGAAGGCCCCCGGGCCGAGCGCGGCGAGCAGCAGGAACGCCCAGCTGTAGACCGCGGCCGGCTCACCCATGTTGTGCAGCGGCAGCAGGGCCTCCGGCTGGTGGACGGTGAAGTAGGCGTAGGCCATCACGCCCGACAGCACGAACGCGGCCGGGCGGGCGGCCAGGCCCACGAGCACCAGGACCGCGCCGACCAGTTCGATCACGCTGCCGTACCAGCCCGGCCAGGAGCCGAACGGCACGGCGGCGCCCTGGCCGTCGATGCCGCCGAGGAACCCGAGGCCCTGCAGGCCGTGGCAGCCGAACAGGAACGACACGACGACGCGGAAGGCGGCGAGCACCAGGTCGTTGCGCCGGGAGGCGGAGGAGGTGGCGGGGTGGGCGGCGGCGCGGCGGGTGTCGGTCGTGGTGGTCATCTCGGGCTCCCCTTCTCGGTGGTCTCACCCTGGCGTCGAACGGGACCCCTCCCGGATCGACACGTCCGCCGAACTTCTTCCGGGGAACCCGACCCGGAGGGTGAACCTGCCGGTCGGAGGGGGCAGGCGCTGGCCGCGGCGGAAGAACCGGACGCGTCGCGGGTCGGTCGCCTCGGCCCGCATCGCGGCCAGGTCGGCCTCGGTGGGCGGGCGCGCGACCGACGGGCCGGGCCGGTGGTCGAGCGGCGGCGCGGGCGGGGGGTGCTCGTCGGGCAGGGGAGGGCGGTCGAGCCGGCAGGCGACCAGGCCGGGGGTGTCGGGGAGGTCCAGCGGGAACACCGGCCCCGGCCACACGTAGTCGAGGTCGTCCGGGACGTCGGGGAACAGGGGCCGGTAGTGCTCCGGGTCCTTGCGCAGCAGCGCCGACCGGTGGCTGCGGTGCAGGTCCTCGTCGCCGAGCCACGGCGGCAGCAGGCCCTCGGCCAGGCACCACGACCAGGTCGGCTCCGCGCCGCCGGTGAAGTCCAGCAGCACGGCCCGCACCCCGTCGCGGTGGCCGCGCCGCCGCCACTCGTCGCACACCGCCACGCCGTACGCGACCAGGGCGGGGGTGAAGCCGCGCCACATCAGCACCACGGGGTGCCGCTTCCACCCGTACTCGGGCCAGACCAGGGCCCGCAGCACCTGCAACACCTCCACGCGCTGCTTGCCCAACCGCCGCGAGTCGAGCGCGGCGGCGCTGCGGCCGAACGTCGCGTACGGCAGGAACGTCTGCACACCCGCCGGCTACCCCGGGGGCGGCCGGTCAAGCGCCGCGTCCCCGGATCGGTCCTCGACCGGGCGGCAACAGACCGGTGGGCTGTTAGCCTGCGGCGGTGGAGTTCCAGCGCGCCCGGCGGCCCGAGCAGGTGGCGCAGCGGCGGCGCACGATCCTCGAGACGGCGTGCGCGATGCTGCGGGAGCGGCCCGTCGCCGACATCAGCCTGCGCGAGCTGAGCGACCGGGTCGGGCTCGCCAAGTCGAACGTGCTGCGCTACTTCGACAGCCGGGAGGCGATCTTCCTGGAGGTGCTGGACCGGGAGTGGGCGGCCTGGCTGGACGAGGTGGAGGAGGCGGTCGCGCCGGCCGACGACGCGGTCGGGGTGGCCACGGCGGTCGCCACCGCGCTGCTGGGCCGCCCGCTGCTGTGCGAGCTGGTCAGCGGGATGGCCGGGGTGCTGGAGCGCAACATCTCCGTCGACTTCGCCCGCGTGGTCAAGCGGAACGCGCACGAGCGCACGGCCCGGCTGGCGGGGATCGTGCGGTCCCGGTTGCCGGTGCTGGACGACGCGGCGGCACGGCACTTCGCCGGCGCGGTGCTGGTGATGACGGCCGGCCTGTGGCCGCACGCCCACCCGACGGCCGCGGTCGCCCAGGCCGTGCGGGAGCTGGGCGGTCCGCCCGCCGGGGAGCGGGTCCGCGACGGGCTCACCGAGGGCTTGGTGAACCAGTTGGTCGGGCTGGTCGCGCGGGCCACCGCCTAGGGTGGCGTGCCGTGAAGGCACTCGTGGTTCGCGGTGGCTGGGCCGGGCACTCGCCGGTCGAGGCCACCGACCGGTTCCTGCCGTTCCTGCGGTCCTCCGGGTTCGAGGTGGACGTGTCGGACTCGCTCGACGCCTACGACGAGGACCTGGGCCGGTACGACCTGGTCGTGCAGTGCTGGAGCGACGGCGTGCTGACCGACGACCGGTTCGCGTGCCTGGAGGCGGCGGTGCTGGGCGGGACGGGTCTGGCCGGGTGGCACGGCGGGCTGGTCGACGCGTTCCGCCACTCGCGCGGCTACCTGCGGTTGGTCGGCGGGCAGTTCGTGGCGCACCCCGGCGACTTCGTGGAGCACCGGGTGGAGATCACCTCCACGCACCCCGTGGTGGAGGGCCTGTCGGGGTTCTCGCTGCGGACCGAGCAGTACTGGGTGCTGACCGACGGCCTCAACGACGTGCACGCGACCACGACGTTCGCCGCCGCCGAGCCGTGGCACGCCCCGCTGACCGTGCCGGCCGTGTGGACGCGCCGCTGGGGCGCGGGCCGGGTGTTCGCCTGCACGGTGGGCCACCACCCGGCGGACCTGGACCTGCCGCCCGTGCGCACCATGGTCGAACGCGGCCTGCTCTGGGCCGCCCGCCGCTGACCCGCGTGTCGAACGCTGAGGACCTGCGTGTCGAACGCTCAGGACCCCTGAACCGAACGCTCAGGACCGCCCGGACCGCTCCTCGACCAGCGCCGCCACGCCCTGGAGCAGCCGGTCGAGCCCGAACGCGTAGGCGTGCTCCGGGTTGTGCGCGGACTGGTGCGCCTGCCCGGCCGCCTGGCCGACCCGGGCCGCGATCGGGAACCGGGTCGGGTCGAACACCTCGGCCAGCACGGGCGCGACCGCGCGCCACCACTGGTCGTCGGTCATCCCGGTGCGGCGCACCGCCAGGTCGGCCTCGATCCGGCGGCGGGCGACGCCCTCGACGTGCGTCTGCACGAGCGTGATCACCGAGTCCATCTCGACGTCGGTGAGCCCGATGCCCTCCAGCACGCTCAGCTCGCGCTCGTACTTGGCGATCGTGTGCGGCCCCAGCGGCGGACGCCCGGTGAACACCTGGAGCACCCACGGGTGGCGCACGCACAGGTCCCAGTTCACCCGCGCGACCCGCCGCAGGCCCTCCTCCCACCCCTCGTCGCCGGGCTCGCCGAGCTGCTCGACGGCCTCGCCGTAGACGTGGTCGAGCATGGCCTCCACCAGGTCGTCCCGGGACGCGACGTAGGTGTAGAGCGACATCGTGCCCACGCCGAGCGCCTCGGCGACCCGGCGCATGGACAGGGTGGTGAGCGTCTGGTCGCGGTCGGCGATCGCGATCGCGGCGGCGACCACCTGCGCGGTGGTCAGCGTGTGCCGGGGCCCGCGGCGCGGCGGCCGCCGGGTGCCCCACAGCGTGGCGATCGTGCGTGCCGGGTCCGCGCTGCCACCGCTCTCGGTCTCGCCCATGCGCCCATCATAGGCCGGTTACTCGGTACATCGTACGAAGTTCTCTGGTACGCTTCTTCGTATGGCATACGGAGAAGCGGTGGCGATCGAGGCCGCCGACGTGCGCAAGACCTACCGCGGGAAGGCGGCCCTCGACGGGTTCGACCTGACCGTGGCGGCGGGCACGGTGTGCGCGCTGCTCGGGCCGAACGGCGCGGGCAAGACCACGGCGGTGCGGGTGCTGACGACGCTGCTGCGCCCGGACTCCGGCCGGGTCCGGGTGGCCGGCTGCGACGCGCTCGCCGACCCGCGGTCGGTGCGCCACCGGATCGGCCTGGTCGGCCAGGACGCCTCGGTGGACGAGGTCCTCACCGGGCGGCAGAACCTCGTCCTGTTCGGCAGGCTCTCCCACCTGACCACCGCCGCGGCCCGGCGGCGCGCGGACGAGCTGGTCGAGCGGTTCGACCTCGCCGAGGTGGCCGACCGGTCGGTCGCGGGCTACTCCGGCGGCACGCGCCGCAGGCTCGACCTCGCCACGAGCCTCGTCCTCGCGCCGCCGGTGCTGTTCCTCGACGAGCCGACCACCGGGCTGGACCCGCGGGCCCGCCTCGACGTCTGGGCCTCGATCGGGTCCCTGGTCGACGCCGGCACGACGGTCCTGCTCACGACGCAGCACCTGGAGGAGGCCGACCGGCTGGCGGACCGGATCGCGATCCTCGACGGCGGTCGCGTCGTCGCCGAGGGCACGCCGGACGAGCTGAAGGCGCGGGTGGGCCCGGACCGGGTCGAGACGGTCGTCCGCAAACCCACCCTGGACGAGGTCTTCCTCCACCTCACCGGCCACCGACCCGCGGCGCGGACGTCGTGACCGCCCACACCCTCCGGGACGCCGCCACCCTCACCGGGCGCATCCTGCGGCACTGGCGCCGCCGCCCCGGGTCGATCGCGCTCGGGCTGCTGTTCCCCGTCCTGATGGTGCTGATGTTCGGCTACCTCTTCGGCGGCGCGATGGCCGTGCCGGACGGGCGGTACCTGGACTTCCTCGTCCCCGGCATGCTGGTGATGTCGGCGCTGTTCGGGTTCGAGTCCCTGGTCGTGGCCGTCACCGCGGACAACGCCAAGGGCGTCACCGAACGCGTCCGCGCCATGCCCGTGACCACGGCGGCGGTGCTGGCGGGCCGCGTCACGGCGGACCTGCTCAACGCCGCGGTCGGCATCGCGGTCATGGTCGTGACCGGGCTGCTCGTCGGGTGGACGGCGCCGGGCGGCGTCCCGGCGGCGGTGGCGGCGATCGGCCTGGTGGTGTGGCTGAGGTTCGCGTTCGCCTGGGTCGGCGTCTACCTGGGGCTGCTGCTGGGCGCCCCGGAGTCGGCCGTCGCGGTGCAGGTGCTGGTGTGGCCGGCCGGGTTCCTGTCCAGCGCGTTCGTCTCGCCCGCCACGATGCCGGACTGGCTCGGCGCGGTCGCCGCCGGCAACCCGCTGTCGGCCACCGCCACGGCGGTCCGGGAGCTGTTCGGCAACCCCGGCTGGCACGACGGCGACTGGGCGAGCGGGCACGCGGTGGCGCTTGCGCTGCTGTGGCCGGCCGTGCTCACGGCGGTGTTCCTGCCGCTGGCCGCGCGGCGCTACCGGGCGCTGGGCCGCTGAGCGGGCGTCACGCCCCGCGGGTCGTCGGCTCGCCGATCGGCTCCGGCAGGGCGGCCGGCTCCGAGTCGGCCAGGTTCTCCGGCAGCCTGAGGCCCTCGTGCAGCGGCACCAGCTCCGATTGCAGCACGAGGGCCGCCCCGCCGATCGCGGACGCGGTGGCGGCCGACCGGGACAGCCGCACGTCGATCCCGTGCGCCGCGCGGGAGAAGAACGCGCGGTCCAGCTCGTCGCGGACCACGGGCAGGTAGACCGAGCCCGCGATGGCGAAGCTGGGGCCCGTCAGCACCAGGACCTCCAGGTCCATGATGTTGGCCAGGGTCCGGGCCGCCACCGCGATGTACCGCGCGGACCGCTCCAGGATCGCGAGCGCCGACGGCTCGCCCCGGCGGGCCGCCCGGCTCACCGCCGCGAAGTCCGACGACACGGACTTCGCCCGCCCGGTGAGCCCGGCCGACCGGGCCAGCGCCGCGTCCGCGCGGGCCGCCGCGACCACGGCCGCCGGGCCCGCCAGCACCTCCACGCAGCCGCGCGCCCCGCACCAGCACTCCGGCCCGTTCGCGTCCACGCAGACGTGGCCGATCTCGCCCGCGTTGCCGCTGCTGCCGCGGTAGGTGACGCCGTTGATCACCAGGCCCGCGCCGATGCCCGTGCCCATGTAGAGCGCGGCCGAGACGGCGGTGCCGCCGATGCCGCCCGACCAGTGCTCGCCCAGCGCCGCCGCGGTGGCGTCGTTGTCCAGCACCACCGGCAGGCCCGTGGCCTGTTCCAGCTCGCGGGCCAGCGGGAAGTCCTCCCACTTGCGCATGGACGGCGGGGTGAGGCCCATGCCGGTGTCCGAGCTGAGCGGCCCGGGGGAGACCAGGCCCAGGCCGAGCACCCGGTTGTGGTCCACGCCGACGCCGTCGATCAGGCCCTTCACCTCGGTCGCCATCCGCGTCACCACGGTCCGCGGCTCGGCCGCGCCCGCGCCCGCCCTCGAGATGCGGGCCACCACCGACCCGCCGAGATTGGTCAGCACGTACGTGATGCCCGCGTGGTCGAGGTGCACGCCCACGGCGTAGCGGGAGGAGTGGTTGAGCTGCAGCAGCACCCGCCGCTTGCCGCCGGTGGACTCGGCGCGGCCGGTCTCCACGACTAGGCCCTCGTCGATGAGCTTGCGGACGACGGTCGAGATGGTGGCGCCGGTGAAGCCGGTGGCGTTGATCAGGCCGACGCGGCTGATGGTGCCCGCCGCGCGGATCACGTCGAGCACCGCGGACTTGCTGCTCGCGTGGTGCGTCGCCCGCGCCGGTCCGCTCACGAGGTCCCCCGCGTCCGTCTTAGTTCGTTCGTCGGTCGAAGGGTAGCAACTTGACCGGTAGATGACGCCGAGGTGTTGACTTCGTTTCTTCGATGACTTAACAATCTGCCTCAACGCGGGACCGCGGCCGGTCTCGGGCCACGAGAGGAATCGACGATGTTCCTGAAGGCAAGGCGCTTCTCACGGGGACGCATGGCGGCGGCCGGACTCGCCGCGGTGGCCATGCTCGCGACCGCGTGCGGCGGGTCCGACGCGAGCAGTGACGCGAACAAGGACACCCTGGTCGTCTACACCGGGCAGTCCGGCGACTGGCAGCTGAACTTCAACCCGTTCTCGCCGACCATGCTGGAAGGCCCCGGCACGATCTTCGAGCCGCTGTTCTTCTTCAACAACATCCGCGACGTCGAGCCGCGGCCCCGCCTGGGCAAGTCCTTCACGTGGAACGCCGACGGCACCCAGCTCGACGTCGAGCTGCGCGACGACGCCAAGTGGACCGACGGGCAGAAGTTCACCGCCAAGGACGTCGTCTTCACCCTCGACATGATCACCAAGAACCCGGCCATGAACGGCACGGGCTACAAGGGCGTCGCGACCGCCGTGGACGACACGCACGTGTCGATCAAGTTCACCGAGCCGTCGTTCATGGAGGGCCCGCAGATCCTCGGCCGGGTGTGGATGGTCCCCGAGCACAAGTGGAAGGACATCGCGACCCCGGCGACCGACGTCGTCAAGGAGCCCGTCGGCACCGGCCCGTTCATGCTGGAGGACTTCAAGGCCCAGGCGTTCACGCTCAAGGCCAACCCCGACTACCACTCCGGCGAGCCCGCCCTGAAGAAGGTCCGCTACCTCGCCCTGTCGGGCAACCAGTCCGGTGAGGCCGCGCTCAAGCAGGGCCAGATCGACTGGCAGACCGGCCCCGTCCCGGACATCGCCAACGTCGAGAAGAACTACCCCGGCTACAAGGCGATCACCATCCCGATGAACCAGGTCGCCCTGTTCACCTGCTCCAACGCCGACCTGGGCTGCCAGGGCCCGCAGACCGACGTGGCCGTGCGCAAGGCGATCTACTACGCCGTCAACCGCACCCAGATCAACTCGCTCGCGTTCGAGAACACCGCCGGCGAGATCTCGCCCGGCGCGGCGCTGCTGGAACGCGACAAGGAGCAGATCTCGGCGAAGCTGACCGAGAAGACCGCGCCGATGCAGCCCGACACCGCCAAGGCGACGCAGCTGCTGGAGGGCGCCGGCTACACCAAGGGCGGCGACGGCATCTACCAGAAGGACGGCAAGCCGCTGGCCATGACGCTCAAGGTGGTGGCCGGCTGGACCGACTACATCACCGCCGTCGACACGATGACGCAGCAGCTCCAGCAGGTCGGCATCAAGATCACCGCCCAGCAGGTGTCGTGGAACGAGTGGTCCGACGCGCGCGGCCGCGGCCAGTTCGAGCTGCTGATCGACTCGCTGCACCAGGGCCCGGCGCCCGACCCGTTCTACAACGCGTCCTACTTCTTCAGCACCGCGACCACGGCCAAGGTCGGCGAGGTGGCCAACCCGAACTTCGCCCGGTTCTCCAACCCCGCCGTGGACGCCGCGCTCGCCGCGCTGAAGGGCATCGACCCGGAGGACGACGCCGCCCGCCAGCCGCACTTCGACACCATCCAGACCGAGATCGAGAAGTCGATCCCCTACATCCCGGTCCTGACCGGCGGCACCACCAGCGAGTTCAACGCGAAGAAGTTCACCGGCTGGCCCACCAAGGACGACCTCTACTCGTTCCCGGCCGTCTGGGCGCGCCCCGAGCACTCCGAGATCTACCTGAAGCTCAAGCCGGCCGGCCAGTGAACGACTGAGTGAGGCGATAGGCGGACCGATGAGGTACTACGCCCGAAAGTTCGCGTTCTACCTGGTCGCCCTCTGGGCGGCGCTGACGCTGAACTTCTTCATCCCGAGGCTCATGCCGGGCAACCCGGTGGACATCCTCATGGCGAAGCTCGCGCAACGCGGCGGAACCGTGGACCCGTCGGCCCGCAGGGCGTACGAGCTGCTGCTCGGCACGAACAGCGGCGAGTCGCTCCTCCGGCAGTACCTGTCCTACCTGGGCAACATGGTCCGCGGCGACCTGGGCATCTCGGTGAGCGCGTTCCCCGCGCCGGTGTCCCGGATCATCTCGGAGGCCCTGCCCTGGACCCTGATGCTCGTCGGCATCGCGACGTTCCTGTCGTTCGCCTTCGGCATCGTCCTGGGCACGTTCGTCGGATGGCGGCGCGGCACCTGGCTGGACAGCCTGGTGCCCGCCACCACCGTCCTGGCCGCGGTGCCGTACTTCTGGCTCGCGTTGATCCTGGTCGCGCTGCTGTCCTCGGCGTGGGGCTGGTTCCCGCTCCAGGGCGGCTACGACGTGATCCTCACGCCCGGCTGGAACGCCGACTTCATCGGCTCCGCCCTCTACTACGGCACGCTGCCCGCGCTGACCATCGTGATCTCCTCGGTCGGCGGCTGGCTGCTCGGCATGCGCAACATGATGGTCTCCGCCACGGCCGAGGACTACGTGCTGACCGCCAAGGCCAAGGGCCTGCGCGACTCCCGCATCATGATCAAGTACGCGGCGCGCAACGCCGTGCTGCCCTCGGTCGCGGGCTTCGCGATCTCCCTCGGCTTCGTGGTGGCGGGCTCCATCATCACCGAGCAGGTGTTCTCCTACCCCGGCATCGGGTCCAAGCTCCTGCAGGCCGTGCAGAACAACGACTACGCCCTCATGCAGGGCATCTTCCTCGTGATCACGGTCGCCGTGCTCGGCGCGAACCTCGTGGTCGACCTGCTGTACGCCGTCATCGACCCGCGCACCCGCGTCAGCGGCTGAGAAGGAGAACGGACACCGTGACCAACCTCAGTGCCGCGACCGTCGCCGCGCCGCGCGGCCGGGCGGGCTGGCGATCCATGCTGCCGCGCTGGTCGCCCAAGCTCGGCGTCGGCCTCGTCCTGATCGGGCTCATCGCGCTGCTCGGCCTGGTCGGCCCGCTCGTGGTCGGCGACCCGAACGCGATCCGCGACATCGGCCTCGCCCCGCCCGGCGGCGAGTTCTGGCTGGGCACCACCCTGACCGGCCAGGACATCGTCGCCCAACTCGCGCACGCCACCAGGGGCTCCCTCTACATCGGCCTCATGGTCGGCGTGATGGCGACCGCCCTGTCGGCGGTGTTCGGCATCGTCGGCAGCTACGTCGGCGGGTACGTCGACGAGGCGTTCTCCCTGTTCTCCAACGTCATGCTGGTGATCCCCGGCCTGCCGCTGGTCATCGTCATCTCCGCGTTCGTGCCCGCCGACCAGCGCGGCTCGTGGACCATCGCGGTGGTGCTGGCGATCACCGGCTGGGCCGCGTCGGCGCGCGTGCTGCGCGCCCAGACCCTGTCGCTGCGCAACCGCGACTACGTCGCCGCCGCCAAGGTCTCCGGCGAGAAGCCGTGGCGCGTCATCACCGTCGAGATCCTGCCGAACCTGCTGCCGCTGCTGGCCTCGCAGTTCGTGTTCTCGGTGATCTACGCGATCCTCAGCGAGGCGGGCCTGTCGTTCCTCGGCCTGGGCGCGTCCAACTCCTCCACCCTCGGCACGATGCTCTACTACGCGCAGAACGGGTTCGCGCTGCAACGCGAGGCGTGGTGGTGGTTCGTGCCGCCCGGCCTGATCATCGCCCTGTTCGGCTGCGGCCTGTCCCTGGTCAACTTCAGCATCGACGAGATCATCAACCCCAAGCTGCGCGACATCCCCCGCCGCGGCAGGGCCGAGGCCGCCCGCACCCCCGAACCCGTGGCCCGCCCGGACGACGACGTGGTGCTGACCGTGAAGGACCTGTCCGTCGTCTACCGGGTCGAGAACCCGGTGCACGCGGTCAAGGACGTCTCCCTCACCCTGCGGCGCGGCGAGATCCTCGGCCTGGCCGGCGAGTCCGGCTGCGGCAAGACCACCCTCGCCTACGCCGTCAACCGCCTGCACCGGCCACCCGCCGAGGTGACCACCGGCTCGGTCACGTTCCACGACCGCGAGGGCGGCGACATCGACGTGCTCGCGCTCACCCCCGGCGAACTGCGCGCGTTCCGCTGGTCGAAGCTGTCCATGGTGTTCCAGGGCGCGATGAACGCGCTCAACCCCGTCATCACCGTCCGGGCGCAGCTCGACGACGTGCTCACCACCCACCGCCCGGAGATGACCAAGGCCCAGCGCAAGGCCAGGTGCGAGGAGGTGCTCCGGCTCGTCGGCGTGGACGTGCGGCGGCTCGGCTCCTTCCCGCACGAGCTGTCCGGCGGCATGCGGCAACGCGTGATGATCGCCATGGCGCTGCTCCTCGACCCCCAGGTCATGATCATGGACGAGCCGACGACCGCGCTCGACGTGGTCGTGCAGCGCGGCATCCTCCGCGAGATCCTCCGCCTGCGCGACGAGATCGGCTTCGCCGTCCTGTTCATCACCCACGACCTGCCGCTGCTGCTCGAACTCGCCGACCGCATCGCCGTGATGAAGGACGGCGAAGTGGTCGAGTACCGCGCCGCGCAGGACATGTTCGAGAACCCCGAACACCCCTACACCCGCCGCCTGCTCGACTCGTTCCCCAGCCTGACCGGCGACCGCGGCTCGTTCGTCCGCTCCGGCGAGCAGGCCACCCCCGCCCGCGGCTCCGGCGAGCCCACCCCGTCCGGAGGTCCCCGATGACCACGCTGGAAGCCCGCGAACTGGTCAAGGACTTCCACGTCCGGGTCGGCCTGCGCCGCGTCCGGCTGCGCGCCGTCGACCACGTGTCGTTCACCCTCACCCCCGGCCGCACCGTCGCGCTGGTCGGCGAGTCCGGCTCGGGCAAGTCCACCATCGCCCGCATGATCGCCCGGCTGGAGAAGCCCACCGGCGGCGGGATCACCGTCACCGGCCCGGACGGGCGGCACGTCCCCGACCGCGAGTACCGCGACCACGTGCAGATGGTGTTCCAGGACCCGTTCGCCTCGCTGAACCCGTTCCACACGATCGAGCACCACCTCGCCCGGCCTCTCAAGCTGCACGGCAAGCCGCACGGCTGGGAAGAGGTGGTGCGGCTGCTCGACCGCGTGTCCCTGCCCGGCCGCGACCTCGCCGGACGACGCCCGCACGAGCTGTCCGGCGGCCAGCGGCAACGCGTCGCCATCGCGCGGGCGCTCGCCCCGGGCGCGAAGGTCGTGGTCGCCGACGAGCCGGTGTCCATGCTGGACGTGTCCATCCGGCTCGGCGTGCTCAACCTCATGGCCCGCCTGCAACGCGAGGAGGACCTCGCCGTCCTCTACATCACCCACGACCTGGCCACCGCACGCCACTTCTCCGACGACATCCTCGTGCTCTACAAAGGGCGCGTGGTCGAACGCGGACCGGCCGACGACGTGATCCTCAACCCGCAGCACCCCTACACGAAGATCCTGGCCTCCGCCGCCCCGAACCCCGAGGCGCGCGGCCGGGCCGTCGACATCGACCCGGCCGACGTCGAGCGCGCCGGCGCGGCCGCCGCCTACGACCACAACACCGGCGCATGGGAGGAAGTCACCACATGACCCTGACGTGGTCCACGGGCGCGATCCGACTCGTCCTGACCGACGGCGACGACCGACCGGTCAGCCTGCTGTCCCTGCGCCCGGACGGGCCGGCGGACGGCATCGGCGTGCCGCTGGTCGAGGTCCAGGCCCTCGGCCACGGCCGCTTCCCCGGCAGCCACCGCTACGCCGACACCACCATCGGAGCCCGCCTGCGCTACCGCACCCACGTCGCCTCCGCCGACGAGCTGCGCGTCCAGCAGCACGACCCGGTCACCGGCCTGGTGGTGACGTCGGTGTTCCAGGGGGTCGCCGGCGTCCCCGCGGTGCGCACCTGGACCGAGGTGGCCGTCGAGGGCGACGGCGAAGTGCGCCTCCAGGCGGTGACCTCGCTGGCCACCGGGGCGTTCCTGGTCGACGCCGACCGCACCGTGGACGAGGTCGACGTCGTCCACGCCGACTCCGACTGGGTCGCCGAATCGCGCTGGCGCCGCACCCCGCTGCGCGAAGCCGGCCTCGTCGCCATGGACCCGACCGTCCACCACCACGCGTCCCGCAGCCGGTTCGCGCTCACGTCCCGCAGCTCCTGGTCCACCGGCGAACACCTGCCCACCGGCGTCCCCGTGGCACGCGACGACACCTGGGCGATGGCCTGGCAGGTCGAGCACAACGGCGCCTGGCACTGGGAGGTCGGCGAAACCGTCGCGGGCGCGTACCTCGCCGTCCTCGGCCCCACCGACACCGAGCACCAGTGGTCCCGCACCGTCTCGGCCGGCCACGGGTTCACCACCGTGCCGGTGTCCGTCGCGATCGCCGCGGGCGGCGTGGACGAGGCGTTCGGCGCGCTCACCCGACAGCGGCGCGCCACCCTGCGCAACCGCCGCGCACCCGAGCTGCCCGTGGTGTTCAACGACTACATGAACACCCTCATGGGCGACCCCACCACGGAGAAGCTCCTGCCGCTGATCGACGCGGCCGCCGCCGTGGGCGCGGACTACTTCTGCGTCGACGCGGGCTGGTACGACGAGGACGGCAAGTGGTGGGACAGCGTCGGCGAGTGGCGGCCGTCGTGCACCCGGTTCCCCGGCGGGTTCGGCGAGGTCGCCGACCACATCCGCGCCGCCGGCATGGTGCCCGGCATCTGGCTGGAGCCCGAGGTCGTCGGCGTGCGCTCGGCCCTGGCCCGGGCACTGCCCGACGAGGCGTTCTTCCGGCGCCAGGGCGCGCGGGTCGGCGAGCACGGCCGCTTCCACCTCGACCTGCGCCACCCCGCCGCCGTCCGCCACCTGGACGACGTGGTCGACCGGCTGGTCGAGGAGTTCGGCATCGGCTACTTCAAGCTCGACTACAACATCATGCCCGGCGCGGGCACCGACGTGGGCGGCGTCGCGCCCGGCGACGGGCTGCTCGGCCACAACCGGGCACACCTCGCGTGGCTGGACGGCGTGCTGGCCCGCCACCCCGGCCTGCTGCTGGAGAACTGCGCGTCCGGCGCCATGCGCATGGACTACGCCATGATGTCCCGGCTGCACCTCCAGTCCACCTCCGACCAGCAGAACCCCCTGCTGTACCCGCCGATCGCGGCCGGCGCGCCCGCGTCCCTGCTGCCCGAGCAGGCGGGCAACTGGGCGTACGCGCAGCCGGGCATGACGGCCGACGAGGCGGCGTTCACGCTCGCCACGGGCGTGCTGGGCCGGCTGTACCTGGCGGGGCGGGTCGACCTCATGGACCCCGGGCAGCGGGCGCTGGTCGCCGAGGCCGTGGCCGTCCACAAGGGACTCCGACCGGAGATCGCGGCGGCCGTGCCGTTCTGGCCGCTGGGACTGGCGAACCGCACCGGCCCGTGGGTCGCCCAGGGCCTGCGCGCGCCGACCGCCGGCTACCTCACCCTCTGGCGGCTCCCCGACGCGCCACCCGACGTGGACCTGCCCGTGCCGCACCTGCGCGACCACCCCGTCGAGCCGTCCGCGATCTTCCCGGCCGGCGCGCCGTCGTGGACCTTCGACTGGGACGCCGGGCGCGGCGTGCTGCGCGCCCGCCACACCGGAACGGCGCCGGCCGCGGTCGTCGTGCGCCTCGGGTAGCCGCCGTTCACTCGCACCGGTGGCGCCCGACCCCGGAAGCGTGAAGCGACTTGTCCTCCCGCACCGACGTCGTTATCGAGGAGGTGACGGCCGCGACCCAGGCCGGGCGCCGACCCCGAGGAGTGAACCGGACCGATGACGGCACGCGCGCACGGCACTGGTGTGGTGGTCGGCCGGGCGGTGCGGGCACTGGCCGTCCTCGGCGGCCGGTCCGCGCTCGCGGGCCTGTCGGCCGTGGCGTCGTGGACGCGGGGCGAGCGGTTCGAGCCCGACCGGTGGCTCGCCGACGCCGTCGTGGCCCTCGGACCCGCGTACGTCAAGGTCGCGCAACTGCTCGGCACCCGCACCGACGTGCTGCCACCCCGCTGGTGCCGCGCCCTCGAACCGCTGCACGACCGCGCCCGCCCGGTGGAGTCCCGCGCCGCGGTCCGCCGCCTCCGCGCCCGCTTCGGCGACCCCCGACCGGTCCTCGTGCGCGCCGGCAGCATCGCCTGCGTCTACCGGGTCACCGCCCCCGGCCGCGGCCACCTCGCCGTCAAGGTGCGCAAACCCGGCATCGGCCCCGCCCTGGCCGCCGACCTCGCCCTGCTCGACCGCGTCGCCCGCGCCGCGGCGCGACTGCCCGCGCTGCGCCGGGTCCCCGTGGTCGAGGTCGTGCGCCAGGTGTCCGCCCGCGTCCTCGCCCAACTCGACTTCGCCCGGGAAGCCGACCTGCTCGACGGCTTCCGCTCCGCGCTGCGCGACGTGCCGGGCGTCGTCGTGCCCAAGGTCGACCGCCTGCTGTCCACCCGCGACATGATCGTGATGGAGCACCTCGACGGGCTCGACCGGCTCCGCCCGGACGACCTGGGCGTCGAGGAACGCCGACGCGCGGTCGCGACGGCCCTGCGCGCGGCCTACCGGATGCTGTTCCTCGACGGCGTGGTGCACTGCGACCTGCACCCCGGCAACCTCTACTTCCGCCCCGACGGCACGGTCGTCATCCTCGACGCGGGATTCGCGGTGCGACTGGACGAAGCGGCGCGCGAGAAGTTCGCCGCCTTCTTCTACTGCATGAGCCAGGGCGACGGCGACGCGTGCGCGGAGATCGTCCTGTCCACCGCCGTCCCGGCGGCCGGAGCCGACCCGGCGGCGTTCCGCGCCGACCTCGCCGACCTGGTGGCGCGGCACGCGGGCCGCGAGGCGGGCGCGTTCCGCCTGGCCCCGTTCGCCGCCCGGCTGTTCGACGCCCAGCGCAGGCACGGCTACCTCGCCGACCCGCGGTTCGTGTTCCCGATCCTGGCCCTGCTCGTGCTGGAGGGCACCGTGCGCGAGTTCGACCCCGACGCCGACTTCCAGCGGCTCGCCCGGCCCTACCTGCTGAGCGCCCTGATGGAACGGGCCCTGGCCGGGTGACGCGGGGCCCGCGCCCAGCGGCGCGGGCCCCCGCCGATCACAGCCCGCCGACCTTCACCGGGAACTCCTGGATGGTCGCCACCACGACGTCCGGGTCGTCCGGCAGCACCAGCTCCACCGGCTCCCGCAACCGGTAGAGGTCGCCCCGCGGCGGGAACTGCGTCAGGTTCCCCACCAGCACCGCCGGGTTCTTCGTCTCCAGCACGAGGGCCTCGTACGCCTTCGGCGACGTGACGCCGGCGCGGCGCAGCAACTCGTCCGGCTGGTCGATCGTCATGGTGAACCGCAGCACCATCACCTGCTCGTAACGCGGTGGGTACCGCTGGGTCAGCCGCAGCAGGCTCTCGGGCGTGACGTCGATGTCGTTCTGCTCGATGGTGATCGTCCCGGCCGCGGTGTCGTCCTCCCCGCCGGGCAGCTCGCCGCTGACCCGGTGCCCGACCACCCGCAGTCGCACCGAGTTGTCCGGGTCGTCCGGGTTGTACTCCACCCGGACCTTGATACCGCCCCGGAAGTCCACGCTCACGACGCTCGTCCTGATCCGCAGCGGCGTGTTGACCGCGAGGCAGCTGCACGGGATCTCCGCGCCGATCGGCGGCAGCCCGTTGAACGTCCGGACCTCCTCCGCCGCCGCGCTCGGCGACCCCGCCACCGCCGCCGCGCCGACCCCCAGCGCCGCCGCCGCGGTGCCCTTCAGGAACCCTCGCCGGTCCGCGCCGCCGAGCGGCTCCCCGTGGTGCTCGTGTTCGTTGTCGGACAACGTCAACCTCCACCGCACTTGTTCGCCAGTCCAGCGACTCGAACGTAGGGCAGGGTCACGGCGATCGTCGGCACCGCAAGCAAAAGCCAACCCGGTCGTGACGACATCCACCCGGCCGTGTGCTCTCCGGCCGCTCGAAACCGTTGCGGCGCGTCATATTCGGCGGCGAATGACGGGGTGGTCGCACGGTCGAGCGATGCTGCCGGGCGACGCCTCATCGGGTCCGCTGCCGTGCTGCCCGTGTCTGTGTTGCCGCGCCCGTGCTGCCCGCGACGGTGTTACCGCGCCCGTGCTGCCGCGTCCGTGTTGGCGCGCTGGTGCCGTCCGGATCTGTGCTGTTCGGGCTTGCGGTGCCGCGCTCGCGCTGTTCGCCGTGACTACGGCAACCGGGGCTCGACCAACTCGGCGACCTTCATCGCCGCCGGGCACGGATCCTCGTCGGGACTGCCGGAGTTGAGCACGACATCGACCCGCGACGACTCCGTGACGCCGATGAAGACCCCGCAACTGCCGGTCGCCCCGATCGCCTGCTTGGCCTGGTGCCGACCGACCATGACCTCCTGCACCACGTTGCCGTTCGACTGCACCTGCGCCAACCCGGCGGTGGTCCGCACACCGACCCCGAGCCGTGCCGTTCGGGGCGAGAAGTTGCACACCCGCGCCGACCCGAGCTGCTCCACCACCGGTTCGGCGGTCTGCGCTCCGGTGATCTCCTCGGCCTCGGCCTTGGTCAGCAGCGTGCACGGGTCGAGGCCGTCGAGCGGACCACCCCTGGACGGCCCGACCTGCGGCGCGGTCGTCTGTTGCGCGCTCTCCGGCGCGGAAGCCCCGGCCGTCGGGTCGGACTGCCCGTCAGCCGGCCCGCCACAGGCGGTGGCCGCGAACAGCGCGACAGCCGCGCCGATCAGGATGATTCGAGGGTTCACGGTCTCTTCCCGGTCGGCAAGCTGACGCTTCGTGCGACGACCGTAACCAATCCCGCATCACCACCGCTAGACCTCCACCACCGCCCCCACACCCCTCCGCCCCCACACTCCGCGGGCCACCCCCTCCGGCTGACACTCCTCCGGCCCGCACCGCCCCTCACCGACCGCCTCTCACCCAACTCCCCGTCACCCGACTCCGGCCGCACACACGCGCCTGACCGCTTCCGCCCGGTCGTACAACGCCTCCAACCCAACCCCGTCCACCACCGCCGCGAGGAACCGCTCCAACACCACCACGACCGCCCCCGGCAACGAAACCCGCGCCACCAGTCCGCTCAACGTCGCCATGGCCTCCCCGATCCGCTCGGCGGGCCGCGCCGCCGGCTCCGCGATCCCCAGCTCGTCCAGGGTGCGGAAGGTGCGGATCTCCGTCACCAACCGACCGATCGTGAACCACACCAACTCGTCCTGCCCGGCCCGCCGCTCGATCCGCCGCTGCAACGCGTCCACCGCGTCGGTGTACGCGTTCAACGCCACGCCCCGGTCGGCACCGTCCCGTGACACCTCCTCGACCAACCGCCGAGCCGCCTCCGGCACCGCCGCGAACTCCGCCTCACCGAAGCCGACCGCGAGCATCGCCTCGACCAACTCCTCCCACGCCGCCCGCTCGCGGTCGGGCAGCGGCACCAGGGACAGCCGATCGCCCATGCGCCACCCCATGACGAAGTACCACGGCCCCTGCGCGGGCACCGCCACCGAGCCACCCGACCCGCCAGGGGGCGGCTGCCCCGGGCCGTGGTGCACGTTCACGACACCGGTGTTGGTGCCGACCTGGACGACCGGGCCGCGGACTTCACCGTTGACCAGGTTGTTGGTCTGATCTGACATGCACGCTCCGGAGCGGCTGAGCGGGAGGCCGACGGCATCCCGGCCGTCGCGGTCGCGGGAATGCTAGGCCGCGCCGACGGATCGGCCGCCGCACTTTTGCGCGGCACCCGCGCGAGTGCCACGCCGTGCCGCTGCCACACGCCGCCACGCCACCCGACCCACGCCGCCCCGACCCACGCCACGGCGACCCCACGCCACCCCGAATCCGCAGCCCCGCCAACCGTTTCCTCACCGCAAAGCAAGCCCGCCGCCCATCGCCAGCCGCACCGCACACCGCCAACCACACCGCAAACCACACCGCCAACCGCCAACCACGTCGCCAACCACCGCCCACCGCTGCCACCGGCCCACCGCAACCGCCGCCGGGCCGGCCGTTTTATCCGGCTAACGTGAGACATGCGGTTCGGGTTGTCACCGGTTGCAAGCTTCGCCTGTCCGGGTGAGGTGGCACCGAAACCCGTGCCGGTGACAGCCCCGAGCCGATCCCGCTACACCGCCGTAGCCCGCACCAGCACCAACCGCTCCGGGTGCAGCACGGGAGCCTGCACGCCCGCCGACGTCAGCACCCGGCCCGGCAGCGTGACCCCCTCCGGGGTCCACCACGGCAGCCGGATGCCCCAGTTGTGCGCGTTCCCGTCCGGGTAATCCCCCGGCGGCAAGGGGCGCACGTGGTAGCGCCGGTCGGGAGCCAGCCCCGGCAGGCGGACCGCGCCCGGCGGGTACGAGGCCGACGTGGCCAGGGAGACGATCGCGAACACGGCGTCCGAACCGTCCTCCGCCACCACCCCGTGCACCTCGATCGCCGGGTCCGGGTGGTCGCCGTGCACGGCCACCCCGGTGTGCAGCAACGGCCGCAGGGACTTGTACAGGGCCACCCACGACGACAGCCGCTCCAGGTCCTCCGGCGACGCCGCCGTCAGGTCCCACTCGATCCCGAAGTGCCCGAACAGCGCCGTCCCCGCCCGGAAGTCGAGGGGGTGCCGCCGGTGGGTCGTGTGCGACGCCTCCGCCCCCACGTGCGTCCCCATCAGCTCCAACGGGATCAGCGCGTTCGTCCACCGCTGCATCGCCTGCCGCTCCAACGCGTCGATGCAGTCCGACACCCACACCCGGTCCGTGCGCTCCAGCACCTCCAGGTCCACCCGCCCGCCCCCGGACGAGCACGACTCGATCTCCACGCCGGGGTGCCGCCGCCGCAGCTCGTCCATCAGCCGGTACACGGCCAGCGTCTGCCCGTGCACCCCGGCCCGCCCGGTCGGCCGGTGCCCGGCGTCGACCAGGTCCCGGTTGTGGTCCCACTTCAGGTACGACACGGGGTACTCGGACAGCAGCGCGTCCAACCGCTCCAGGACGTACGCGAACGCCTCGGGCCTGGCCAGGTCGAGCACCTGCTGGAACCGGGCCGTCCCGGGCAGCCGGTCGCCGGCCGCCATGATCCAGTCCGGGTGCGCCCGCGCCAGGTCCGAGTCGGGGTTGACCATCTCCGGCTCGACCCAGATCCCGAACTGCATCCCGAGCCCGGTCACGTGGTCGGTCAACGGCCCGAGCCCGTCCGGCCACACCTCGTCGGACACGTACCAGTCGCCCAGCCCGCGCCGGTCGTCGCGCCGCGACCCGAACCAGCCGTCGTCCAGCACGAACCGCTCCGCGCCGACCGCGGCGGCGGCGTCGGCCAGTGCCTTCAGCCGGTCGAGGTCGTGGTCGAAGTACACCGCCTCCCACGTGTTCACCACGACCGGCCGGGGGGACCTCGGGTGCGACGGCCGGGACCGCAGGTGCCGGTGGAACCGCGCGGACACCTCGTCCAACCCGTGCCCGTACGACGCGTACTGCCACGGCGACGCGTACGACCCGCCCGGACCCAGCACGACCTCGCCGGACAGCAGCAGCTCGCCGGACCCGAGCAGCGACACCGAGTGGTAGGTCCGCTCGGCGAACGTCCGGTGGTTGCCGGACCAGGCCGTGTGCACGGCCCAGATCTCGCCCGACCGGTTGCCGAACCCGGCGGTGCCGGCGGCGAACAGGTAGGCGGAGTCGTAGCCGGTGCGGCCGGTCCGGTTCTCGCGCACCCGCAGCCCGTGCGTCCACCGGGTGCGCTGCGGGCTGCGCTCGCGCGTCCACCGACCGGTGAAGTCCAGGATCTCGACCGCCTGCGCGGGCACCGGCAGGGTCAGGTTCACCGCGTCCACGGTGAAGTCGGACGGGCCGGTGTTGGTGAGCACGGCCCGCTGCCGCACCAGCCCGGCCGGCGTCAGCTCCACGACCAGGTCCAACGCCAGCCCGGCGACCTCGTCCACGGCCCGGATCGCCGGACCGTCCGCGGACACCACCCGGAACGCGGTCGAGAAGTCCCGCCCGCCGCGGTTCCCGATGATCCCGGGCGTGCCGAGCCACCCCGCCGACTGCTCGGGCAGCACGGCCACGTCCACCGGGCCGTCGACCGAGAACCCGATGGGGTGCGGGCTCTGCGCGAGCAGCACCGCGTCCAGTTCCGCCGGGGACAGCTCGCCGAGGTCGGCGCCCCAGTGGCGGACGCGGGGGAGCGTGCCCCCGGAGAAGTCGAGCACCAGGCTCACACCCGCTGCCCGCAGGTGCGTCAGGTCTGCCACTTTGTGGTCTTCCTCTCTGGCGGTGAACCTCGTTGACTTACTTTAGTTGCTGGCGTAAGAATCGCCATACCTTGAACGTCACACGGCAGAAACCCACCGCCACCGCCCGGGAAAGAGGAACGATGACGCGCACGACCTTGCACGACGGGTGGCGGCTGAGCGCGGTGGGCGGGCCGATCCCCGCGGCCGTCGCCGACCGCGAAGTGCCCGCGGTCGTGCCCGGCAGCACGCACCTCGACCTCCTCGCGGCGGGCCTGATCCCCGAGCCCTACCTCGACACCAACGAGACCGAGCTGGCGTGGATGCACCGCACGGACTGGCGTTACGCGCTCACCTTCGACGCCGAGGCCGCGCGGCCGGGCGAGAAGGTGGAACTGGCGTTCGACGGGCTGGACACCGTGGCGACGGTGGCGCTCAACGGCCACGTTCTCGGCAGCACCGCCAACATGTTCCGCTCCTACCGCTTCGACGTCCGCGAGCACCTGCGGGACGGCGCGAACGACCTCGTCGTCACGTTCCGCTCCGCCCTCGCCTACGCCGAGGAGCAGGAGGCCGCGCTGGGCCGGCGCGACCGCGCCTACCCGCACCCGATGAACGCGGTGCGCAAGATGGCCTGCTCGTTCGGCTGGGACTGGGGTCCGGACCTCCAGACCGCGGGCATCTGGAAGCCGGTGCGGCTGGAGCGCTGGACCGACGCCCGGCTGGCGCAGGTCCGCCCCCTGGTCACGGTGGACGGGGACGGCACGGGCCGGGTCGAGGTGCACGTCGAGGTCGACCGCGCCCGCGACGCGGCCCTCACGGCGGTCGCCACCGTGGCCGGCGTGGAGCGGCGCGTCCGCGTCGAGGGCGACTCCGCCGTGGTGACCGTCGAGGTGCCGGACGTCGACCTGTGGTGGCCCGTGGGCTACGGCGACCACCCCCTCTACGACCTCGACGTGGTTCTCCTCGCCGATGACGCGGAGGTGGACCGCGCCGAGCGCCGCATCGGGTTCCGCACGATCACCGTCGACACCACGCCCGACGACATCGGCGCCCCGTTCACCTTCGTGGTCAACGGCAGGCCGGTGTTCGCCAAGGGCGCGAACTGGATCCCGGACGACCACTTCCTCACCCGGATCACCCGCGACCGCCTGGCGCGCCGGGTCGACCAGGCCGTCGCGGCGAACATGAACATGCTGCGCATCTGGGGTGGCGGCATCTACGAGACCGACGACTTCTACGACGTCTGCGACGAGCGCGGCGTGCTCGTCTGGCAGGACTTCCTGTTCGCCTGCGCCGCCTACGCCGAGGAGTCGCCGCTGTGGGAGGAGGTCGAGGCCGAGGCCCGGGAGAACGTCGCCCGGCTGACCTCGCACCCGTCCCTCGCGCTGTGGAACGGCAACAACGAGAACCTCTGGGGCTTCGAGGACTGGGGCTGGCGCGAGCAGTTGCAGGGCCGCACCTGGGGCCTGGGCTACTACACCGACCTGCTGCCGAAGATCGTCGCCGAGCTGGACCCGACCAGGCACTACTCGCCCGGCAGCCCGTACAGCCCGGGTGAGCCGCACCCGAACGAGGACACCCACGGCACGCGGCACGAGTGGGAGGTCTGGAACCGGGTCGACTACACCCACTACCGCGACCACGCGCCCCGGTTCTGCTCCGAGTTCGGCTTCCAGGGCCCGCCGACGTGGGCGACGCTCACCCGGTGGGTCCACGACGAGCCGATGACCCCGACCTCGCCCGCGTTCCTGCTGCACCAGAAGGCCGAGGACGGCAACGGCAAGCTCGACCGCGGCCTCGCGCCGCACCTGCCCGCGCCCGGGGCGTTCGAGGACTGGCACTGGGCGACCCAGCTCAACCAGGCCCGCGCGGTCGCGTTCGGGATCGAGCACTTCCGCTCCCACTGGCCCCGCACGGCGGGCGCGCTGGTGTGGCAGCTCAACGACTGCTGGCCGGTCACGTCGTGGGCCGCGATCGACGGCGACGAGCGGCCGAAGCCGCTGTACTACGCGCTGCGGCACGCCTTCGCGCCCCGCCTGCTCACCGTCCAGCCGCGGGACGGCGTGGACGTGCTCATCGCGGTCAACGACACCGACGACGCCTGGACCGGCGACGTCGCGCTGGAGCGCCAGACGTTCGCGGGCGAGGTGCTCGCGGCGGCTAAACTCCCGCTCGACGTGCCGGCGCGGTCGGTGGCGCGGCTCGACCTGGCGGCGGAGTTGACGACGCCGGGCGACCCGAGGGGGGAGGTGCTGGTGGTGGGCACGGCCGACGCGCGCACCGCGCACCTGTTCCGGGAGGACCTGGAACTGACCTACGACCCCGCGCCGCTGGCCGCCGAGGTGCGGCGGGTGGCCGAGGGCTACCGGGTGGACGTCACCGCGTCCTCCTTCGCCCGCGACGTCGCCGTGCTGGCCGACCGGGTCGCCGAGGACGCCGTCGTGGACGACGCGCTGGTCACCCTTACCGCCGGCGGGACGCACTCGTTCCTGGTCCGGACCGCGACCGAGCTGGCGGACCCGTCCGCGCTGACCGGTCCCCTGGTGCTGCGATCGGCCAACAGCCTGAGCGCGGTGCGGACATGACCGGCGGCTCCCCGACCGGTTCCGTCGGCCTGGTCCTGGCCCGCCCCGCGCGGCTGCTGGGCGCGGAGCCGTTCTTCATGGAGTTCATCGCGGGCATCGAGGAGCGGCTGGCCGAGGGCGACCGGTCCGTGCTGCTGCACATCGTGGGCACCGAGGACGCCGAGATCGCCGCCTACCGCAGGTGGGCGGCGGGCGGGGTGGTCGACGCGGTGGTCGTCGTCAACCGCACCGTGGACGACCACCGGCCGGCGATGCTGCGCGAGATGGGGCTGCCCGCGCTGTACGTGGGGGAGCCGGACGAGCTGGCCGTGCCCGCGGTCCGCACCGACGACGCGGGCCCGGTGCGCGAGGCCCTGGCGTACCTGCTGGAGCTGGGGCACCGGCGGATCGCGCGGGTCAGCGGTCCGAACACGCTGCTGCACACCAGGGCGCGCACCGCCGCGCTGGTCGAGGGGTGCGCGGAGGCGGGCATCGAGCCCGTCGTGGTGGAGGGCGACTACTCGGAGGAGTCCGGCGCGAAGCTCACCACCGCGCTGCTCAACGCCCCCGAGCCGCCCACCGCGATCCTGTACGACAACGACGTCATGGCCGTCGCGGGCCTGAGCGTCGCCAAGGAACTCGGCGTCGCCGTGCCCGACCGGCTCAGCCTGGTCGCGTGGGACGACTCGTCGCTGTGCCGGCTCGCGTCACCCGCGCTGACCACGATGAGCGTCGACGTGCACCAGTTCGGCGTCACCGTCGCCGAGTCCGTGCTGGAGCTGATCGAGGGCGTGGAGGTCGCCGAGCGCTGGTCGCCCAAGCCCACGCTCATCGCGCGGGAGAGCACGCGGTAACGCACCCCGGTAAAGGACCACCATGACCCACCTCGCCGCCGAGTCGCGGTACGACGCCATGCCCTACCGCCGCTCCGGGCGCAGCGGGCTGAAGCTGCCCGCCGTGTCGCTGGGGCTGTGGCACAACTTCGGCCACGACCGGAGCCTGGACGGTCAGGGGGCGATCCTGCGGCGCGCCTTCGACCTCGGCGTGACGCACTTCGACCTGGCCAACAACTACGGCCCGCCGCCCGGCGGCGCCGAGGAGAACTTCGGCAGGCTGTTCGCGCGGGACTTCCGGGCGCACCGGGACGAGATCCTGGTGTCCACCAAGGCGGGCTACCACATGTGGGACGGCCCGTACGGCGAGTGGGGCTCCCGCAAGCACCTGCTCGGCTCGCTGGACCGGTCGCTGGCCCGGCTCGGCCTGGACCACGTCGACATCTTCTACCACCACCGGCCCGACCCGGACACGCCCGTCGAGGAGACGATGGCCGCGCTGGACCACGCGGTGCGGTCGGGCAGGGCGCTGTACGTCGGCATCTCCAACTACTCGGCCGAGCAGACCCGGGAAGCGGCCCGCGTGCTGCGGGAACTGGGCACGCCGCTGCTGATCCACCAGCCGTCGTACTCGATGTTCAACCGGTGGGTCGAGGACGGGCTGCTCGACGTGCTGGCCGAGGTGGGCGCGGGCTGCATTGCGTTCTCGCCGCTGGCGCAGGGCGTGCTGACCGATCGCTACCTCGACGGGGTGCCGGAGGGGTCGCGGGCGGCGAGCGCGTCGCCGTTCCTGTCGTCGGCCAACCTGGACGAGGCGACGCTGGCGAAGGTGCGGGCGTTGAACGAGGTCGCCAAGCGGCGCGGGCAGACGTTGGCGCAGCTGGCGATCGCGTGGGTGCTGCGCAACGTGACGTCCGCGCTGATCGGCGCGTCGAGCGTGCGGCAGTTGGAGGACAACGTCGCCGCGACCGCGAACCTGGCGTTCGAGGCCGACGAGCTGGCCGAGATCGAACGGCACCTGTGACGTCTGCGTTACGTGGTGTGAACCGCTTCAGCACAGGTGTCAACGGCTCTTGACGAAACTTTGCTTAACCGCTTAACTAAGTCCATGGGGCAAGCACTCGAGCCGGTCGCGGTCGCCGTGGACATCGGCGGGACCAAGCTCGCCGCGGCGCTGGTCGAACCCGACGGCGCCGTCCTGGCCCGCCGCACCACGCCGACGCCGGCGGGTGACGCGGAGACCGTCTGGCGCGGGCTGGCCGGCGTGCTCGGGGAACTGCTCGACCTCGCCGCCGGCCGGGCCGTGCTGGGCGCGGGCATCGCGTCGGCGGCCCCGATGGACCTGCGCACCGGCACCATCAGCCCGGTCAACATCCCCGGCTGGCGCGACTTCCCGATCACCGCGCGGGTCGGCGACCTGCTGCCCGGCCTGCCGGTCCGGCTCGGCGGCGACGCGCTGTGCATGGCGCTGGCCGAGTACCACCACGGCAACGGCCGGGGCAGCGAGTGCCTGCTCGGCATGGTCGTGTCGACCGGCATCGGCGGCGGGTTCGTCTTCGCCGGCAAGCCGCACTTCGGCGCCACCGGCAACGCGGGTCACGTCGGGCACTTCGTGGTCGACCCGGCCGGGCCGCGGTGCGGGTGTGGGGCCGACGGCTGCTCCGAGGCCATCGCCAGCGGCCCGTCGATGGTGCGGTGGGCGTTGGAGCAGGGCTGGCAGCCACTCGGCGGCACGGCCGACGGCGTCGCGCTCGCCGCCTCGGCACGGGCCGGCGACCCGACCGCGCGGGCGGCGTTCCGGCGGTCCGGCGCGGCGGTCGCCCGGGTCATCACGGTCGCGTCCGCGTTGTGCGAGATCGACCGCGTGGTCATCGGCGGTGGCGTGGCGCAGGCGTGGGACCTGCTCGAACCCGCCGTCACCGAGCCGCTCGCGGACTACGCGGGGCTCGACTTCATGCGCCGGGTCGAGGTGTGCCCGGCGACGCTGGGCGTGGACTCCGGCCTGATCGGCGCGGCGGCGCTGCTCGCCGACCGGCGGGCGCCGTCCGTGCCCGTGGGGATCTGAGGGGGCGCGGTGCGCAAGCTGGACACCACCGTCCGCGAGTACCACTGGGGTTCGCGGACCGCGCTCGCCGAGCTGCGCGGCGAGCCGTCACCGAGTCCCCGGCCGCAGGCCGAGCTGTGGGTCGGGGCGCACCCCGACGACCCGTCCCGGCTGGCCGGCTGCGACGTGCCGCTGGACGCGTACCTCGCCGCCAACCCCGCCGGGCTGCTCGGGCCGGACAGCCTGGCCGCGTTCGGCCCGCGGCTGCCGTTCCTGCTCAAGGTGCTGGCCGTGGCCGCGCCGCTGTCGTTGCAGGTGCACCCGGACCGGGAGCAGGCCGCGGTCGGGTTCGCCGAGCACGGCTACCGCGACGACCGGGCCAAGCCGGAAATCCTGGTCGCGCTGACCGGGTTCGAGACGCTGTCCGGCTTCCGCCCGCCGGCCGAGACCGCGGCGCTGCTGGACGGGCTGGACGTGCCGGAACTGGCGCCCCTGCGCGCGGAGCTGGTGGCCGGCGACACGTGGGGCGCGCTGCGTTGGGCGTTGCACTGCGCCGACGCCGACCTGGTCGGCCGGGTGGCCCGTGCCGCGGCCCGCGTGCCCGCGCTCGCGCACGTCGCAAAGCTGGCCGAGGTGTACCCCGGGGACGCGGGCGTGGTGGCGGCGTTGCTGCTCAACGCGGTGACGTTGCGGCCGGGGCAGGCGGTCTACGTCGGCGCGGGGGTCCTGCACGCGCACCTGCGGGGCACCGGCGTCGAGCTGATGGTGAACTCCGACAACGTCCTGCGCGCGGGCCTGACCACCAAACCGGTGGACGTGGCGGGGGTGCTGTCGCTGGTCGACCGCCGGTCCGGGCCGCCCGCCGTGCTCGACGGCGTGGTGGACGGTCCACTGAGGACGTACCCGACGCCGGACCCGGAGTTCCGGCTGCACGCGGTGCGGCCGGGGGCCGTGCTGGCCGGGGGAGGGCCGCAACTCCTGTTGTGCGTCAAGGGGAACGTCGTGGTGGCCCGGGACGGCGCGGAAGTCGCGTTGCGCGGCGGCGAGTCGGTGTTCCTGCCGCACGGCGCGAGCGCCGCGGTGGTGTCCGGTGACGGCGAGGCGTTCTGGGCCACCACGAACCTCTGACGCCGGGCACGCGGGCGCGGCGCACCGGCCGCACCCGCGTGCCCCTGCGGTTTTACTGGAAGACCACGTCACTGCAGAGGTAGTACGCCTGGTCCATGTGGCTCGCCTGCCAGATCGTGAAGATCGTGTGGCGGCCGGTGCGGCTGCCCGCGTTCACCTGGGCCTGGTAGAGGCCGGTGGTGCCGTAGCGGCCGGTCGAGGTGACCAGCTCCAGGTCGCTCCAGCGCAGCGGGGTGGTGGTGGTGTCGACGCCCTGCCGGGTGATGTAGATCCGCAGGTAGTCCGCACCGTGCTTCGCCTGGTCGGTGATGGTGAGCGTGAACTGGCGCGGCTTGGTGGTGGTGTTCCACGCGCCGACCGTGTCGAGCGCCCGGTACCGGCCGCTCTCGGCCAGGCCGCCGCTGCAGAGCTGGCCGTTCGGCAGCGCGCCCTGGTGGTTGCCGCCGACCCCGTTGCGGTACAGGCCGTTCCAGTTCCACATGGCGTTGGGGTCGGTCTTCCACGCCTGCGCGCACATCGGGTCGGTCTGACCCATGTTCGGGTTCAGGTGGTCGCTGCCCCAGCGCTGCCAGCAGCCGTAGTTGCGCGACGGCGGATCGGTGACCGAGCCGTGCGCGCTCGCCACGCCCGAGGTGCCGACCAGGGCGACCAGGCCGGCGGCGAGGACCGCCAAGACCGAGGTGAAGACGCCGAGTGCCGAACGGAGACCGCGTCTGAAGGTCATGAGTTGTCCTCCACGTTGAGGATTTTCCGACTACGGGCTGGGAGCGCTCCCAGGCCCCAACGTAGCGAACCAACCACAGTCTGTGAACCCCCTCGAACCGCGTGAGTCGTACGTCCAAGTCTCGTGAGTCCTGCGTTCAGGACCCCTGAGTTCACCACTCGCGTCACCGGAAATGCCCGTGGAACCGGGCTTTTCGGTGGCCGAGCCCGCCCGCCGGTCAGGACGAGCGGGCCTCATGCGTCCTGGGTCAGGCGAGGAAGCCCTCGACCGCAGGGTCGTTACGCTGGGGATATGCGTCCGGACAGGCGGGCAACCATCGGTGACCGCGTCGCCTACTACCGCAACGCGGCGGGCATGACCCAGGAAGTCCTGTGCGGTCTGGTCGGAGGCCGGACGACCGAGTGGCTGCGGAAGATCGAGAACAACAAGGTGGACGTCGACCGGCTCTCCACCATCGTGGCCATCGCGGGAGCGCTCAGGATCCCGCCTTCCGCGCTGCTCCCAGGCCCCTTCCGCGGCCGGTCGAACCGTGCGGACCGACTCGGCACGGCACCCGCCTTCATCCCCGAGATCGAAGCGGCCATGTTGCGGTACAACGGCATCGCGGGTTTGATCGGCGTCCCCGATCGAGCGCCCGTGTCGCCGGAACACCTGCGCGTCCGCATCGAGAAGGCGTTCCTGTGCTCGCAGACGGAACGGTGGTCGGACATGGCCCCCCTGGTGCCCGACATGATCGCCGACTCCTGGCACCTCGTCGACGCCGCCGGAAGCGAACAGGACAAGCGGGAGGCCCTTCGCCTGCAAGCCCTGGTCTACCGGGTCACCTCCGGGATGCTCGACCGGCTGGGTGAGCCGCACCTGCCGTGGGTGGCCGCCGAACGTTCCCTGCACGCGGCACAGGAGTCGCGTGATCCGCTGCTGATCGCGGGCGGGGCGTGGCGGCTTGCCGTGGTCCTGCGGCACGCCGGCCGGCTCCAGGAGTCCACCGATGCCCCCGTCGCGGCCGCCGACGCGCTCCGCCCACACCTCGGAACGCCGGAATCCTTCGGCATGTACGGATCGCTCATGCTCAAGGGCGCGGTCGGCGCGGCATCGCTCGGAGACCACCGCGCGGCGCGGGATTTCCTCGAGGAAGCCGGTAGGGCGGCCGACCGGACCGGGGATCGCAACGACTTCTGGCTGGCGTTCGGACCGACAAACGTGGCCATCCACCGGGTGTGGCTGTCGCTCGAACTCGGCGACCCGATCCGGGCGATCTCGGAAGCCGACGGCGTCCCCGCCGACGACCTCCCGGCGGAACTGGCCGAACGTCGGACCTCGCACCTGATCACCGTCGCGTGGGCCCACTACCTGCGTCGTCAGGATCGCGATGCCCTGGACCTGCTCAACCTCGCCAGGTCCGCGGCTCCGGAACAGCTGCTGTTCACCGGGCGCGTCCACACGATGATCACCGGGATGCTCAGGCGGGAGCGCAAGTCGGTCAAGGGCGACCTCCGCGCGTTGGCCGGGTTCGTCGGCGTGGACCGCTGACGCCGACTTGCCTCCACCCCGCAACGCTCACCGGTAGTACCCCTCCACCGGCACGGTCGCCTCCTCGCGCAACGCCGGTCCCTCCTGCGGCACGGGTGGGAAGCCGCCGCCCGGCTTCAGCGCGTTCAGCTGCTCGGTCGACAACGCGAACACCACGCGACCCAGGCCGGACCGCTCGATCGCGCCCACGCACATCCCGCACGGCTGGCAGCTGGTGAACATCGTGGTCCCCGCCGCGACCTCCGGCGTGAGCGACCGCGCCGCCCACCGCGCCAGCTTCAGCTCCGGGTGCGCGGTGATGTCGTCGTCCGTCACGCTGGTGTTGCGCTCCTCCCGCAACACCGCGCCGTCCGGCCCGACCAACAACGACCCGAACGGCGGGTTGCCCGACGCACGCGCCTCCGCCGCCAGCTCGATCGCCCTGTGCAAGCTCATCCGAACTCCTTCCGCACGGTGGCCAGCGCCTGCCACGCCACCTCCGGGTGCAACGTCTCCTGGGGATCGCCGACGAACGGGTCCAGCACCACCGCCCGCACCCCCGCCGAACGCAGGTCCGCCAGGTCGCCCACGACCTGCCCGACCGTCCCCTCGCCCAACCGCCGCTCCGGCCCGGTCACCTCCGACGACGTGATCCGCAGCAGGATCCGCGGCGCCAACGCGGGCGCCGGCCGGCCTTCCTCCGCCGCCAGGGCCGCCAACCGCCCCGCCCCCTCGCGGAACGCCGCCGGCGTGAGGCGCAGCCCGTGCCACGCGTCCCCGAGCCGCACGGCCCGCCGCAACGCCGCGTCCGAGTGCCCGCCGACCCAGATCGGGATCGACCCGGCCCGGTAGTCCGACTCGTCCCGCCACGCCGCCCGCACCACCCGCAACGCCTCGTCGGCCAGCCGGCCGCGGTCGGCGAAGCGGACGCCCAGCGCCTCGTACTCCTGCCGCGCCCACCCGACGCCGACCCCGAGCACGAACCGGCCGCCGGACACCTCCGCCAGGTTCGCCGCCATCCGCGCCACCAGCAACGGGTGCCGGTACGGCAGCACCACCACGGTCGTGCCGAGCCGGATCCGCGACGTCACCCCGGCCAGCCACGCCAACGCGGTGAACGGCTCGTAGAACGGGGCCGGGTACTGCTGCGCCACGTCCGGCGTCACCACCACGTGGTCGGACACCATCAACAGGTCGAAGCCCAGGCCCTCGACCGTCTGCGCCCAGTCCCGCAGCACGTCCGGCGAGGTGCCCGGCCCGAAGTTCGGGACGTTCACACCGATCTGCACCGCACCAAGGCTAGGCGTCGGCCACCGCCGCCTGAAGAGACGATCCACGGTCCGCACCGGCCTTCGCCGTGGATTCCCCGGTAAAGTGCCCGGATGACCGGGAACCTCGATCCGGCCGACTGGGCCATCCTCGGCGAGCTGCAACGCGACGGCCGGATCGCGCTGAGCGAGCTGGGCCGCCGGGTCAACCTCAGCGCCTCGGCCACCACCGAACGCGTCCGCAGGCTGGAGTCCGCCGGCGTGATCACCGGCTACCGGGCCGAGGTGGACCTGGCCAAGGTCGGCTACGCGGTGCTGGCAGTCGTCCGCCTGAAGTACCCCGGCAACCGGCACGAGCCGCTGCACGCGCTCATCGCCGAACGCCCCGAGATCCTCGAGTGCCTGCGCACCACGGGCGACGACTGCTACACGCTCAAGGTCGCCGCGACCTCCATGCCGCACCTGGAACAGGTGGTCAACGATTTGACCGGGTTCGGCAGCACGACCACGAACATCGTCTACAGCCAGACCCTGCCGTACCGGGGCGTGTCGGCGACCTGACCCACCCCGGTCACGGCTACCGCCAGGCGACGGCCGGCGCGCACGTCGCCGGGTCGAGGTCGCGCGCGCCCGCGACGACCACCCCGTCGGGCCGCACCCAGCACTTCGTCGGGTTCCACTCGTTGCCGTCCGGCGGTCGCCGCGCACCACGTTCGTGGCCACGGCCGGCAGCCACGGCAGGGCCGAGTCGTGCTCCAGCCGCAGCCGGTCCCGCTTGCGCCAGGCCAGCAGGAACGTGTTCCGGAGGTGGTCCTCGGCCGCGGCCCACGACGCGGTCAGCCGGAAGCAGTGGTTGTAGACCGCCTTGGCGTGCCGGTCGAACAGCGCGCCGAAGGCCGGTCCGCTCCCCGCCGCGGCCTGTGACCACAGGGTGCGGTCGTCGGGGTCATCGGTCGTCATGTCCTGCTCGTGCCCTCCGGGGTCCCACGAACCTCCGGGGTCCCACGAACAAGGACCGCCGCCGGCAGGGTTGGCCTCGGCATTGAGACCTCCGGGGTGCGGACCAGAGCGCTCTGGTGTCACACCCGACCACGCCGGCGGCGGCCCTCGATCCCGTCAACGCCGCCGCCTGCGTTGCGGGACGAACCTTCTGGGAACGTTCCCAGACCCCAGAAGGTAACGTATCGGCAACAGGTCTGGCAAGCGCTTTCCCGCCGTCGGGGTCAGGAGTGCGGGCAGGTGTCGCGGTATTCCTCGATCAGCGTGCTGCGGCCCGGCGCGGGGCACAGGAACTGCTCGTAGCGGGTGTCGTCGTCGATGAACCGCTTGAGCCAGGCGATGCTGTACTTGGCGATGGTCGTGTTCGAGGTGTTGGGCGCGAAGTGGCTCGCGCCGTTCAGCTCCAGGTACGCCTTGTCCAGCGTGGACGGCAGGGAGGTGTAGAACGGCTCGGAGTGCGACGCCACCGGCGCGACCGAGTCGTCCTCCGCCCCGATGACCAGGGTGGGCGTCCGCACCGAGGACCAGGTCTTGGTCAGGTTCCAGGCGGTGAGCGGGATCGACGCCTGCAGGGTGGGCCGATCCTTCGTCGCCTCCAGCGCGCCGCCGCCGCCCATCGAGTGGCCCATCACGCCGAGCCGCGAGGCGTCGACGCGGGAGCGCACGGAGCTGCTGGTGGTCAGGTAGTCCAGCGCGGCGAGGAGCTGGTCGCCGCGGGACGACGGCTGGTCGTAGCGGGAGTTCGTGTCGATGATGAAGACCACGAAGCCCTGCGAGGCCAGGCGCGGTCCGAGCCAGGACAGGCTGGACTGCGAGGCCGTGTAGCCGGGTGCGACCGCGACCGCGCCGAACGTGCCCTCGGCGGTGCTGGTCGGGTAGTAGATGGTGCCGCCGCCGAAGCCGCGCACGCTCAGTGACGACACCGCGGTCTCGGCGGTGGCGAACGGGCCGCGGACGGCCTCGATGCTCGCCGTGGTCGGCGCCGGGCCGCGTTCGTAGGGGTTCTCGGCCGCCCGCGCGACCGTGCCGGACAGGGTGAGGGCTGCCGTCGCGGCGATGACGAGCGCGCGGCGGGACAGGGGATGCCTCAGGGACATGGTTGTGCTCTTCCCAGGGTGGCAAGGACTTGGCGGAGAGAGTCCTGAGTGGACCGTGCTTACCGCGGCCGAGTCTGGCGCACTACCTACTCCAGAGTCAAGTAAGTGTCTCGACACGCTCCGTAGTGTGAAAACAATTCACGTCGCCGGTACCGGGAACCGGGCCGCGGACCGGAACTCCTACCTGCGAGGAAGCGCTCCCACAGAGGTCTTGACCGCGATCCGCGGGGTAACGAAGATCGGCGCGACAGTGCCGTCGCCCCGCTGACGAACGGAACCTCCGATGTCCCGCAGACACCTGAGCGCCGCGGTGGCCGCGGTGCTCGCCGCCGGTCTCGTCACCGGCGGCGCCACCGCCGCACCGGGGCCGGGCCCGCGCCAACCGGTCGTCGGCGAGCCGCGCACCGAGCACGGCTGCGCCCGGATCGAGGACCGCCTCCCCGAGCTGTCCCAGTGGCCGAGGGTCGACAGCCGGGTCGACTCCACCCCGGCCGACGAGCGGCGGATCCGCGGGATCCTCGACGGCATGACGCTGGCCGAGAAGGTCGGCCAGATGACCCAGCCCGAGATCGCCGCCATCACCCCCGACGAGGTGCGCGAGTACGGCATCGGCTCGGTGCTCAACGGCGGCGGGTCGTGGCCCGGCCGGGACAAGCACGCCGCGCCCGAGGCGTGGCTGGCCCTCGCCGACGCCTATTGGGAAGCGTCCAGGGCCAGTCGCACGCGGGTGCCCGTGATCTGGGGCATCGACGCCGTGCACGGCAACAACAACGTCTACGGCGCGACGATCTTCCCGCACAACATCGGCCTGGGCGCCGCGCACGACCCGTGCCTGGTCCGGGACATCGGCGAGGCGACCGCCGAGCAGATCCGCGCCACCGGCCAGGACTGGGCGTTCGCCCCCACGTTGGCCGTGCCGCTGGACGACCGGTGGGGCCGCACGTACGAGGGCTTCTCGGAGGACCCCCGCATCACCCGCGCCTACGGCTACGAGGCCACCATCGGCCTGCAGGGCAAGGGCAAGCGCCGGGTGGGCGTGCTGGCCACGGCCAAGCACTTCATCGGCGACGGCGGCACGATCGGCGGCAAGGACCAGGGCGTCAACCCGTCGTCCGAGGCCGAGATGATCAACGTGCACAGCCAGGGCTACTACGGCGCGCTCGCGGCCGGCGCCCAGACCGTGATGGTGTCGTTCAACAGCTGGACCAACGAGGAGTTGGGCATCGACGAGGGCAAGCTGCACGGCAGCAGGCTCGCGGTGAACGACATCCTCAAGGGGAAGATGGGCTTCGACGGCCTGGTGGTGTCGGACTGGAACGGCATCGGCCAGGTCCCCGGCTGCACCAACGCGAGCTGCCCCCAGGCGATCAACGCGGGCATCGACGTGGTGATGGTGCCCAACGACTGGAAGGCGTTCATCGCCAACACGATCGCCCAGGTCGAGGACGGCCGGATCCCGATGTCCCGCATCGACGACGCGGTGACCCGCATCCTGCGCGTCAAGCTCCGCGCGGGCGTGCTGGACGGCGAGAAGCCCTCGCGGCGCCACCACGCCGGGTCGGCCGCCGCGCTGGAGGCCCGCGAGCTAGCCCGCGAGGCCGTGCGCAAGTCCCAGGTGCTGCTCAAGAACGACAACCGGGTGCTGCCGCTCAGCCCGCGGTCGAAGGTGCTGGTCGTCGGCAAGAGCGCGGACAGCCTGCAGAACCAGACCGGCGGCTGGACGCTCACCTGGCAGGGTACCGGCAACACCAACGCCGACTTCCCCCACGGCACCACGATCCTCGGCGGGCTCAAGGAGGTCCTCGGCGAGCGGAACGTGGTGTTCAGCGAGAACGGCGACGTCGACCCGACCGGGTTCGACGCGGTCGTCGCGGTGATCGGCGAGACGCCGTACGCGGAGGGCGTCGGCGACCTCGGCAAGCGCTCGCTGGAGGCGGCGAAGCTGTACCCGAACGACCTGGCCGTGCTGGACAAGGTCAGCGGCAAGGGCACGCCGGTCGTCACGGTGTACGTGTCGGGCCGCCCGCTGCACGTGAACAAGGAGTTGAACCGCTCGGACGCGTTCGTGGCGGCGTGGCTGCCCGGCACCGAGGGCGGCGGCGTGGCCGACCTGCTGGTCCGCGGCCGGCACGCGTACCCCGGCTACACCGGCAAGCTGTCGTTCTCGTGGCCGCGCAGCGCCTGCCAGACGCCGTTGGACGCGGGCGGCGACCCGCTGTTCAAGGCCGGGTACGGCCTGAAGAGCCGGCAGACCGGGAACGTCGGCGTGCTGGACGAGACCTCGCCCGAGTTCGGCTGCTCCGGCAACGGCGGTGGCGGCACCGCGACCGAGGACCTGGAGCTGCACGTCCGGACCGACGTCGCGCCGTACCGCAGCTACATCGGGTCGCCGGACAACTGGGGCGGCACGGAGCTGGGCCCGGACGGCGAGGCGGCGCACGGCTCGATCACCGTCGTGCCCGCGGACGTGAACGTGCAGGGCGACGCGATGAAGACGACGTGGACCGGCACCGGGCCCGGCCAGGTCTACCTGCAGAACCCGGCGGGCGGCACGGACCTGCGCGGGTACCTCAACGCCGACGCGGCGCTGGTGTTCGACGTGATCGTGCACCAGGCCCCGGCCGCGCGGACCGTGGTGAGCACGCACTGCCAGTACCCGTGCTTCGCCGAGGTCGACGCGACCGGCCTGTTCGGCGGGCTGCCGGCGGGCGCGAAGTCGACGGTGAAGATCCCGATCTCCTGCTTCGCGCAGGGCGGGCTGGACCTGGAGAACGTCAACACGCCGTTCCTGGTCTACACGGAGGGCGCGTTCCAGGCGTCGTTCGCGAACGTGCGGTGGGTGCCGAAGGCCGCTTCGGACCCCGACGCGAAGACGTGCGCCGAACTGACGTGACGTGAGCAGGGGGTGCGGACGCGTCCGCACCCCCTGTCTCAGTACCCCACGGTGAAGCGCCGGCGGCGGTGCCGGGGCGTCTCCGCCTCGTCCAGCAACGCCACCGCCAGGTCCTCCAGCGAGATGGCGGACCCGACCTGCTCGTCACCGCCGACCCGGAACACCCCGGTCCGCTCGCCCGGCTCCAGCGCCGCGGGCGGGCTGAGGTAGGTCCAGTCGGCCGCGCGGTCGGCCAGGCACACCGCCAACTGCTCGGCGCACGCCCGCGCGATCGGCTTCAACGCCTCCGGGAAGTCGGGCGCCTCCTCGACCGTGTGCCCGGCGGGCGTCACGAGCGTGGCCGCGCCGCCCACGGCCAGCAGCCGCACGCCGGTCCGCGCCACGCCGGCCAGCAGCGCCCGCGTCGCCTCGACCAGCTCGTCCTCCCGGCCGTCCACCGGTCGGGTCGCGCTGACGACCAGGTCGCGGCCGGCGCTGAGCCGCACCACGTCCGCGACGACCCGGGCGTCACCCACCTCGCCGCCCGAACCGGGTCGGCGGCTGACGGGCGTCACGTCGTGACCGCGTCGCCGGGCCTCCGCCACCACCCGGCGGCCGACGCTACCGAACGCTCCGAACACCGTGATCCGCACGGCTCTCCCCCTTCTCTCGCACGGTCGTCGTCCGCTGTGCCACCACGAGCGCGCCGAGCACGACCGCCGCGCCGAGCACCTGCCACGCGGTCAGCTCCTGGTCCAGCGCGAGCCACCCGACGAGCGTCGCCACCACCGGGCTGAGCAGGCCGAGGAACGTGACCTGCGTGGCCGGCAGCACCCGGATCCCGCGGAACCACAGGGCGTAGGTGAGCGCGCCGCCGATGAGGCCGAGGTAGGCGAAGCCGCCGACGTTCGCCGCGGTGATCGTCGGTGGCAGGCCCTCGACCAGCAGCGTCACCGGCAGCAGCACCAGTCCGCCCGCCACGAGCTGCCACCCGGTGACGGCCAGCAGCGGGGCGGGGGCGGTCCAGCGCTTGCTCAGCACGACCCCGGCCGCCATCACCACCGCGCCGCCCAGCGCGGCGGCCACCCCCACCGCGTCCAGCCGGGCATCGGCCCGCAAGACCAGCAAGGCGACGCCGACGACGCCCGCGATCCCGGCCAGCGCCGCCCTCGTCGTCATCCGCTGCCCGAGCAGCAGGGCCGCGAGCCCGAGGACCACCAGCGGCTGCACCGCGCCGACGGTCGCCGCCACACCGCCCGGCAGCCGGTACGCGGCCAGGAACAGCAGCGGCAGGAACACGCCGATGTTGAGCGTGCCCAGGACGAGCGAACGCCACCACCAGTCCCCGCTCGGTGCCCGTCGCGTGACCGCGACCAGCAGCAACCCGGCCGGCAACGCCCGCAGCAGGCCGGCCAGCAGCGGCCGGTCCGGGGGCAGGTACTCGGTGGTGGCGTAGTAGGTCGTGCCCCACACGGCGGGGGCCAACGCGGTCACCCATTTGCTTAGCACTAAGACAAAGTATCTCATCGCTAAGGTATCCGTCGGGTGAGTTAGCTCACCGCTAAGCTAGTTCGATGGCAGATCACGTCGACCTGGTGCTCGGCCAGTGGCACGCGCGCCGCCCCGACCTCGACGTCTCGCCGATGGCGGTGATCGGCCGGCTCAGCCGCCTCGCCCGCCTGGTGGACGGCGAGCTGGGCAGGACGTTCGCCGCGCACGGCCTGGACCGGGCGTCGTTCGACGTCCTGGCCACCCTGCGCCGCAGCGCGCCGCCGCACCGGCTCACACCGACCGAGCTGATGCGCGCCTCGATGGTCACCTCGGGCGCGGTGACGCAACGGCTCGACCGCCTCGAAGCGCGGGGTCTCGTCGCCCGGACCCCGAACGAGCACGACGGGCGCGGGGTCGTCGTGTCGCTCACCGAGGCCGGGTTCGAGCTGATCGACCGGGTGCTGCCCGACCACCTCGCCACGGAGGACCGGGTGCTCGGCGCTTTGTCGGCGCGGGAGCGGGAGGCGTTGGCGGACACCTTGAAGCGGTTGCTGGAATCCCTCGGCGACAGCTGACCGGCCGGAGACCTCCGCTGCGCGTGCGCGGGCAATCCCACTCGGCCGCTTGCCGCGGCCGGTCGCGTTGCCCGCCGCCCGCTCCTGCCGACTCCTCCCGATCCCCGCGTAAGGCGAACGCCGCCGTTCTGCGGAAAACGTGAGGGATCCCGAGGATCCCGCCCGTCCCGCGCGATCCCGGCGCGGTGCGGGAAAAGCGACTTTACCTGACCGAGATCCGGAGTTGACCGACGCGAAGACGACCCGACCGGGATCCGCCGCGCGCACCGGTCACCCCACTCCCCGGAACCGGGTCGGACGCCGACTACCGCACCGTGCGGAGGTCACCTGGGCGGGGCCAACGCCTTCGCCCCCACGAAGGGTCGGCGCGATTGCCGAGGTAGGACCGGGTGTTCGCGGTCCGACGACCCCGGCCCGGCGCCGGGCACGAATGCGCTGGTCCGCGCGCTGTCGGGGGAAAGTGCGGAATTGTTCCCGCGGATTGTGACGGTGCGTGTTCGCGATTCACACGTCCGGTCGAGTGTTGGCCAGTGGGGGGTGGGTAAACTGCCGCGAATCCGCAATATCACAGCAAGGCAACGGGGATGTCGATCCCAAGTCAGAGACAAGCGGCCACGCCGCCACCCGAACGCGCACGCGAACTGCTGGCACGGAAGTGGTCGTACCTGCTGAGCGCGGCCGTCGTCGTCGCGCTGAGCCGTGCCGACCTCGACCGCGAGACGCGCGCACGGCTCGCCGAGCTGTGCGACGCGGTGCACGCCGAAGCGGCGCACGAGCCGCCGACCAGGCCGGCGGAGCAGATCGGCGAGGAGCTCGTCGCGCTCGGGTACGTCACCGAGGACGGCTTGCGGCTCACCCTCGACGTGCTCGGCAAGGGGCTGCTCGGGTTGCCCGAGTTCCGGCCCGTCGAGCGGTACGCGCAGCCGATCGTGACCGTGCTCGGCGCGTTGTCGGCCGGGTTCCTGGCGGCGAGCCGGCGCGCGGTGTTCGAGCAGCAGGAGGACGTGCAGCTCTCGCTGCTCAAGGCGGTCCGCGACGCCCAGTGGAACCTCCGGGAGAGCGAGGCGCGGTTCGAGGAGGTCGCCACGTCGTCCGCCAGCGGGATCCTGGTGGTCGACCTGGACGGGCGGATCGTGCGGGCCAACGCGGCGATCGGCGACATCCTCGGGTACACGACGGAGGAGCTGGCCGGGTTCGCCCTGCCGGAGCTGGTGCACCCGGACTCGGTCCGCGTGCTGGACGAGGCGCTGCGGGCGCTGCTGGACGGCAGGCACGAACGGGTCAGGCAACCGCAGCGCCTGCTGCGCAAGGACGGCGACGTCGCGCGGATCTCGTTGACGGTCTCGCTGCTGCGCGGCGCGGACGACCAGCCGGTGCACTTCGTCGCCGTGATCGAGGACGGCACCGAGCTGATGCTGCTCCAGTCCGAGCTGCACCGGCAGGCGCTGCACGACGTGTCGACCGGGCTGCCGAACCGGCAGTTCTTCACCAGCCACCTGGAGGGCGCGTTGCGACGCGCCGACCCGGTGCGCGGCGTGTCCCTGTTCCACCTCGACCTCGACGCGTTCGGCATGGTCGGCAACAGCCTCGGCCGGCCGACCGGCGAACGGCTGCTCGTGCACGTCGCGCAGCGGCTGAAGGCCGTGATGGCGCGGGAGAAGGCGATGATCGCCCGGCTCGGCGACGACGAGTTCGCCATCCTGGTCGAGAACACCGCCACCACGCCGGACGTGGCGGCGACGGTGGCCGAGATCGACCGCGAGCTGTCGGAGCCGGTGTACCTGGAGGGGCGCGGCGTGGCCGTGTCGGTGAGCGTCGGCGTGGTGCGCCGGCCGCCGCCGGACTGGGAGCCGGCCGAGGTGATGCGGGCCGCGGAGCAGGCGTTGCGGCGGGCGAAGGCGGCCGGTCGCGGGCAGTGGGAGCTGTTCCACCCCGGGCAGGACGCGAAGGAGCGGTGGGTGGACGCGCTCGCCGTCGCCATGCCCGGCGCGTGGGAGCAGGGCGAGCTGGAGGTGCGCTACCAGCGGGTGGTGGGCCTGGCCGACGGCGCCCTGGCGGGTGTGACGGCGAAGCTGCACTGGGACCGCGGCGAGGACCCGGTCGACCACGAGCGGTGCACGGCGATGGCCGAGCGGACGGGCCTCATCCTGCCGCTGGGCGAGTGGCAGCTCGCGACCGCGTGCGGCCAGGTGTCGTGGTGGGGCCAGGGCTCCGGGTGGGACGTGCCGCTGCACGTCGGGCTGACCAGGCACCAGTCGTGCGACGGCGACCTGGTCCGGCGGGTGCGCCGGGTGTTGGACGACACCGGGCTGCCCGCGTCGCAGCTGACGGTCGGCGTGCCGGTGCCCGCGCTGGCGGAGTTCGACGCGGTGGAGAACCTGACCGTGCTGGCCGAGCTGGGCGTCGGCACGGCGCTGGACGACTTCGCGCTCGGTCCGGACGACCTGGCGATGGCCTCGGAGCTGCCGGTCCGGTCGGTGCGCGTGGCGCGCCGGTTGGTCGGGCGGCAGGCGCGGGGCGGCGCGGACTACCTGGCCGACCTGGTGGCGCAGGCCCGGCAGGCGGGCGTGCAGGTGCTGGTCGACGGGGTGCGGACGGAGGAGCAGGTGCGGTGGTGGCACGCCGCGGGCGCGGTCGCCGGCACCGGTCCGCTCTTCGGCGAGCCGGTGCCGCCGGGCGACCTCCACCGGCCGGACGCCTGACCCCGGAGTCGCTGTCGCGGAACGGGGTGAAATCGGGTCTTCACACGCGGTTTCCTTACCGTTACAGTTCTGGGAGCGCTCCCAGTCCGGTTCCGGTCAACGACGACCGGGGTCCGGACCGGCGCGGCAGGACCTGATCACCGTCGCCCCCGCCGTGAGGTCGGCCGACGCACCCGTGCGGCAGCGGGTCGCGGGCCGAGGCGTCCCGGCGGTGATCCCGCGGTGCCGCGGGGCCCCGACCGGCCCCGCGGCACTACGACCCCGGGCACTCCCGGCGGGCCAGGTACGAGCCCACGCCGTCGAGGTACAGGGCGAGGCCGAAGCGGAAGTCCGCGTCCAGGTCGCTCTCGTCGTAGAGGGTTTCCTGGTCGAACACGCCCGCCTCCACGACCCGGCTGAGCGCGGGCATCCGCCGGGGGTCCACCACCAGCCGCAACGCCCGCGCGTACGACGCGCCGAACGCCTCCGGGTTCTCCCGGAAGCCCTCGGCCAGCTCGGCGGTCATCCGCATCTCGCCGTGCACGAACGTCAGCAGCCCCATCACCACGGCCACCTTCTCGTCCTCGTTCAGCGGCGTGTCGTCCAGCGCGGCCAGCGCGGCGTCGAACCAGGCGAGGTTGCGCGGCCCGACCGGCGGCCCCGACAGGGGGATCCGCGCGTACCAGGGGTGCTTGCGCAGCGCGGCGAGCACGCTGAACGACCACAGCGTCAGCCTGGCCCGCCAGTCGCCGTCGGCCGGCATGTCGGGCGGGTCGTCCAGCGCCGCGTCGGTCATCAGCTTGAGCAGGTCGTCCTTGCTCCTGACGTACCGGTACAGCGCCATGGTCGAGTTGCCGAGCTGCTGCGCGACCCGGGCCATCGACACCGCGCCGAGGCCCTCGGCGTCGGCGACCTCGATCGCGGCCCGGGTGATCTCGGTGACCGACAGCGCGGGCTTGCGCCCCCTGCGGGGCGCCTCCCGCATCCCCCAGAGCAGCGCCACCTCCGGCGGCACGCCGTTCTCCTCGGTCATCCCCACCCTCTCGTCGCCGGGTCCAGTCTAGGGCTTCCGCGATTAACTGCGTATGAGCTACGCTTTATCGCGTACCTGATACGCATAAGGGGGACGTGATGATCGTCGAGGTGACCGGGCTGCGCAAGCGCTACGGGCCGACGCCGGTGCTGGACGGGATGGACCTGGAGGTCGCCGAGGGGTCGGTCTTCGCGTTGCTCGGTCCCAACGGCGCCGGCAAGACCACCACCGTCCGGATCCTGTCCACGCTGACGCGCCCGGACGCCGGCACGGTGCGGGTGGCCGGGTTCGACGTGGTCCGCGAACCGGCCCGGGTGCGCGGCGCGATCAGCCTGACCGGCCAGTACGCGGCCGTGGACGGGGAGCAGACGGGCCGCGAGAACCTCGTCATGGTCGGCCGGCTCCTGCACCTGGGCCGGTCCGGGGCGGCCGGCCGGGCCGACGCGCTGCTGGAGCGGTTCGACCTGGTCGACGCCGCCGACCGCCGGGTCAGGACCTACTCGGGCGGCATGCGGCGGCGGCTGGACCTCGCGATGAGCCTGGTCGGCACGCCGAAGGTCATCTTCCTGGACGAGCCGACCACCGGCCTGGACCCGGCCAGCCGCACGACCATGTGGGACGCCATCCGCGACCTCGTGCGCTCCGGCACCACGATCTTCCTCACCACCCAGTACCTGGAGGAGGCCGACCGCCTGGCGGACCGGATCATGGTGCTGGCCGGCGGCAAGGTCGCCGCCGAGGGCACCGCGGACGACCTCAAGGCGCGCGTCGGCGGCGACCGGCTCGACCTCGGCTTCGGCTCCGTCGCGGCGCTGGACGCCGCGGCCGCCCGGCTCGGCGGCTTCCCCGACCGCGACCGGCTCGTGCTCAGCGTCCCGTCCGACGGCACCGCCGCGCACCTGCACCACGTGCTGGACGACCTGCGGGCCGCCGCCGTGCCGCCGGACCGGGTCTCCTCGCACCGCCCGACCCTCGACGACGTCTTCCTCGCCCTGACCGCCCGTGAAGGAGTGGCGGCATGAGCCACGCGATCGCCGACTCGATGACCATGATCGGCCGCAGCGTCCGGCTCGGCCGGCGCAACGTCGACACGCTGATCATGTCCATCGTCCTGCCGCTGATGATGATGGCCCTGTTCGTGTACGTGTTCGGCGGCGCGATCACCACCGGCACCGAGTACATCAACTACGTGGTGCCCGGCATCATCCTGCTGTGCACCGGCTACGGCGCCGCGTCCACCGCGATGTCCGTGGCCGACGACGTCAACGGCGGCATGATCGACCGCCTGCGCTCCCTGCCGATCCACGCTTCCGCCGTGCTCACCGGGCACGTCACGGCCAGCGTGGTCCGCAACGCCCTGTCGACCGCGATCGTGGTCGCCGCCGCCGTGGCCATGGGCTTCCGGCCGTCCGCGTCACCGGTCGAGTGGCTCGCCGCGACCGGGCTGCTCCTGCTCTACGTGCTGGCGCTGTCCTGGCTCGCGGCGGGGCTCGGCGCGGTGTCGAAGTCGGTCGAGTCGGCGAGCGCGTTGAGCTTCTTCATGCTGTTCCTGCCCTACCTGAGCAGCGCGTTCGTGCCGACCCACACCATGCCCGCGTTCCTGCGCGGCATCAGCGAGCACCAGCCGATCACGCCCATCATCGAGACCGTGCGCGGCCTGCTCACCGGCACCGCGATCGGCGACCGGGGGTGGCTCGCGCTCGCGTGGTCGGTCGGGCTGCTGGTCGTGTCGTTCGTCGTGGCGATCGCCCTCTACCGGCGGCGGGTGGACGACTGACCCGAGGCACGCGCTCCCCGGGCGGGGAGCGCGTGCCGAACGCCGCGCTCCGACGGCGTTTCCGGGCTCACTCCTTCAGCCGGTGCACGACGACCAGCCCGCCGTGCAGCGGCAGGTGCCGGCGCTGGTCGTCCGTGGCCACGTACTCGTCCAGCACCGCGCCGATGCGGCGGTCGAGTTCGACCACGTCCTCCGGCGACAGGTGCAGCGCGAACCGCGCGTAGGTGCGCACGGACTCCGGCCCGGCCTCCGCCAGCTCCTCCTGGAACGCCTCCAGCGGCGCGGTGGTCCCGCCGCCGTCCACCAGCGGGCCGTCCAGCCACCACGAGACCCCGGTCGACCGGTACGGCTTCTCCAGCGCGCCGCTCGCCCCGGTGCGCACCTCGCCCGGCTCCAGGAACCCCGCCGCCGCCAACTGCCGCACGTGGTACAGCACGGTGCCGGGGTCGCGACCCAGCCGCTCGGCCAACTGCTTGTTGGTCAGCTCCTGCTGCGCGCACAGCCGCAGGATCCGCAGCCGCAACGGGTGGGCCAGCGCCTTCGTCTCCGCCACCGTCGCCGGACGCCGTCGCCGCTCAGCCATGCCGCCCAACTTATCCCACCGGTGGACGTCCACACCGATGGAGAAAACTCCACCGATGTGTCATCCTCCACCGGTGGCACACCTGGGCACCCCCTTCCGCCGCCTGTGGACGTCGTCGGGCCTGTCGAACCTGGCCGACGGCGCGTTCAAGGTCGGGCTCCCGCTGGTCGCCGTCCAGACCACGCGCGAACCAACCCTGGTCGCGGGCCTGGTGTTCGCGCTGACGCTGCCCTGGCTGGTGTTCGCGCTCCCGGCCGGCGCGCTCACCGACCGCCTCGACCGCCGCCGCACCATGCTGTGGGCCAACGCGTGCCGGGCCGCCCTGCTGGCGCTCCTCGCCGGGGCGGCGGCGCTGGGCTGGGCGAACATCTGGCTGCTGTACGCCGTCGCGTTCGCCGCCGGCGTCGCCGAGACGCTCTACGACACCTCGGCCCAGTCCCTGCTGCCGCACCTGGTCGACCGGGACCGGCTGCCCCGGGCCAACTCCCGCCTGTTCGCCGTGGAGCTGACCGCGAACGAGTTCGTCGGGCCGCCCCTGGCCGGGCTCCTCGTCGCCGCGGGGGCGGTGGCCGCCTTCACCGCGCCCGCCGCGCTCTGGGTGGTCGCCCTCGTGGCGTTGTGGTCGGTCCGCGGCACGTTCAAGGTCCACCGCGAGCACCGCACCACGCTGCGCGCGGACATCGCCGAGGGGTTGCGCTTCCTGCTGCGGCACCGGTTGTTGCGCGCCCTCGCCGCCGTGGTGGGCGTGTTCAACATCGCGGGCACCGCGTCGGGCTCGGTGCTCGTCCTGCACGCGGTGGGTCCGGGCTCGGCGATGGGGCTGACCGGGCAGGTCTTCGGGCTGCTCCTCACCACCCCGGCCGTCGGCAGCCTGGTCGGCTCCCTCGTCGCGGAACGCGTGATCGCCCGGCTCGGCCGCGGGCGGTCCCTGGCGGTCGGGTTCGTGGCCGGCACGTTGCTCGTCGCGGCCCCGGCGGTCACGGCGAACCCGTACGTGGTCGCGGCGGCGTTCGCGGTGGCGGGCGCGGGCATCGCCGTGCTCAACGTGGTCGCGGTGTCGTTGCGGCAGCTCGTCACGCCGGACCGCCTGCTCGGCCGGGTGAACAGCGCGTACCGCCTGGTCGCGTGGGGCACCATGCCGCTGGGCGCGGCGATCGGCGGCGCGGTCGCGCAGGCGTTCGGCGTGCGGGCGGTCTTCGTGGTGATGGCGGTGGTGTCGCTCCTGGCGCTGTCCGGCCTGGCCGCCGTCACCGACCGGAAGATCGAGCGGGCCGTGGCCGCGTCAGCCCCGGCCTGACGCGGCGTCGATCACCTCGTCCAGCACGTCCCGCGACCGGACCAGGTCGTCGATCAGGCGGTCGATGCGGGCCCGTTCGGCGGTGAGGTCGTGGACCAGCCGCGGCGTGGCGATCTCGGACGGACCGCCGTCCGCGTCCCGCATGCACGGCAGCATCGCCGCGATCTTCCTGCTGCTCAGGCCCGCGGCGAACAGCTCCTGGATGCGGATGACCCGGTCGACCGCCCGTTCGGGGTACTCCCGGTGGCCGCCGGCGGTGCGCTCGGAGGTCAGCAGCCCCTGCTGCTCGTAGTACCGCAGCGACCGCGCGCTCACCCCGGTGCGCTCGGCCAGCTCGCCGATCCGCATGTCCCCACCTCGCGTGAACCTGACACTGGTGTCACCTTCCACCGTAGCGCCGCGTGCAGTTGGATGTGCCGCGGGGAACGGGGGAGTCCTGATGGTGATCCGGATCCGCGGCCGCGCGTTGCCGCACGGCGAGCCGGTGGACCTCTACGCGGACGGCGACCGGTGGACCACCGACCCCGTCCCGGACGTCGAGCCGGTGGCCGAGGGCTGGCTGCTGCCGGGGCTGGTCGACGCGCACACCCACCCCGGAGCCGAGGCGCCGGGCGACCCGCTCGACCACGGACTGCTGCGCGAGCACCTCCGGCAGCACGTGGACGCCGGGGTGGCCGTGATCCGCGCGCCGGGCTTGGCCGACGAGCCGCCGCCGTGGTTCGGCGTGGACCCCGGGACGCCGCGGGCCTGGCACGCCGGGCCGTGGCTGGCGCAGCACGGCCAGTTCTTCGACGGCTGGGGCCGTCGCGCGGACCACGACCGGCTGCCCGCGATCGCGGCCGCGCAGGCGGGGCGCACGGGGTGGGCGAAGGTCATCGGCGACTGGGGCCCGACCGGCGACCCCGTGCCGCTCGCCGTGCTGACCGCCGTGGTGGAGGCGGTGCACGCGGTGGGCGGTCGGGTCGCCGTGCACACGCAGCAGGCGGCGGGCGGCGAGGCGGCGGTGCTGGCCGGGGCCGACTCGCTGGAGCACGGGATGCTGCTCGACCCCGACCTGCTCGCGCGGATGGCGGAGCGGGGCACGGCGCTGACCCCGACGTTGTCCGTCCTGGAACGGACGGCGCCGGAAGTGCGCCGCCGCCCCGACAGCCCGGGCAAGCGGTGGTTCCTCCGCGGCGCCGAGTCCCACGCCGCCCTCGTCGCCGCCGCGGCCGAGGCGGGCGTCCGCGTGCTGGCCGGCACGGACTCCGTGCCGCACGGCCGGATCCTGGACGAGGTCCGGGCGCTGGCCGGCGCGGGCCTGCGCCCGGACGCCGCCCTCGCCGCCGCCTCCTGGGACGCCCGCGCCTACCTCGGCCTGCCGGGCCTGGAACCGGGCGCACCCGCCGACGCCGTCGTCTACGCCGAAGACCCGAGGACCGACCTGGACCAACTGGCCCACCCGACCGCCGTGATCCTCCGCGGCCGCCGCGTCCGCTGACCGCTGTGCCGCAAGGGATCCCTCGCGCCCGGCCCTCACGCCGGCCACCGCGAGGAACCGCCGCAACCCGGCCCCGCGCCTGACCGCCGCTCTACCCCCGCGCCGCGTCCCCGCGGCTGCCACCGCGGCCCAGCCGCCGTGAGTGACCACCGCCGCGAGGGACCGTTGCGCTCGACGCCCGCCTCGGCCGGTCCACGGGTCCCGGGTCAGATCACGCCCAGGGCGAGCATCGCGTCGGCGACCTGGATGAAACCGGCGATGTTCGCGCCGGCCAGGTAGTTGCCGGGCTTGCCGTACAGGTCCGCCGTCTCCAGGCAGCGGTGGTGGATGCCGTGCATGATGTCCGCCAGCCGCCGCTCGGTGTGGTCGAAGCTCCACGAGTCCCGGGACGCGTTCTGCTGCATCTCCAGGGCGCTGGTGGCCACCCCGCCCGCGTTGGCCGCCTTGCCCGGGGCGAACAGGAGGTCGGCCTCGGCGAACAGCCGGACGGCGTCCGGGGTGCACGGCATGTTGGCCCCCTCGGCCACGACCGCGCAGCCGTTGCGGACCAGCGTGGCGGCGTCCCGGCCGTTCAGCTCGTTCTGCGTGGCGCAGGGGAGCGCGACGTCGCAGGGGACGTCCCACACCGATCCGCCCTCGACGTACCGGGCCTCGGGTCGGGCCTGCGCGTAGTCGGAGATGCGGGCCCGGCTGCGCAGCTTGACGTCCTTGAGCAGGTCGAGGTCGATGCCCCGCTCGTCCACGACGTACCCGTTCGAGTCGGAGCAGGCGATCACCGTGCCGCCGAGCTGCCGGACCTTCTCCGCCGCGTAGATGGCGACGTTCCCGGACCCGGAGACGACCACCTTCTTGCCGTCGAACGAGTCGCCGCGCGTCTTGAGCATCTCCTCGGCGAAGAACACGGTGCCGTAACCGGTCGCCTCGGTCCTCACCTGCGAACCGCCCCAGGTCAGCCCCTTGCCGGTGAGCACACCGGACTCGTACCGGTTGGTGATGCGCTTGTACTGCCCGAACAGGTAGCCGATCTCCCGGCCGCCGACGCCGATGTCCCCGGCGGGCACGTCGGTGTGCTCGCCGATGTGCCGGTACAGCTCGGTCATGAACGCCTGGCAGAACCGCATGACCTCGCCGTCGGAGCGCCCCTTGGGGTCGAAGTCGGACCCGCCCTTGCCCCCGCCGATGGGCATGCCGGTCAGCGAGTTCTTGAAGATCTGCTCGAAGCCGAGGAACTTGACGATCCCCAGGTACACGGTCGGGTGGAACCGCAGGCCGCCCTTGTACGGCCCGAGGGCCGAGTTGAACTCCACCCGGAACCCGCGGTTGATCCTCACCGTCCCGGCGTCGTCCACCCACGGAACCCGGAAGATGATCTGCCGCTCCGGCTCGCACAACCGCCTGATCACGGCCGCGTCGGTGTACTCGGGGTGCTTGGCGACCACGGGACCGAGGCAGTCGAGGACCTCGCGCACCGCCTGGTGGAACTCGTCCTCACCGGGGTTGCGCCGCAGCACCTCGTCGTAGATGTCGCTCAGCTTCTCGTCCAGGATCGGCACGCGCGCACTCCTCATCGCCTGTCGCCGTCACGCGGGCGTAACCACCCGTTCACGAGGCATTCCACCTCATGCGGACTGCGATCGGGTGAACCGATCCGGTGAGTCCGGTCACTCGGGGTGAAGCGGACAAACCAACGGCCCGATCACCAGGCGAAGCGGCGGCAACAGCGGGAGGGCGGTGTGCCCCGAGGGGTGTCCCAAACCACTGGACACGGCTCGTGCGGCGCTCTACAACGGTCCCAGCGCTACGCGTACCGGTGGCGGACGAGAGATTCACCAGCGGGTCGAGGTGACGCTCGGGATCGACCGAAGGGCTGAAACCTTGGCCCGTATTTGACCGAGACACCCGTAGACGGCTGGCCCCAACCGGGACAGACGACGAAGGCCCTTGACCGGCATATCCGCTGGTCAAGGGCCTTTCATGGTGGTGCCCCCGGCAGGATTCGAACCTGCGCACCCGCCTCCGGAGGGCGGTGCGCTCAGCCGGACTGACAAGCCATCTACCAGCATAAACGGTTGAACGATCCTACCTCTGAAGGCGAGTCTGGCCCATATTTGGCACACGAGGGCAGCGCACCGACTGTCTAGCGCCGCGATACAAGCAGCTGTAACAGCTTCGGCTGATCACGCGACCGGATGAGGCCGCAGTCCTCATCTTGGACTATCAGGCATGTGGGAAACCACCGCTCTGCCCGGATAGCCGCTCTGCGGCCGTCCTGGAGTCACGCGTATGACTCTGTGCGGAGATCGGGCCGAGCGGTCGCCACGGAGTCGGGCAGTCGGCTGCCGTCAGGTCAGCGAGCCCTGGTCGTCGCATGGCGACGCCCCTACGCCCCCTGTTACAGCCTCCCGAAGGGCACTTGCAGCCCACGGACCGCGCACTACGGCTGGTCTCAGCGCTGCGCGCATGGCCGTATGTGGGTCCGCCACCTCCTGTTACAGCGTCCCGAGAGGTCGAACGGCGCTTCGAGCGGGCAGGGCCGCGCCGCCGTGCCTACCCGGAGGCGAAGACCAGGGCGACGCGCAGCAACCACGTCCTCGCAGGCCAAGTCCGCCGTCATGACGGCCTCAGGTCCAGACCACCCGTTAGGCTGAACGTAGGAGGCATGCAACCAAAAAGCCGCTTCAAGCAACTTTCGCCCGAGAGTGGCTTGTGATTGCATGGAGCCAGTCACCATCGGGGAGCCACCATGCTGCTACGCTTCCGCGTCGCCAACCATCGCTCGATCAAGGACGCCCAGGAGCTGTCCCTGGTCGCGGTGCCGCGTCGCGGCGAGGAACCTGCTACGGATGAGACCTCGACGCCACGTGCGGTGAAGGTCGCAGCCATATACGGCCCCAACGCTTCAGGCAAGTCGAGTGTCATCAATGCTATCGAATATTTTGTTAACGCCATCCGTCACTCATATCGACGCTGGGATCCCGAGCAGCCGATTCCGCGACAGCCGTTCCTGCTGAGTGCCAAAAGTGTCCAAGAGCCTTCCTTCTTTGAGCTCGATTTTGTATTCCGAGAAATTCGTTTTACGTACGGCTTTGAACTAGATGACAACGCAATAATCGGCGAGTGGCTCTACAGCTATCCTTTCGGTAAACGTCGTGTGCTCTACGAGCGGGACATCGAGTTTACCGATTCTGACGGCTTCCGGTTCGGCAGGTCGCTTCGCGGTGAGAACTCGACGATTGCGAAGCTAACCCGAGACAATGCACTTTTCCTCTCGGTTGCCGCATCTTCTTCTCATCCTCTTCTGGGGCCGATCTACAGGTACCTAACAACCTCTATTGTGTATGCCGACAGCACTACGAGTCATGAAAGCAGACGTCTAGCGTGGCTGAAGTCGCTACTCAAGAATGACGAGCCGTTTGCGCGCGATATTGCCGATATGATGCGCCTAGCCGATCTCGGTCTTACGAATGTTCGCGTTGTCTCGGACGAGCCAGCGGATCAAGAAATACCCGCTTCTATCCGTCGTGTAGCAAGTCGAAACAGGGAAGTTCAAGACGCTTTGTTCGAGGCGGAATTCCGGCGGAGTCTAAGGGAACGCCGCTTTGTCGACTCTGATCGGATTGAGCTTTTTCATGCATCTGAGGATTCGAAGCAGGGAATCCCCATCCCGCTTGCGCGAGAAAGTGCGGGAACACGTGCCTGGTTGTCGTTTGCGGGGCGTATCATTTTCGCATTGAGAAATGGCGAAGCGCTTATCGTCGATGAGATCGATGCGAGCTTGCATCCGCGCCTTAGTGCTACCCTAATTCAAATCTTCAAAGACGAAGAATACAACCAGCGTGACGCGCAGTTGATATTCACATCACACGATGTTTCTTTTCTCGGAAGCCTTGTTGATGACGATTTGCTCTCTCGTGACGAGGTTTGGTTCACGGAGAAAGACCGGACAGGGGCAACAACTCTCTACTCTCTTGAAGACTTCAAAATCCGTCCAGTAGAGAACGTTGAGCGTGGTTATCTCCAAGGCCGCTACGGCGCTCTTCCCATTATCGACATCGAGCAGATAAAAAGGGTTCTCGCTCGCGTGATTGACAGGGCGGCCGAAGTTGCCGACTAGGAGGAGGGAGCGGGGCGGGCCACTTGACCGACCAAGGCGGTTTCGAGAACAGAAGCCTCGGATATTGATAGTGAGCGAGGGAAGAGTAACGGAAGGTCAATATTTCACTCGCCTCGCTGCGTACTTTCGTGCCACTGGCGTCAACATTGCAACATGCAGAGTTGAAGGTGTGGGTCGAGATCCGCAAGCTGTGGTCAAGAAAGCAATAAAATTGAAGACTGAAGCTCTTCGCAAGGGCGACCACGAAGGCTACGATCAAGTCTGGTGTGTCGTCGATGTTGATGAGCATGTTCACCTGGATGCGGCTCTAGCGCTCGCAATAGAGAACGATATCAAGACTGCGGTGTCAAACCCTTGCTTCGAGCTATGGATTTACCTACATTTTGAGTCGCAGACTCAGTCGATCACGACACGAAGTATACAGAGAAAGCTCAAAAAGTATATACCTGATTATGACAAAGATCTTCCGGTGGGTTTTCCGTACTCCGAGCAAGGAAATGCGGAAAGACGTGCTAGAGCAACGCGTCCCAAGACGGAAGATCATAGTCGAAAGGGTGCTAACCCCTCAACGACCGTGTGGTTGACAGTGCGCGACATCAAGATGGCGGGAGGCCAGTAAGCGGGAGTTGAGCAGGACGCGCCGAGCTGGGAGAACAGGTACGACCGGTGTGCCACGCTGACTGTCTAACCCTGGAACCGCAGTTCAGCCGCTACGGCAGAAGAGGTGGTACAGGTAAGACGGCAGTCGTCTTGGAGCCGAGTGCTGAGGTAGGCCGGTAGGTACTCGCCTCGGGAGGGCGGGTGTCGCGGTGGGTGAGACAGGGTGGGACAGGTGCCCTGCGGGCTGTCCCACCTCAGAACTGCTGGTCAACTGCTATGGCGGGACACGTGAGACAGGTGGGACAGCACTCGCCTCGGGAGGGCGGTGCCGTTGTGGGGTGGGACAGGTGTCGTGCGAGGTGTCCCACCCTGGAACCGCTGGTCAGAGAGCATGGCGGGACAGGTGTGATAGCACTCGCCTCGGAGGCGGCGCTGCGGCCTCAGCCGGTCAGAGGAGAGCGGCCATGCTGTCGATTACGGCGTCAGCTCCTGCTTTTGACAAGCGCTCACGCTTTCCGGGCTTGTTGGCGTATCCGATAGATTTGGCTCCGGCTATATGGCTTGCCTCAATGTCGGTTATAGTGTCACCAATAAGAACTGTGTCTGCGATGTCCACGCCAAGCCGGTCGGCGGCGAGTTGCAGTGAGAATGGGTGAGGTTTCATCAAACCGGGGTTGGCATGGGCGCGGCCGGACACGAACGAGATGATGCTGGCTAGGTCGTGTCTGGTGAGATATTTCTGGACGGCCGGTGCAGAGTTATTGCTAACCACTGCTACAGGTCGGCCACTGTCAACGACACTGTGCACAACCTGGATAGCAAACGGTGTTGGCTCTGCCGACTCGACTGCTTTGCCTTCAGCTTCTACTAGGTGATCTTCCAAAGCGGGTACGCTCTCGGGTTTGTGTACCCCTGCCCATCGAAGCACATCCATAGGGTCTGTCTCGTCGTCAATGGCAGGATCGAATACCGTACCGCGCTGTCGTAGAAGTGCGATGAGATCGGACGCGATTCGGTCTGCTGGATAACCTGCAAAGACACTGCATATTGGTCCGTCGAAATCGAACAAGACGGCCTTCGCGTGATAGAGTACAGTGCGGTGCGGCTCAGTCATGAGCGTACTCCCGGGCGATCGTGTTCCAGATCGAGTCGAACCAAGTTCGGGCTTGACGTACATACTCGGCGGCGGTTGAGGTGTCGTCGCTCTCGCTGACCGAGTACTGAAACAGGGTGGCATCCTTGCCCATCGGATCGTAGATTGAGGTTGGTTCACCCTTGATTGTTACGTCATGCTCTACGACGGGGTAGAAGCCGAAGAACGCGTCTTCATTGTTGAGGATGTAGAGCTTGAGAACTGGCGGGATGCCGTGGACCCTGACCTGAACGTTGCCGGACTTAATCAAGCCAAGGTCGGTGAGTTCCTGTACGTCGTCAACGATCGCGTCAATTGACCTCTCACTGATTCGTTTCTGCCGCATCCGCACCGCTGGGTCATCGGCGGCAGTGTCTGCCCGGCATGGAAGCGCCATCGGCACCGACATGTCGGACACCATGATGCGAATGACGACGCTTTCCGGCGTAAGTCGCCCGGCGCGTACCTTGTCGAGGACTTCCGACAAAGTGTTGCGCAAAGTCTCGCTTCCGAAGCCTGCGAAGTCGATCGAGACGTGCGTTCGCTCGAACGCTGCTTCGACGTGCGGGCGCAGCCCGACAGGACGCTCTGTCTGTGCCCGTACGAACGTGCCACTGCCTTGACGGCTCACGATCAGGTGTTCGGCCGCGAGAAGTCGTAGTGCCGCCTTGATCGTCTCCCGGGCGACTCCGAACCGGCTCGCCAGCGCGGGCTGTGAGGGCAGCTTGTCTCCGGGCTGGAGCTTCTTGGTCAGGATTGCTGCGCGCAGCTTGTTCGCGATCTGCTGCGACTCAGTACGTGGGTCGTCCGGATCAAGATCGTCCAGGTACTCCAAGCCCTCGCTCATGGCAACAGCATACCGCCTGACTAGCCAAGACGTACTTTCTGTGGCCATCCGCTTGACATGACTAGCCATGTCCGCCAAGCTTCAGGCAGTGCTCACCTGACTAGCCAGGGGAGCCAGGAGGAGGTCTGAAGATGGACACGATGAGCAACTACCCGGACGGTTTGACGCCGTCGGCGTTGGCGCTGTTGGACGCGCAGGTGTCGGTGGAGATCGCGTTGGGGGAGCCGACGTCGGGGTTGTTGGACGGTTCGGCGCGGGAGCGTCGTAACCGGCGGATCCTGGCTCGTGCGTTGGCGGGGATCACGCCGAAGTACGGCAGTGTGGGTGTGGACCAGGCCGCGGCCGAGTTGGCGGACGCGGAGCGGTCGGGTGGGCCGGCTTCGCCGGTCGCGCTCGCGATGCCGGTTCCGGTGTTCGGCCGGAGCAAGGGCAAGGGTCGTAAGGCGCGGCGTAACGCCGCGCGGCGTGCCGTGAGGCAGGCCGCGTCGGGTTCGGGCCGGGTGGCGTGATGGCCCAGGTCGCTGAGCACGTGGTGAAGCGGGTGGAGTCGGCGCACGTTGAGGTGGCCGACCAGATGCGGCGGGCGGATGCCAAGGCGGGGACGTTGTTGCCGCTGTTCGGCGGGTTCCTGGCGGGTGTGGTGGCGTTGACCACGCGCGGCCTGCCGTTCGCCGCGGAGTTGCTGTTGTGGATCGCGACCGCTCCGGCGCTGGTCAGTGTGGTGATCCTGCTGACCGTGGTCCGTCCGTGGTTGAGCCGGGAGGACTCCTCCGGGTTCGGGTTCCTGGCCGGGTTCGCCGGGAAGCCGTCGGACCTGCTGGTCGAGTTGGACCGGCAGGTGAGTGTGAGGGTGCAGGCGGTGGACGTGGTGCGGCTGTCGGTGCGGGTGCAGATGAAGTACCGGCGGGTTCGCGTGGCGGTGGATGCGCTGGTGTGCAGCGCGGTGCTGTTGGCGGCGGCGCTGGCCGTGGTGGCGGTGGCGTGATGGGCGACTTGGCGAGGGTGGCCGCGGTGACGGCGGCGGTGTTGGCCGAGTACGGCGACGCGCTGGACGAGGTGTTCGCGGTGGACTTCCGTCGCGGCGCGCGGTTGGACACGGGTGCGGTGGTGTCGTTGCAGATGCGTGCGCGCCCGTCGTGGGAGCAGGACGTGCTGCAGTTGGCGCGGGTGGCGTTGGCGCTGGGCATGGGCCACGTCGAGTTGCGTCCGATCGGCGGCTACGTGCGGATGGTCGCGGTGGGCGAGGTGTCCACGTCGGTGGGTACCGCGCGGGTGGAGGTGTGGGACCACCTCACGGGTGAGGGTGTCGGTCGGGCGGCGGAGTTGTTGGGTGTGACGTTGCACCCGGCCACCGGCCTGGTGCAGGTCGCCGCTCACCAGGTGGTTCGGCTGGTCGGGTCGGTGCGGTGACATGGCCCGTCGGCGGTTGCCGTGGGTGTGGGTGGAGTCGGTGCCCTGGGCCATCGGTGCGGTGTTGACGCGCGGCTCGGTGGACGGGTTGCCCTTGTTGACGTGGGGCCGTGCGCCGCGGGCGAGGTTGGCTACACGTCGGCAGCTGCGGTCGTTGGGGTTGCGACCCGGTGGCGCGGATCCGGTGGCGGTGCTCTACGTGAGGCACCGGGCGTCCGGGCGGCGCAACTTCGCCGACCTGTACCTGATCGAACGGGCCAAGCCGGTGCGACCGATGACGCTGGCCAGGCAGGCCGCGTTGGACAAGGCCAACCGGGAGCGTGCACGACGGACCGCGCAACGACGGTCCGGCCGGCAGGCCGCCTGACCTTCGCACACGACGGATCTCGACAGTGATTGTTCAGAAAGGGCATGTCATGGCCTGGTTCGCCAGTTCGAAGCTCGCGCGTTCCAGTCGCGGGAACCGCGGCACGTACACCCGTCAGGTCACCGTCACCGGCCGTTGCCCGTGTGGTCGCACGGTCGAAGGCAAGGCCACCGTGACCACGGTGCTCGGTGAGGTCGGTGAGGCCGTGGTCACGACCACGCACTCGTGCGGCGCGTCCGTCCGGCTCACCGGCGACTACTGATTCCGCCTGGACCGGCGGCCCACTCCGGCAAAGAGACCGCCGCCGGTCCGGTCCACCCCCACTACCACCGCACCTTCGGGTGCGGGTCAGGAGAACACCCGTGTTGCGCAGCCTGATCACCCGGACCGCGACCCGATGCCCCGCGCCGACCGGCCGCAAGGGCGGCCACTGCGGCAAACCGCTGCGCCGGGGACGCCTGTCCGACGGCGTGACCTGCGGCGGGGAGATGTGCCAGCTCTGGCACCTCGCCCGCCACCTCTGACCTCATCCGTTCACGAAAGGCGACGTCATGAAGAACACCGACACCGACAGCGACAGCGGCTGCGTCCCGGCCTGGGGCGAACACGCCGACTTCACCGACACCGGGGAGCGCGGTTTCGACAAGAAGATCGGCAAGCCCTTCCAGGTCTGGGTCTGCCAGTGCGGCGCGAAGACCCTCAACGTCTTCCCGCACCTCAAGAAGAAGTAGCCACCGTTCCCTGAGGGAGGACACGCACATGGCCTGGATCACCCGGTACGGCTGGCAGTGCGACTGCGGCCGGACTTCGTTCATCACGGTCCCCGACATCGGCGACGCGCGCGCCAACCTGCGCCACCACCTCAAGGCCAACCCCGGCCACCGTGCCGAACTGGTCGAGGTCCACGACGAGGAACCCGACCACGACGACCACGACGACTACGACGACTACGACGACGGCTTCGACTACTGATCTCGCCCGGACCGGCGGCCCACTCCGGCAAAGAGACCGCCGCCGGTCCGGTCCACCCCAACACCGCACCCTCGGGTGCGGGTCAGGAGAGCGCAAGCATGTCACGCACGACCTTTCCCCGCACCGCGGTGTCGCGGGTCGAGCCCGCGGCCCGTGCCCGCTACGAGGCCGCCCACCCCGGCCGGTCCTGGGACGACGCCCCGGCCTACCTGCGCGACCGTGCCCGGCTGGCCGAGCGGCAGCTGTCGGGGGTGGCCGACGATGAGTGAACCGCTGGTCACCACCGGCTTCTCGCCGGAGAACTTCCCGACGCCGCACCTGGCGTTGCGCGGCACCGCCGACGAAGCGCGGGTGCGCTCGTTCGCCGTCGAGCAGGCCCGCGCCGCCCGCACGGTGCACGACCACGTGGCCCCCGGCCTGGCCGGCCCGACCCGTGGCGGGCGGATGGCGGCGCTGAACGCGGCCTACGACGCGGTGGTGCGGTGGCGGCGGTCGGTGGCGGCCGTCGCCGACGACCCCCGCTACCACCCGGGCAACCGTCCGGCGGTCGAGCGGTTCGCGGCCACGCTGGACGAGGCGGGTCCGAACTACGACCGGTTGGGGGTGGTCGGGCGGTTCCGGCGCGGTTCGCGCTGGGACGCCGCCACCCGCACGTTCGTCGGCGGGCAGGACACCCCGGCGAGCCGGGTCGTGGCCGCCTACGGTGACGCCGCGCTGCGCCGCTTCGCCGTCGAGGCACCCCACGCCGACTGGCTGCACAACACGGTCGCGCTGCCGGTCACCGGCGGCACCGTGCGCGGCAACGCGCTCGTGCGCGGTGACGCCGCCCGCGAAGTGGCGGCGCGGTTGGGCGCGCGGGTCACGGCCCGGCGGGGCACCGCCGAGGTGGAGACCGGCGGTGAGCCGCTGTACGCGGTCACCGCCGCCGACGACGTGCGGCCGGTGCTGTTCACGGAGGCCATGACCGTGCTGGCCACCGCCGCCGAGGGCGATTGGACGGCGTGGTGGACCGCCGCCTACCTGCTCTACCAGGCCCCGCGGTTCAAGAAGGGCAGCGACGCGTGCAACCGGGTGTTCCTGGTCGCGGTCGGCGCGGCAATGCTGGGCGGTCCGCCGATCGTGCCGCACGACCTGGACCTGCGCTGCATGGTCCTGGGCCAGCCCACCGTCACCGCCGTCCCGCTGCTGTGCGGGGGTGCCCGGTGACCGCCGTGCCCACCCCGCTGCTGCTCCTGGCCGCCGCGCTGGCCCTGGTCGCGGTGATCGTGCTGTGGAAGCTGCTCATGGTCGCCGGGCTGATCGGCTTGGCGCAGTGGGCGGTGATCACCCAGGCCGACGACCCGACCGTGGTGCTGGTCGCGGTCGGTGCCCCGGCGCTGCTGTTGGCGGTGCTGCTGCGCCGCGCCGCCCGCCGGCCCGTCCGTACCCAGTTGTCCCGTCCCCCGCTGTACCTGCGTCGACAGGAGGTGACCCGATGAGCACGACCGCCCTTCCGATCCCTGGTCCCGACGAGTCCGACCCGTTCACCGCGACCGTTGCCGAGGTGGAACGCTACGTCGCCGCCGCGGCCCCCGCGGTCGTGCACCGCTCCGGCCCGATCGGCTCCCACGAGCACCGCGACGACGTGACGGTGGGCGACGTGCGGTCGGCCGGTTCGGACACACGGCGAGTGCGCGGTCTGCGTGCCGAGGTGGCCGAAGCGCACGCCCTGCTGGCGTTGCAGGGTGACGCCGCGCCGCTGCTGGTGGACACCAAGCGGGTGCGCCGCGCGCTCAAGCGCAGCCGTGAGGCCGCGCGTCTGCACGCGCTCGGGCAGAACCCGATGGCGCGGGCGTGGCAGGCGGCGCGGGTGCGCCTGGTGCTCACCGTCGTGGACCTGATGGCGCTGGTCGGCGCGTTGGCCTGGTCCACCACCGGCGTGCACCACACCCTCACCCTCGGCATGACCGAGCGCGGCGTGGCCTGGTGGGGCGCGTGGGCGGTGGAACCGGTCATCTCCGCCGTGCTGCTGGTGGTCGTCGGGGCGAAGGCGTTCCTCACCACCCGCGGCCACACCCTGCACCACCCCCACCTGACCCGGGTCGAGTTCGGCGCGCTGGGCGTGACGTTGACGCTCAACGTCTGGCCCTACCTGCCGGTGGTCGCCGACACGTTCGCGCCGATGACCCTGCTGGCCCACGCGATCGGCCCCCTGGTCGCGGTCGGCGCGGTGACCGTCATGCCGATCATCTGGGACGGCTTCGCCAACCTCGACCACACCGCCGGCACCCGCCCCGACACCCCGCCGGCCCCAACCGGGGGCGCACCCGACGGGGCACCCGGTGGCCCGACACCGGCAGTGCGCGGCGGCACCGCGACCGGGGCGGTGCCGATGATCGCCGCCGAGGCCACCGACACCCCGATCGTTCAGGCACGACTGTCCGCGCGGGCCGCCGAGTTGCTGCCCCGACTGCAGGCCGCGATCGCGGCCGGTGAGCTGCCGCCGACCGCGTCGGCCAGCGCCATCCGCGCGCACCTGCGCTGCGGCAGCGAGTACGCCCGCGAACTGCGTGACGCCGTGACCGACCCCGCCCGACCGACCCGACCGGAAGCGAGGTGACCCGATGAGCACCACCGCCCACGACCACCGACACGACGACGATGACCGCAACCACGGCAACGTGGTGCCGCTGCGCCGCGCCGACACCACCCGCGCCGACACTCGCGCCGCCGCCGGTGCGGAGGTCGTGCGCGACACCGCGATCCCCGGCGAGGTGCTGACCGATGCGGAGTCGGCGGAGCTGGACCGTCGGCTTGCCGCGCAGCGGGTGCGGGACGCGGCCGGCGCGGTGGTGCGGGTGGTGCGCACCGGTGCCACGCACGACCGGACCCGCAACGCCGCGCGGGCGGTGGTGCGCACCGCCGGCTACGCGGTCGCGGGGTCGCGGATCCGGCGTGCCGAGCGCCGTGCGCGTCGCCACCACCTGGACCTCGAACAGGCCATCACCACCCTGCGCGTGAACGCGAAGTCAGCCGACGACTTCCGGGTGTTGCGGGAGCTGGAGGAGGTGTTGGAGCGGCGCCGGTCCGGTCAGGCCCAGCGCGGCCGTGAGCGGCGGGTGGAGGTGCTGCGCTGGTCGGCCGGTGTCGTGGTGGTGCTGGCGTCGGGGCACGTGCTGCTGCTGGGGTTCGCCGCGGCGCAGGCCGTGATCGGCGCGGGCTCGCTGACCGACCGGTGGAACGACGTCGTGGACTTCTGGACCACGGTGGCGGAGCTGTCCCCGGTCGGCCCGTACTGGTGGGCGTGGATGCTGGCCGGTGCGGGCACCTGGGCCGCGCGGTCCATCCCGGCGGGCCGGTCGCGGGGCACGCTGCCGATGTGGGCGGCCAGCGCCGAGGCGCAGCCCGCCGACGGGCGCAGCATCATCCCCGACGAGTCGGCGGTGTTGACCGCGTTGCGGCACCTGACCGGGCTGCCCGCGTTGCGGCAGGCGTTCAAGCAGGGCTGGGGCAGCAGCGTCACCCCGACGTGGGTGCAGCCGCCGGTCGTGGACGGCAAGGGCTGGCGGATGCAGCTGGTGCTGCCGCTGGGCGTGCCGGTGGAGGAGATCGTCAAGCGCAAGTCCGTGCTGGCGCACAACCTGGTGCGCACCCCGGCCGAGGTGTGGCCGTCCGAACCCAAGGGGCAGGCCGGTGTCCTGGACCTGTGGGTGGCCAACCCCGGCGCGCTGTCGGGTCCGGTCGACCCGTGGCCGCTGCTGGAGACCACCGGACCCACCGACTACTTCACCGGTGTCCCGATCGGGGTCAACATCCGCGGTGAACAGGTCGTGGGCCAGTACTTCCAGCGCAACTACGTCGCCGGCGGCGTGATGGGCTCGGGCAAGTCCAGCCTCTACATCACCCTGGTCGCCGGCGCGGTGCTGGACCCGCTGGTGGAGGTGGACGTGTTCGTGTTCGCCGAGAACGCCGACTACGACCCGCTGCGCCCGCGGCTGCGCACCTTGCGCACCGGCGGCGACGACCAGACGGTCAAGGCATGCCTGGACACCCTCGAAGCGCTCTACGCCGACCTGGAGACGCGCGGCAAGGCCCTGCGCGAACACCGGGAACGCGCGGTCGGCCGCAAGCTGGCCGAACGCGACCCGAGGTTGCGGCCGCGGATCGTGGTGCTGGACGAGTGCCAGATCCTGTTCATGCACGAGGAGTACGGCGAACGGGCCGCCGACGTCGTCATGAAGCTGATCTCCACCGCCCGCAAGTACGCCGTCACCATCCTGTTCGCCACCCCGGAGGCCTCCACCCAGTCCCTGCCCCGCAAGGTCACCGCCGTCACCTCCTGCAAAGCCTGCTTCGCCATCGGCGACCAGCAGTCCAACGACGCCGTGCTCGGCACCGGCAGCTACAAGGCCGGCATCTCCGCCGTGGACCTGGAACCGGCCACTGACGAAGGCCCCGGCGACGTCGGCACCGCGATGGTGCGCGGCATCATGGCCAAACCCGGGATCCTGCGCGCCTACTACCTCGACCGCGACGACCTCACCGACATCACCGCCCGCGCCATGGAACTGCGCGCCGGTCACGTCCCTGCCCCGACCGGCCACGACACCGACGACCACACGTCCACACCGGACTTCCTCGCCGACCTCGCCCACGCCCTGGGCGACGACAAGAGGATGCGCACCGCCCTGGTGCTGCGCGCCCTGGCCGACCACAACCCCGCCCACTACGGCGACTGGACCTCCAAGACCTTCGCCGCCGCGCTGCGCGACGCCGACATACCCATCCGCAAGAGCGACGGCGACAGCCTCATCCGCGCCGACGACATCACCCAAGCCATCACCCTGCGTGACATCGAACGGGGTCACGGCATCGCCGACGACGACGCCTGACCCATCCCGAACACCACAACGCGCGGCAGGGAAGCACCAGTGAACCACCACCGGGACAGGGATTTTCCCCTGATCCCTTCCCTGACCCTGCTTCCCTGCCGCCACCAGCACCGACACCACCCAGGGAAGATCCACAACACCGGCCCTGCCACCAGCGCAAACCCCGGAAACCGGCCCGATCCGCCCCTGCCCGAACCTTCCCTGAACCACCCCTGACGCCGGCACGCGTGCGGCACCACCACCGACGCGCGCCACCCCCGCACGTCCACGCACCGTCACACACGGTAACCAAGGATCGGTCATGAGCGACCCCGTCATGCACATCGCCGGCGACCTCGCCGTCCTCGCCCACACCGTCGGCCTCACCACCAACCCCAAAGCCCTCTGCGGAGCCCGCATCACCGGCGCGCACCGCAACGCGCCGCTGTGCCCCACCTGCTTCGAACGCTCCGGCTGGACCCACGACAAGCGCCACCACTGACAACCCCACCGGGCGAACAAGACGTGACCAGCCGCCACCCCGCGCGACCCACCGTCCACAAGGAGCAGGCACGTGCCCACATCACGCCCCACCACCACGACCACCCCGGAGACGGGAACCGGTTGGCGGACCGTGACCGTCACCGTCGACCACGGCGGCAGGGTGTCCCTTCCCGCTGAACCGGCCGCCCCCGGCCTGGTGATCGTGCCCGCTCACCACCAGACCAGTCCCCGTTGGACCGGCGGCTACCGACTCGTGCACCTGCCCAGCGGCCTGACGGTCGGACCGTCCCCGCTGTCGCTGGTCTACACCCGCGAACTGGCCCACTTGCTGGCCCGCGGCGGGGACTGGACCCGACCGGGCGACCGTGTCCGCGCCGACACCACGCTCAGGCACCACGCCGTCGAAGTCCTGTACGACCTGGCCCTCGCCCGGACGAACGGACTGCCCCTGTGGTGGGCACGACCCAGCTGGCAGCGCCTCCCACCACCCTGGCTCATCGACACCCCGCACCCCACGACCGGCGACGGACCGTGGCTCGCCACGAACTGGACCGAGGTCGTGCGCCTGGCCGAGTACACCGCCGCCGGCGGCTGGGCACCGATCCCCGACGACGCCGTGGTCCGGCGCGGCGAACACACCGAATGGCAACTCGTGTGCGCCGCCCCCGCCTGCGGCACGACCCCCGGCGACCCCGACCGGCCACCGACGGTGCTGACCGACTGGGACGACGACATCGGCGACACCTACCCGATGCGCCACACCCGGCGCGCCCCGCTCATCACCCACGCCCGCGAACAGCACTGGCGCGACCACACCCGGCCAAACGGCGAACAGCACTGGCTGTGCCCGCCCTGCGCCGACGAGTACCCACGCGACCACGACCAGCCGCCACAAGAGCCGGTCGCGCCCGGGACGTGACTCGTCAACCGTCCCCGGCGCGACCCGCCACGCCGTCCCCACGCGACACGATCTCTGGAGTTGTCACGATGCTGACCGTCACGGACCTGTTTTGCGGAGCCGGTGGTTCCGGTCTCGGTGCCACCGCCGTCCCCGGTGTCGAGTTGGTGATGGCGGCGAACCACTCGCCGCGCGCCATCGAGACCCACGCCGCCAACTTCCCGTTCTGCGCGCACGACTGCGCCGACATCTCCCAGGTGGAGCCGCGTCGCTACCGCCGGTCGAACATCCTGTGGGCGTCGCCGGAGTGCACCAACCACAGCGTCGCCAAGGGCCGCAAGCGCGCCCCGTCCGGGCCGGACCTGTTCGGCGACACCGTGCCCGACCACGTGGCCGAACGGTCGCGGGCGACGATGTGGGACGTGCCGCGGTTCGCCGAGGCGCACCGCTACGACGCGGTGATCGTGGAGAACGTGGTCGACGCCGCCGCCTGGCCACCGTTCCGGGCGTGGCTGATGGCCATGGACTCCTACGGCTACGACCACCACATCGTCTACCTCAACTCGATGCACGCCCCCGCCATCGCCGCGCCCCGCGCGCCGCAGAGCCGCGACCGGATGTACGTGGTGTTCTGGCGCAAGGGCAACCCCGCACCCGACCTGGCGGTGCGCCCGCCCGGGTGGTGCGACACCTGCGGCCGCGAGGTGGAGACCCGGCAGGCGTTCAAGCCCCGGTCGAAGTCCTGGCCGGCGGCGCGGTGGGGCCGCTACCGGGCGCAGTACGTGTACGTGTGCACCACGTCGGGCTGCGGCCGGCCGGTCGAGCCGTACGCGCTGCCCGCCGCGTCCGCGATCGACTGGGCAACGCCGGGGGAGCGCATCGCCGACCGGGCCAAGCCGCTGTCGGCCAAGACCCTCGCGCGGATCCAGGCCGGCCTCACCCGGTACGGCCTGCCTCAGCTCGTGCCCTCGGGCGGGACGTGGAACGAGGACGCCCAACCGGTGTCGATGCCGTTCCGCGCCCGCACGACCCGGGAGAACGAGGGCCTGATCGTGCCGGTCGAAGGGCGGCCCGGCAACGCCGCCGCGCCGGTGTCGGCACCGATGCGCACGCAGACCACGCGGCACGAGTCCGCGCTGGTCGTGCCGTACTACTCCACCGCCGACATCGCGCACCCCGCCGACCGGCCGATCGGCACCCTGACCACCCTCGACCGCTACGGGCTGGCGTTCATCGCCGAACTGCGCGGCGGCGGCAGCACGGCACGCGACGTCCGCGAACCGCTGGCCACCGTCACGGCCAACGGCAACCACCACATGCTCGTGCGCCACAACACCGCCCGCGGTCACGACGCCTACCTCTCCACCCCGGTCCACGAACCAATGCGGACGCTGACCACCACCGGACACCAATCCCTCGTCGGCTGGTCGGACATGCCACCACGGGTGGAGGACTGCACCTTCCGCATGCTCACCGTCCCGGAGATCCAGGCCGCCATGGCGTTCACCCCCGACTACATCGTCACCGGCAACAAGCGCGAACGGGTCAAGCAACTCGGCAACGGCGTCACCCCACCCGCAGCCGAGTTCCTCGTCCGCGCCGTCGCCCGATCCCTCGGCCACCCCGCCTGACCACCGGCAGGCCGCATCGCCGCTGACCGCGCCACCGCGGGTCCGGTCGCGCCGGGGACGTGACCAGCCACCGTCCCCGGCGCGACCCACCATCCACCGAAGGGACTCAGTGTCATGCCAACTGACTTTTCCCCCGAGTTGCTGGCCGCCGCGCAATACATGGCCGCGTGCGGCTATCCCGTGTTCCCGCTGGTGCCCGGTGGGAAGCAGCCCGCCATCAGGAACTGGGAACAGCGCGCAACCACCGACCCCGGCCGCGTGCGCCGGTGCTGGACCCACGGCCCCGCCTACAACATCGGCCTCGCCACCGGTCCCGCCGGACTGGTCGTGGTGGACCTCGACGTGGCCAAGCCGGACAAGCCCGATCCGGACGGCTTCCGGCACGGCTTGGAAGTGTTGGCCCTATTGGCGGACGAGCACGACCAGCCCTTGCCGGTCGACACCCGCACGGTCACCACGCCGTCAGGTGGGGTACACCTGTACTTCGGAGCGCCCACGGGTGTCGAGTACCGCAACACGACGGGCAGGCTCGGCCGCTTGATCGACACCCGCGCGCACGGCGGCTACGTCGTCGCTCCCGGCTCCACGATCGGCGGTCGGCGTTACGAGATCACCGACAACGCGGCCGTGCCCGTACTGCCGGACTGGTTGGCCGAACTGCTGCGTCCCGCGCCGCTGCCACCGGCCCCGGTCGCACCGGTCGCGCTTCGGACGTCGTCGGGAGACCGGCGTAGTCGATACCTGCGCGCCGCCATCGCTGCCGAGGTGGCGCGTGTGGAAGGCGCGGTGGGCGGGCAGCGCAACTTCGCCCTCTACTGCGCCGCCCAAGCCCTCGGTCAGCTCGTCGCCGGAGGAGCGCTCACCGAGGACGAGGTACGCGATGTGCTCACCCACGCCTGCGCCGGGCACGTCGCCGTCAACGCCTACACCCACAACACCGCCCAACAGACCATCACCAGCGGTCTGCGCGACGGTGCCCGACGACCACGACGAGTCGCCGCATGACCCCGCCTGCCGCGCCGGACCGCGAGGAAGCGACCACCACCATGACCACCACGCCGCAGGCGGACCCCGACCCGTTCGCCGACGCCTGGACCGCCGACAAGCTCATGGCCGCCGACTTCCCGGACCCGAAGTGGGCAGTGCCCGGGGTGCTCTGCGAAGGCGTGACGCTGCTGGCCGGACCGCCCAAGGTCGGCAAGTCCTGGATGTCGCTGGGCTTGGGGCTGTCGATCGCGTCCGGTCGACCCGCGTTCGGCAGTATCGACACCGGCCCCGCCGCCCCGGTGCTGTACCTGGCATTGGAGGACACCGCACGGCGGCTCAAGACCCGCATGGGAAAGATGCTCGGCAACCAGGCCGCACCGCACCTGCTCACCCTGGCCACCCACTGCCCGCCGTTGCCGCAGGGCGGCGATACGGCCATCGCCGGATGGCTGCGCGGCAACCCGGCCGCCCGCCTGGTGGTCATCGACGTGTTCGCCAAGGTGCGCGGCACCGAACCGGGCAACGTCCAGCAGTACGACGCGGACTATCTCGCGGTTGGCCGCGCCAAGCGCATCGCCGACCACTTCGGGGTGTCCGTCGTGCTGGTCCACCACGTCCGCAAGGCCACGCACGAGGACTTCCTGGCCACCGTGTCAGGAACCAACGGCATCGCGGGCGCGGCCGACGCGGTGCTGGTGCTCGAACGTGGGCGCAACAACGCCGATGGCGTCCTGCACATCACCGGCCGCGACGTGGAGGAAGCCGACCACGCGCTGAGCTTCAACCCCGACAACGGCTCGTGGACCATGCTCGACGGCCCCGCCATCGACCACACCATCGGCGACACCCGCGCCGTCATCCTGCGCTACCTGCGCGAGACCAGCGGCAGCACACCCGCGCAGATCGCCACCGGCACCGGCCTGGACGCCGGGACCGTCCGCAAGACCTGCGCTCGGATGCACGACGCCGGGCAGCTCACCAAGGACGCCACCAGCCGCTACTTCGCGCCGCTGCTGTGACCGAGGTGGGACAGCCCACCGACCAGGAGCTGTCCCACCTGTCCCACCTGTCCCGCCACCTGCTCTGACCTGCTGTTTCGAGGTGGGACAGGTGTCCCGCGCACTGTCCCACCCTGGCCCGCCAGCACGCACGAAAGGCTACCGCGATGAGCGCACCACGCACCTGGCTCACCGTCGATGAGTTCTGCGAGGAGATGGGGATTTCCCGGTCCACTTTCTACGACTGGAAGGCCAAGAGGCGGGCACCACGCGTCCGGAAGCTCCCCAACGGGAAGTTGCGCATCGACCGCGCGGACGTCAAAGCCTGGTACGACGCCTTGGAGGTGGCGGCTTGATGAGCACCACCTATGACGTGCGGATTCTCCAGAACGAGGTCTACAAGGGCAAGCGGACGACCACTTACTACGTCCGGTGGATGGCGGCGGGGAAGCGGCGACGCGAGGGGTTCCGGGCGAAGGCGCTCGCCGAGAGCTTCCGGGCCGAGCTGGTCACCGCGGCTCGACGCGGTGAGGCGTTCGACGTGGACACCGGCTTGCCGATCTCGATGCGGCGCGAACAACGGGACATGTCCTGGTACGAGTTCGCGTGTGCGTTCGTGGACATGAAGTGGCCACGTGCGGCAGCCACCACCCGCCGTACGAACGCTGAGGCGCTGACGGCTGTTTCAGCCGCCCTTTTCACCACCGAACGGGGTAAGCCGGACGACAAGCTGATCCGGTCGGCGCTGTGCCGGTGGGCGTTCAACACCAACCGCCGCAACGACCCGAACCAGCCGGCGGAGGTCGCGGCGGCGCTGCGGTGGGTCGAACGGCACACACGGCCGGTGGCGGCACTGGCCAAGCCCGAAGTCCTGCGGCCGGTGCTCGACGCGCTCACGGTCCGCCTGGACGGTCGGCCCTACGCGCCCAGCGTGGTCAACCGCCGCCGCAAGATCCTGTCCACCGCGATGGAGTACGCCGTGGAGCGGAAGTTGCTGACCAGGAACCCGATTCCCGCGTTGAAGTGGACGGCACCCAAGACCGTGCACGCGGTGGACCGGCGGTCGGTGGCCAACCCGGTGCAAGCCCGGACGCTGCTGGCCGCTGTGGGCACGCAGCAGCGCAGCGGGCCGCGCCTGGTGGCGTTCTTCGGGTGCCTGTACTTCGCCGCCCTGCGGCCGGAGGAAGCCGTTGCGTTGGCCAAGCACAACCTGTCCCTGCCGGCCGAGGGGTGGGGGGAGCTGACCATCGACACGGCCGAGCCGCACGCGGGCAAGGAGTGGACCGACAGCGGGGCGAACCGCGACCGGCGGCAGCTCAAGCAGCGGGCGCGGGGGGAGACGCGCACGGTGCCGTGTCCGCCGGAGTTGACGGCGCTGCTGCACTCCCATGTCCGGCAGTTCGGCACGGCGGCGGACGGTCGGCTGTTCACCGGGGAGCGCAACGGCCAGGAGCTGCCGAAGCTGACCATCGTCCGGGCCTGGCAGCGTGCACGGGCCGAGGTCTTCACGCCGGAGGTTGCTGCCACGCCGCTGGCGGGCACGCCGTACGACCTGCGGCACGCGGCGGTGTCGACGTGGCTCAACGGGGGAGTACCCGCGGTGACCGTCGCGGAGTGGGCGGGGCACTCGGTGGAGGTGCTGCTGAAGATCTACGCCAAGTGCTTGGACGGGGAGGCTGTGGCGGTCCGGCAGCGAGTGGAGGCCGCTCTGGGACACCGACCGGGCTAACCCAAACTTTGGCCCGTATTTGGCCCGGACACCCGTAGACGGCCGGACTTCGCCGGACACGGCCGGACAGACGACGAAGGCCCTTGACCGGCTTTGCGCTGGTCAAGGGCCTTTTTGTGCTGGTGGAACGATGTGCCCCCGGCAGGATTCGAACCTGCGCACCCGCCTCCGGAGGGCGGTGCTCTATCCCCTGAGCTACGGGGGCCGCAGCTACGGGTGGAAGCTTAGCGCATGCCCGCGAGGCGATTTCACCCCCTACCCGCAAGGGTGGCGGGTAGGGGGTGAGCTGCGGCTTTCCGGTTGTCCGGCGGGTGTGGGGGGTGGTTTGGCCGAAGGTGGGCACGGTGGTGCACTACCCCGGTGCCGCCGGACGAGCGACCATCGCAGGTGATGGGCGCTCGCGTTGTGGTACCCGTCACGGTGGGCGGCGGTCCGCTCGGTGGGACGGTGCGGGCAGGGGTGGTGCCCGAAGTTGCATTCATGCGCATATGACTATATGTTCCGACTCATGGGTCACGGACACGGCCACGGAGTGTCGTCGGGGAGCGCCAAGCACCTCGGCCGACTGTGGGTCGCCTTCGCCATCGGCGCGGTCTTCATGGCGGCGGAGGGGGTTGTCGGCGTCCTCACCGGCTCGTTGGCCCTCATCTCCGACGCGGCCCACATGCTCACCGACGTCCTGGGCGTCGGGATGGCGTTGGCGGCGATCATGCTGGCCCGCCGGGCGCCCACGGGGGGCAGCCGCACGTTCGGCCTGTACCGGGCGGAGGTGTTGGCGGCGTTGGCCAACGCCGTGCTGCTGTTCGGTGTGGCCGGTTACGTCGTGTTCGAGGCCGTCGGCCGCTTCGGGAACCCGCCCGAGGTGCCCGGTCTGCCGGTCGTCCTCGTCTCGGCGGGCGGCCTGCTCGCCAACGTCGTCTCGTTCCTGATGCTCCGCGAGGGCGCGAAGGAGAGCATCAACGTCCGCGGCGCGTACCTCGAAGTCCTGGCGGACCTCATCGGGTCGGTCGGTGTGCTGATCAGCGGCGCGGTCACGTTGCTGTTCGGCTGGCGGTACGCCGACCCGATCATGGGTGTCGCGATCGGCCTGTTCGTCCTACCCCGCACGTACAAGCTGGCGGCGAGCGCGCTGCGCATCCTCTTCCAGCACGCGCCCGACCGCCTCGACGTCGCGGAGATGAAGTCCGACCTGGGCCGGCTGCCGGGCGTGGCCGAGGCGCACGACCTGCACGTGTGGACGCTCACCTCGGGCATGGAGGTCGCTTCCGCGCACCTCACCACCGCGGACGACGCCGACCCGGCCGAGGTGCTGCGCGCGGCCCAGGCGTTGCTGGCCCAGCGCTACCACATCGAGCACGCCACGCTCCAGGTCGAACCAGGGGATTCCGCGCGCCGGTGCCGCGAAATCCCCTGGTGAGCGCCTACATCCTGGCGCACTGACCCGTCTTGGGCCCGCGCACCTGGTTCGCGACCCCGTTGTCCACCGGCGCCGGCTCGGCGCCCGTGCACGACAGCGGCCCGCCGACGGTGTTGCCGGCGACGAGCGTGCCGCCCTTGTTGTCCACCAGCCGCACCGGCCCGTCCACCGTCACTCGTTCCAGTGACACCTCACCGGACGTGCCGGTCACGTTCACCGGACCGCCGACCGACGTCTCCACCAGCACGACGGCCGCCGCGCCGGTGGCGGTCACCGGGCCGCCCAGCTCGCCGCCGAACACGTACAGCGACGCGCCCTCCGACACCGTCACCGGGCCCGTCACCGAAGCGCCGTCCACGCACGTCACGCCCGACCGCACGCGCAACGGCCCGGCGTGCTCGCCGGTCACCGACGCCGTGCACGTCACGAACGGCTCGGCCAGCAGCTCGACCTCGGCCACGGTCACCGAACCGGGGAACTCCAGCCGGTAGTGCTGGTAGTGCCCCGGCCGGGCGATCTTGAACGCCCGCGTCTGCTGCCGCCACGGGAACGCCTCGCCCGAGCGCTCGTCCGCGGTGAACCAGGTCTTCCCGTCGTAGGAGCCCTTGAGCACCCACGACGACGGGTCGCCCGCGGCCTTGCCCGAGGTGAGCGTGTAGAACGTGGCGCTCTCCTTCTTCGACGGCAGGTCCACCTGCAGCCACGACAGCGCGCCGGAGGTCTGCGAGGTGTTGTCCACGACGGCCGCCGGAGCGCCGGTCACGGTCCCGAGCAGCGTCACGTCGCGCAGCGGCGCGGGAGGCGCGGAACCGGTGGTCAACGACGGCGGCGCGGCGTCCGGACCGGTGGCCCAGCGCGACGGCGCGGACCCCATCTCGAAGTCCAGCACGCCGCCGCCCGCGATCTCCGCGTGCGGCAGGTGCGCCTTGTCCCACTTCTTGCCGTTGACCTTCAACGACTGCACGTAGACGTTCCCCGCCGAGTTCGCGGGCGCGTTGACCACGAGCGTGCGCCCGTTCTCCAGGTGCACGGTCAGCTTCTTGAACAGCGGCGACCCGATCGCGTACGAGTCGTTGCCCATCTGCAGCGGGTAGAAGCCCATCGCGCTGAACAGCCACCACGCCGACTGCTCGCCGTTGTCCTCGTCGCCGGGGTAGCCCTGGCCGATCTCGCTGCCCAGGTACAGCCGGGACAGGATCTCGCGGACCTTCTCCTGCGTCTTCCACGGCTGACCGGCGTAGTCGTACATGTACGCGATGTGGTGCGACACCTGGTTGGAGTGCCCGAGCTGACCCATCCGCACGTCGCGCGCCTCGGTCATCTCGTGGATCACGCCGCCGTACGAGCCGGGGAACTTCGCCGTCTCCGGCGTGGCGAAGAACTCGTCCAGCTTCTTCGCGAGCCCCTCCCGGCCGCCGTACAGGTTGGCCAGGCCCTGGCCGTCGTGCGGCACGGAGAACGCCATGTTCCAGCCGTCGGTCTCGGTGTAGTCGTGGCCCCACTCGCGCGGGTCGTACTCCTCCGGCGAGGCGCGCCACGTGCCGTCCGGGTTGCGGCCCTGGAAGAAGCCCGTGTTCGGGTCGAACATGTGGACGTAGTTCCGCGCGCGGTTGGCGAAGTACTCGTACGCCGCCTCGTACTGCGCGTCGCCGGTCCGCTCGTGCAGCGCCTTGGCCATGTTCGCGATGCCGTAGTCGTTGACGTAGCCCTCGATCGCCCACGACATGCCCTCGCCGGTGGCGGTGGACGTGTAGCCGGTGAAGATCGAGGTGTCCAGGCCCTTGCGGCCGACGCCCGCGTTCGGCGGCGCGACCGTCGCGTTCTTCACCGCCGCGTCGAACGCGGCCATGGCGTCGGGCAGGTCGACGCCCTTCACGAACGCGTCCGCGAACGCCACGTCCGAGCTGGTGCCGGTCATCAGGTTCGCGTAACCGGGCGACGACCAGCGCGAGATCCACCCGCCGTCGCGGTACTGCTGCACGAACCCGTCCGCCAGTTCGGCCGCCTTCGTCGGCGTCAGCAGGCTGTACGCGGGCCACGTGGTCCGGTAGGTGTCCCAGAACCCGTTGTTGACGTAGATCTTGCCGTCCACGACCTTCGCCCCGGTCCGCGTCGGCGTGGACGCGCCGGCGGGCTGCACGGGGGAGGCGTACTGGTACCGGGGCGCGTCGGCGGTGCCGGTGTTCTCGAAGCCGGAGTTCGGGTACAGGTAGAGCCGGTAGAGGTTCGAGTAGAGCGTGGTGAGCTGGTCCTCCGTGGCCCCCTCCACCTCGACCACGCCGAGCACCCGGTCCCACGCCTGCTGCGCGCGGTCGCGGACCGACTCGAACGTGTCCGAAGGGGACACCTCCAGCTCCAGGTTGCGCCGCGCCTGGTCGACGCCGAGCAACGACGTCGCGATCTTCATCGTCACGGTCTTGTCGCCGGACGTGTCGAACCGGAAGTAGCCGGCCACGTTGTCCCGGCCCACGCCGGTCAGCCGGCCGGACCCCGTCACCGGCTTGTCCACGACGCCGTACACGAACAGCCTGGTCGCGCCGGTGGACAGGCCGCTCTTGACGTCCGAGAAGCCCGTCACCACACCGGTCGCCGGGTCCAGCGTGAGCCCGCCGCCGTTGTTGACGTTGTCGAACACCAGGTTGGACGTGTCGTCCACGAACGTGAAGCGGAACACCGCCGCGTGGTCGGTCGGGGCGATCTCGGTGCGCATCCCGTTCTCGAACCGCACGCCGTAGTAGTGCGCCCGCGCGGTCTCGTTCTCGTGCTTGAACGGCAGCGCGCGCACGGCCCGGTCGGCGGTCGGCGTGCCGGTGGACGGCATCACCTGGAACGTCTGCCGGTCGCCCATCCACGGGCTCGGCTCGTGGCTCGCGGTGAACGCCTGCACCGTCGGCAGGTTGTCCCGGTTGTTGGTCTTGGCGTACTCGTAGAGCCAGCTGATCGAGCCCGCGTTCGTCATGGGCGACCAGAAGTTGAAGCCGTGCGGCACGGCGGTGGCCGGGAAGTTGTTGCCGCGCGAGAACGAACCGCTGGAGTTGGTGCCCCGGGTGGTCAGCACCCAGTCCGACGGGCGCGGGCGCTCGACCACGACGGGCGCGGACTTCACCGCGATGTCGTCCACCCAGCCGTTGAACCCGGCCGGACCCCCGGGGTTGTCGTAGGCCAGCAGGATCCGCTTGACCGTCTTGCCCGCGGCCACCGAGCCGATGACGGACGCCACGCGGTTCCACTGGTTGGTGTAGAGCGACTTCGCCGCGCCCTGGCCGCGCGGTGACAGCTCGAACCCGTGCTGGTCGCGCGCGCCCAGGTCGCTGAGGTAGGTGCCGTCGGCGAACGCGAGGTCCACCGAGACGAACGTGGCAGGGTAGTTCAGGTCGTCCGTGGTGAACGACGGGAAGATCAGGTAGGACAGCTCGGTGGTCGGCGTGACCGGGATGTCGACCTCGAAGACCTTGTTGTACGAGTAGCCGCGCCCCTCGGCGACGTGCGTCCCCTGGTACCGCAACGCCCGCACGCCGGTGAAGCCCGCGCCCGCCTTGGCGTTGTAGCCGCCGTTGGCGCCCTTGCCCGCGGTGGTGCGCATGTGTTGCGCGGGCGGCGTGGTGGAGCCGTCGGAGAACTGCACCTCGGCGAGCTGGACGAGGTCGACGCCGCCCGCGTTGGCGGTGATGTCGAGCTGGTAGTGCTTGAACGCCCCGGTGTTCGCGGTGTCGTAGGTCTTGGTCTGGAACCGCTCGGTGAAGACCTCGCCGGCGCGGGCGTCGACCGGCGTCCACGTGCTGCCGTCGTTGGAGCCGCGCAGGGTCCAGTCCTTCGGGTCGCGCTCGGGCGCGTCGTTGGCCGAGGACAGCGCGTAGCGCTTGACCGCGACCGGCTCGGCGAAGGTGAACCGCACCCAGCCGGTGCGGGTGAAGGTGAGCCACTTCGACGCCACGTTGCCGTCGACCAGGTTCTCCTTGACCTCGCCGGACCCGGAGTTCTCCGAGTTGGCGGCCACGTCGACCACGCGGTCGGTGACGTTGCCGGGGATGCCGGTGGAGTCCGAGCCGTTGACGCCGGACGTCCTCGGCGTGCCGTCCGGGCCCGTCTCGACGGTGTTCACCCACGTCGGCTGGGGCTGCCCGTCCTCGAACGAGGTGGCGAAGAGCGTCTCGCTCACGGCTGGCTCCCCCGGTGCGGCGGTCGCGGACGACCAGCCTCCCACGCTCCCCACCGCGAGTGCGATGGTCGAGACCACCGCCAGCGATCTCCTGACCCGCATGTGCCCCATTGCGCACGCCTTTCACCCGGACAACCCGATCTTTAGCGAAGCAAAGGGGTAGCTGACATCGTTGTCAAGTGGGGTCGGGAATCTTGTCCGCAGACCTGTCCGGGTGCTGCTCCGGGCGATCTACACTCACTCGCTGTGACGGCCCGGAACCCGCCCCCGGTGGGCACCCCCGCGGGGATGCGCGTGCTGAACCAGCGCGCGGTGCTCGACCGGCTGCGGGACGGCGGTCCGGCGACCAGGCCGCAGATCGCCCGGGACACCGGGTTGTCCAAGCCGACCGTGGGCCAGGCGCTGCTCGACCTGGAGCAGCACGGCCTGGTCCGGCCCATCGGCCGCACGTCGGCCGGCCCGGGGCGGTCGGCCGTGGTCTACGAGCCGAACCCCGCCGCCGGGCACGTGCTGGGCGTGGACATCGGCGGGCAGCGGATCCGGGCGGCGGTGGCGGACCTGGCCGGCTCGGTGATCGCGCGGGTGGACGAGCGCAACCGGTGCCGGTCGGCGACGGCGCTGGTCCGCACGGTGCGGGAGTTGGCGGAGCGGACCGCGGCCGACGCCGGGCTGTCGCTGGACGACATGGTGGTCAAGGTGGTCGGCACGCCCGGCGTGCCCGACCCGCGCGACCGGACCCTGCACCACGCGCCGAACCTGCCCGGCTGGGAGCGGCCCGGCCTGCTGGACGACCTGGAGGCCGCCCTCGGCGCGGGCCTGGTGGTGGAGAACGACGCCAACCTGGCCGCCGTGGGGGAGCAGGCCCAGGGCGCGGCGCGGGGCGCGGACGTGTTCGTGTGCGTCACCGTCGGCACCGGGATCGGCATGGGGATCGTGGTGGACGGCCGGCTGTTCCGCGGCGCGCACGGCGCGGCGGGCGAGGTCGGGTACCTGCCCTACACCGGCCAGTCCGAGGAGGACGGACGGCAGCGCGGCCAGGTCGAGGCGGCCGCGGCGGCGGAGTCCGTGGTGGCGCTGGCGAAGCAGCGCGGCCTGCCCGCGCGGTCGGCGCGCGACGTGTTCGCCGCCGCGAAGGCCGGTGACGGGCGGGCGCTGCTGGCCGTGCGCGACGAGGCCGAGCGGCTGGCGTTCGTGGTCGCGTCGGTGGTGGCGGTGGTCGACCCCGAGCTGGTGGTGCTCGGCGGCGGCATCGGCAGCAACACCGACCTGTTGCAGGAGCCCCTGGAGGCCGCGCTGCGGCGGATGACGCCGCTCGTGCCGCGGATCGTGGCGGGGGAGCTGGGCGACGCCGCGGTGCTCGGCGGCGCGATCGAGATCGGGTTGCGGTCGGCGCGCGAGCTGGTGTTCGACCGTCGCGGCACGTGACGCAGCGACCAGTAGTCGAGCGACTCTCACCTGCTGATTCACTCGAAAGTCGTAGGAGCGAACTCGCCGGTAAGGACGTAGCGTGACCGTACCTCCTCCTGGAGGGTGTGTGTCCTTTCGCAGTGAGAAGGGGAGTCGAGAGGGGAGTACGGGGGACGTGGTCCCCTTTCGACCGTGGCACGGGGCAGGTGCCGCGCCCGCAAACACCTGCCCCGTGTAACACACATGGGTGCAACTCGCCTGGGCGCGCCGGCAGGTGGCCGAGGTAGCCGTCGAACCGGGGTGGGCTGCCGGTGGTGAAGTCGACCGCCTGGGCGCAGGCGTGGTCACGCTTCCGGCTCTCGCCGTGGTACGGGTGCGCCGTCCGGGCCCACCGCCCGGCCGTGCACGGACTCGCCGCTGCCCGCCCGCTCGTCCGCGACCGCGCTCGTGCCGGTGGCGCCGGTGGCGGCAGCGCCAGCGCGGTGAACAGGGCCATTGATCGCCTGATTCGTCCGCGCACATTCCCCTGGGGGCGATCGCCATTGACGGGAATCCGAGATGAATGCGCGGCGTGAATGCCGCCTGCCGATGTCCCGCACGCGGGACATCGGCAGGCGGAAGTCACCCCGTCAGGCGATCAGGGTGCAGGGCGCGCCCACGCGCTCGAACGTGGAGCCGCCGATGTGCCGCCAGCTCGTCGCGCAGATGTAGCCGCCCGCCTGCACGGCCACGTTGCCGTAGTAACGGGTGAAGCTGCCCTGGTTCTGCGTCGGGCCGGTGACCCCGCCGATCTCGTGGAACCCCCAGTAGGTGCCGCACGTGTTCGACGCCGTGGCGTAGTTGATGTAACGCGTGCTGCCGCTCGACGTGTATTCCACGAACAGGTAGGTGCAGCCGTTGCTGCTGCCGTTGCTGGCCAGTGCGGTCGGCTGCGCGACGAACAACAGGCCGGCCGCCGCCACGACGGCGGCGAGCGCGGACGCGATGCGCTTGATCATTCATTCTCCTCGCGACGTGGAGCCCACGAAGAAAAGGCCCCCGAACCTGACCCGCGGTCAGGGGCGCGGCGATGCCGTGCCGAGGTCGAAAGGTAGTGACCGGGAAGATGCCGGCGCACGCGGAAAACAACGCTTCAACGTTGAACTACCCGAACAGCGCAAGACCGGGAATGTGTCACCCGGTCAGGGGATTCAGCTCGGGAGGGGAGCCGCGCCGCGTTCGGCCAGCAGCTCCTTCATGTACGTGCTCTCGCTCGTCTGGGACTTGAGCATGTTGTCCGCGAGCGTGCGCACGACCGACTCGCCGGCGTGCGCGGCGGCGTACTCCGCCATGGGCGCGCCGCCCTGGTGGTGGCGCAGCATCAGCTGGAGGAAGTACACGTCGAACTCGATGCCGGTGAGCGACCGCAGCTTGTTCAGCTCCTGCGGCGTCGCCATGCCCGGCATCTCGGCGGCCCCGTCGCCCGACCCGGCCCCGGAGTGGCCCGGGTGGCCGTTCGTGCCGGAGCGGGGCGTCATCCACCACATGTGCCTGCCGTCGGCCGACTGCTCGGGGTAGCCCCAGAGGAACAGCCAGCCCTTCATCCGGCCGACCTGCTCCAGCTGCGTCGAGGAGATGTCGAACGCGAGCTGCTTGACGGCCGGGTCGGCGGTCTTGTCGCGCGCGATGTTGGCCATCGTCACGCCTTGCAGGTGGTGGGCCGACATGTCCTGCGTGAACCCGACGTCGACGGAGTCGCGCGGCGGCGGCGCGGCGGTGTCGGAGCCGGGCAGCTTGATCAGCAGCCCGATGGCGGCGCCGAGCAGCAGGACCGCCACGACCGCGACCGCCACGACGACGGTCTTGGTCGCGGTACCCCCACCGGTGCCGGGGGTGGCGTCCTGCTGCTCGGTGTCGACCATGGGGTCAGCTGCCGGCCGTGGTGGTGGGGGCCGGCGTGTCGGCGCCGCTCGCGGGCGGCGCGGCGGAGGGGTCGCCGGTCGGCTCGGACGCGTCCGGGGTGCCGCCGTCCATCGGGATGGCGTCCGCGCCCGGGGCCTCCGCCACGAACGGCGGCGGGTTGGACACGTCGAAGCCGGTCGAGTCGCACGGCGCGCCGACCTCGGGGTAGGTGTACTGGTTGCGCCGCAGCGACTGGATGAACTGGTCGATGCGCTCGTCGTCGGCGCTCTCCAGCTTGAGCTGGTGGCCCCACGACTGCAGCGAGATCGGCTTGTCGAGGCCGGGGTACGGCGACAGCATCGTGAACGGCTTGCCCTCGGCGCGCGACTTCAGCTTCTCCAGCGCGTCACCGGTGACCTGGTCGGGGTTGTACGTGATCCAGACCGCGCCGTGCTCCAGCGGGTGCACCATGTTCTCGTTGCGCACGGCCTTGTCGTACACCGTGCCGGTGCAGTCGGCCCACACGTTGTCGTGCGGACCGCCGAAGGGCGGCGACTGGTCGTAGGCGACCCGCTGCGTGGCGTCGACGTGCCGGCCGGCCGAGTACTCGACCTTGACCACGCCTTCGATCTTGTCCGAGGGGTCCTTGTTCTCCTCGGAGGGAGTCCACTGGGCGAGCGCTTCCTCTTTCGCGTTCTGGTCGGCGATCTGGCTGTACGCGTACCCGAACACGGTGCCGGCCAGCGCCAGCACAGCCACCACCGCGATGATGGTGCCCCACGGCTTGGGCTTCTTGGCCACCACCGAGGAGCGCGCCGCCGCAACGCTGGAGCGCGCGGCCTTCGTCTTCTTGCCGCTGGTCATGTCCGCCTCAGTCTCGTCGTACCCCCATATCGCGGGCCAGTGTAGGGACACCGTGTCTGATCACCGTCAACTGCCCGTCACAGCGGGTGGTCACGCGCCGTGGCCGATCCCACTTCGCGGGACGCGCATCCCGGTCGAGACCAGCGGGAACGCTTCCCTAGACTTGTCGGGTGACTCCCGCTGCGCTCGCTGAACTGGTCCGTGCGACGGCCGTGGACGTGCTGTCCGCCCGCGGCCTCGATACCGCCGCCCTGCCCACAGCGGTCACGGTCGAGCGCCCCCGCAACCCCGAGCACGGCGACTACGCCACGAACCTCGCCCTCCAGACCGCCAAGAAGGTCGGCGTGCCGCCCCGCGACCTGGCCGGCTGGCTGGCCGAGGCGCTGACCGGCACCGACGCCATCTCCTCGGTCGAGGTGGCCGGTCCGGGCTTCCTGAACCTGCGGCTCGCCGCCGACGCCCAGGGCGCGATCGTGCGGGACGTGCTCAAGGCCGGCGAGGCGTACGGCCGCGGCGAGCAGCTCGCCGGCACGCGCATCAACCTGGAGTTCGTCTCGGCGAACCCCACCGGCCCCATCCACCTGGGCGGCACCCGCTGGGCCGCGGTCGGCGACGCGCTCGGCCGCATCCTCGCGGCGAACGGCGGCGAGGTCACCCGGGAGTACTACTTCAACGACGCGGGCGCGCAGATCGACCGGTTCGTCCGGTCCCTGATCGCCGCCGCGAAGGGCGAGCCCGCGCCGGAGGACGGCTACGCGGGCGGGTACGTGAGCGACATCGCCGCCGAGGTGCTGCGGCAGGAGCCCGGCGCGCTGAGCGCGGAGGACTCGCACGAGGTGTTCCGCCGCATCGGCGTCGGCCTCATGTTCGAGGAGATCAAGAAGGACCTGCACGACTTCGGCACGGACTTCGACGTCTTCTTCCACGAGGACTCGCTGCACAGGTCCGGCGCGGTCACCAAGGCCGTCGAGCAGCTCAAGGACTCCGGCGCGCTGTACTTCGAGAACGGCGCCTGGTGGCTGCGGTCCACCGAGTTCGGCGACGACAAGGACCGCGTGGTCATCAAGAGCGACGGCGACCCGGCGTACATCGCCGGTGACATCGCGTACCTGGTCGACAAACGGTCGCGCGGCTTCGACCTCTGCATCTACATGCTCGGCGCGGACCACCACGGCTACATCGGCAGGCTCAAGGCCGCCGCGTCGGCGCTCGGCGACGACCCGGCGTCGGTCGAGGTGCTGATCGGCCAGATGGTGAACCTGGTCAGCGACGGCAAGCCGGTGCGGATGAGCAAGCGCGCGGGCACCGTGATCACCATGCAGGACCTGGTGGACGCGGTCGGCGTGGACGCCGCCCGGTACGCCATGACCCGCTCGTCGGTCGACTCGTCCCTGGACATCGACCTCGACCTGCTGCGCAAGCGCAGCAACGACAACCCCGTCTTCTACGTGCAGTACGCGCACGCCCGGCTGTCGTCCGTGCTGCGCAACGCCGCCGACCTGGGCGTCACGCCGGGCGACGCGGCAGACCTGCTCGTGCACGACCGCGAGGGCGACCTGATCCGCACCCTCGGCGAGTTCCCCCGCGTCGTGGCCACGGCCGGCGAGCTGCGCGAACCGCACCGCGTGGCGCGGTACCTGGAGGAGCTGGCCGGCACCTACCACCGGTTCTACGAGGCGTGCCGGGTGCTGCCCCGCGGCGACGAGGAGACGACCGAGCTGCACCGGGCCCGGCTGAGCCTGTGCGCGGCCACGCGCCAGGTGTTCGCCAACGGCCTCGCGCTGCTGGGCGTGACCGCGCCGGAGCGCATGTGATGCGCGCGCACCCGGCCGGTCCCCGGCACGCCGACGTCCTCGTCCCCGCCAACACGGCGGGCAACCGCCCCTCCACCGCGGCGGAGCTGGACGCGCTGCACCCGCAGGTGTGGCCGCGCAACGCCGAGCGCGCCGCCGACGGCGCGGTGCGCCTGGCGGGCGTGGACGTGCGCCAACTCGCCCAGGAGCACGGCACCCCGCTGTTCGTGATGGACGAGGCCGACTTCCGCTCGCGCTGCCGCGAGCACGCCGAGGCGTTCGGCGACCCGACCCGGGTCCACTACGCGTCCAAGGCGTTCCTGTCCGTCGCGGTGGCCCGGTGGGTCGCCGAGGAGGGCCTGAGCATCGACGTGGCCAGCGGCGGCGAGCTGGCCGTGGCGCTGCGCGCCCGGTTCCCGGCGGAGCGGATCGCGCTGCACGGCAACAACAAGTCCGTCGCCGAGCTGACCGCCGCGGTCGAGGCCGGGGTGGGCGCGGTCGTGCTGGACTCGTTCTACGAGATCGCCCGCCTGGACCAGATCGCCCGCGAGCGCGGCCGGGTGCAGCCGGTGATGATCCGGGTGACGGTGGGCGTCGAGGCGCACACGCACGAGTTCATCGCCACCGCGCACGAGGACCAGAAGTTCGGCTTCTCGCTGTCCTCCGGCGACGCGGCCGAGGCGGCGCGCCGGGTGCTCAAGTCGGAAGGGCTGCGGCTGGTCGGCCTGCACAGCCACATCGGCTCGCAGATCTTCGACGCCAGCGGGTTCGAGGTCGCCGCGCGCCGGGTCATCGGCCTGCTCGCCGACCTGCGCGACGAGCACGGCGACGCGCTGCTCGACCACGTGACGACCGTCGACCTGGGCGGCGGCCTCGGCATCGCCTACACCCCCGACGACGACCCGCCGCCGCCCGCCGAGCTGGCCAGGCAGCTGCAGAACATCGTGGCCAAGGAGTGCGAGCACGCCGAGCTGCCCGTGCCGAAGATCGCGGTCGAGCCGGGCCGCGCCATCGTCGGACCCGGCACGGTGACGCTGTACGAGGTGGGCACCATCAAGGACGTCCAGCTCGACGCGGGCGTGGTGCGCCGGTACGTGAGCGTGGACGGCGGCATGAGCGACAACATCCGCACCGCGCTCTACGACGCGGTCTACGACTGCAAGCTGGTCTCGCGGGCGGCCGGCGAGGACTCCCGGCCGGTGCTGTGCCGCGTCGTCGGCAAGCACTGCGAGTCCGGCGACGTGGTCGTGCGCGACTGCTGGCTGCCCGACGACCTCGCGCCCGGCGACCTGATCGCCGTGGCCGCGACCGGCGCGTACTGCTACTCCATGGCCAGCGGCTACAACCGGCTGCCCCGGCCCGCGCTCGCCGCGGTCGAGGGCGGGACGTCCCGGTTGCTGCTGCGCCGGGAGACCGAGGAAGACCTGTTCCGCCTGGAGGTATGAGAAGTGGCAAGCCACGAGGTCGAACCGATCAGGGTCGCGCTGCTGGGCTGCGGCACGGTCGGCACCGAGGTGGTCCGGCTGCTCACCGACCAGGCGGCCGACCTCACCGCGCGGGCGGGCGCGCCGGTCGAGCTGGCGGGCATCGCGGTGCGCAAGCCCAACAAGCACCGCGAGGTGCCGGCGGAGCTGCTCACCACCGACGCGGCGGCGCTCGTGTCGCGGCCCGAGGTGGACGTGGTCGTCGAGGTCATCGGCGGCATCGAGCCCGCGCGCACGCTGCTGCTCGACGCCCTGCGCAGGGGCAAGTCCGTGGTGACCGCGAACAAGGCGCTGCTGGCCGAGCACTCGGCCGAGCTGTTCGAGGCCGCCGACGCCTCCGGCGCCGACCTGTACTTCGAGGCGGCGGTGGCGGGCGCGATCCCGCTGCTGCGCCCGCTGCGCGAGTCGCTGGCGGGCGACCGCATCACCCGGGTGATGGGCATCGTCAACGGCACCACGAACTTCATCCTCTCGGGCATGGACTCGACCGGCGCGAGCTACGCCGAGACCCTGGAGGAGGCGACCCGGCTCGGGTACGCCGAGGCGGACCCGACGGCCGACGTGGACGGCTTCGACGCCGCGTCCAAGGCCGCGATCCTCGCCTCGCTCGCCTTCCACAGCCGGGTCACGGCCGCCGACGTGCACCGCGAGGGCATCGCGCAGGTCAGCGCCGCCGACATCGCCGCCGCCAAGGCCCTGGGCCGCACGGTGAAGCTGCTCGCGATCTGCGAGCGGGTGCCCCACGAGGACGGCGAGGGCATCTCGGTGCGGGTGCACCCGGCGATGATCCCGGCCTCCCACCCGCTGGCGAGCGTGCACGGCGCGTTCAACGCGGTGTTCGTGGAGGCCGACGCGGCCGGCGAGATGATGTTCTACGGCCAGGGCGCGGGCGGCGCGCCGACCGCGAGCGCGGTCCTCGGCGACCTGGTCGCGGTGGCCCGCAACCGGGTGCACCGCGGGCGCGGTCCGCGCGAGTCGGCCTACGCGGCGCTGCCCGTGCGGCCGATGGGGCAGACCCCGACGCGCTATCACATCAGCCTCGACGTCGCCGACCGGGCGGGCGTGTTGTCGCAGGTCGCTGCGGTGTTCGCGGAGCACGACGTGAGCATCGCGGCGGTGCGGCAGGAGGGTCGGGTCGACGACGCCAGCCTGGTGATCGTCACCCACGCCGCTACCGACGCGGCACTGCGGTCGACCGTGGACAAAATCGGCGGGCTGCCCGTGGTTCGGGAAGTGGTCAGCGTGATGCGGGTGGAAGGCGAAGAGAGTTGACGCACCAGGCGACCGTCGGCGGAGCCGACAATCCGACGACCGTTGGCGGAGCCGGCAACCGGACGACCGTCGGCGGAGCCGGCAACCAGACGACCGCGCGACCGGGGTGGCCGGGCATCATCCACGCGTACGCGGACCGGATCGAACTCCCCGAGGGCGCCGAGGTCGTCACCCTCCACGAGGGCGGCACGCCGCTGGTGGCCGCCGAGCACCTGTCGGACCTGACCGGCTGCCGGGTCTACGTCAAGGTCGAGGGCGCGAACCCCACCGGCTCGTTCAAGGACCGCGGCATGACCGTGGCCATGACGCACGCCCTGGCCAGCGGCATCCGGGCGGTGATCTGCGCGTCCACCGGCAACACCTCCGCGAGCGCCGCCGCCTACGCGGCCAAGGCGGGCCTGACCGCCGCGGTGCTCGTGCCGCGCGGCAAGATCGCGCTGGGCAAGCTGGCCCAGGCCGTCGCGCACGGCGCGCGCATCCTGCAGATCGACGGCAACTTCGACGACTGCCTGGAGCTGGCCTCCAAGACGTCGACCGAGTACCCGATCACCCTGGTCAACTCGGTCAACCCGGTGCGCCTGATCGGCCAGAAGACCGCCGCGTGGGAGATCTGCGACGTGCTCGGCCGCGCGCCGGACGTGCACTGCCTGCCGGTCGGCAACGCGGGCAACATCACCGCCTACTGGCGCGGCTACTCCGACTACCACCGCGACGGCGTGATCGACGCCACGCCCCGCATGTTCGGGTTCCAGGCCGCGGGCTCCGCGCCGCTGGTGCTCGGCGAGCCGGTGGCGAACCCGGAGACGATCGCGACCGCCATCCGGGTGGGCAGCCCGGCGTCCTGGACGGGCGCGGTGGCCGCCAAGGAGGAGTCCGGCGGGCTGTTCGAGGCCGTGACGGACGAGAAGATCCTGGAGGCGTACCGGCTGCTGGCCTCGACCGAGGGCATCTTCGTCGAGCCCGCGTCCGCCACCAGCGTGGCGGGCCTGCTGGCCACCGCCGCCGACGGCCGGCTGCCGCGGGGCTCCACGGTCGTCTGCACGGTCACCGGGCACGGCCTGAAGGACCCCGACACGGCCCTGCTGGGCATGCCCGAGGTGGAGCCGGTCCCGGTGGACCCCGGCGCCGTGGCGACCGCCCTGGAGCTGGCGTGACGGCCCCGGCCGTCCGCGCCGTCCGCGTCACCGTCCCCGGGTCCACGGCGAACCTCGGCTCGGGGTTCGACGCGCTCGGCATGGCGCTGGGCGTGCACGACGAGCTGGAGTTCGCCGTGACCGGCGGCGGCCTGGCGGTGGAGGTCTCCGGCGAGGGCGCGGCGGACGTGCCCACCGACGAGCGCCACCTGGTCGTGCGGGCGTTCCGGGCGGCGTGCGAGCTGGTCGGCCTCTACGTGCCCGGCCTGCGGCTGACGTGCCGCAACAGCATCCCGCACGCGCGCGGCCTCGGCTCGTCGGCGGCGGCGGTCGTGGCCGGCGTGGCGGCCGGTTTCGCCCTCGCCGGTCGCGGGACGGACACGAGCGCGTTGCAACTCGCCGCGGAGTTCGAGGGCCACGCCGACAACGCGGCGGCGGCCATGCTCGGCGGCGTGGTCATCGCGTGGACGCGCGGTGACCGCTACCGCGCGGTGCGCGTGGACCCGCACCCCGGCGTGTCGCCGGTCGTGCTGGTGCCCTCGGAGGAGTCGTCCACGCACACCACCCGCGGCCTGCTGCCGTCGAAGGTGCCGCACGAGGACGCCGCGTTCGCCGCGGGCCGGTCCGCGCTGGCCGTGCACGCCCTCGCCGCCGACCCGTCGCTGCTGCCGGAGGCGTTGGACGACCGGCTGCACGAGCCGTACCGGGAGCCCGCCTGGCCTGCGACGACGCGCCTGGTGCGGGCGTTGCGGGAGGCCGGGGTGGCGGCCGCGGTGTCCGGCGCGGGACCCACGGTCCTGGCCCTGCCACCCGACGGCGTGCTGCCGCCCGGGGTGGACCTGGCGGGGTTCGAGGCCCGGCGGGTGCCGGTCGACCTGGCCGGAGTGCGGGTTGCGCCACTCGGCTGAGTGATGCGACGCGCCGTGCCCCGGTTGTTGCACCCGGCCGGACCGGCGTCTACCCTCGGGGCCATCAGTCACCGCGCGCACGGGCGCCGGTGTGGTGCCCGGACGTTCGTTCCGGATCGCATTCCTCCAGTGACTTGGCTCTGTGCCGTACGGACGGGGCCGACGCTGGAAGGCACCCGCTCGCCGTGTGACCGAAAGTCCCGCACCGGAGGACTCCAGCTTTCGTGCGCGTTCCGCGCCGTCGCCAGGTCCGCCTGAACCGGGACGAAACTGCCGCGCCGCATTCCGTCGGACGGCAGGTCCGCTGGAGCGCGTAGGAGGCGCGCTCCGGTCAGGAAGGACATGTGTGACCAACACCGATGTACTGAGCAGCCAAGCTCCTGCTGCTCCCGACCCCGCTGCCAGTTCCGGAGCCGAGGAGAACGCTCTGACCACCCCTTCGAACGGCAGCGCCACGCCGCGCAAGCGCGCGGGCCTCTCTGGAATGGTGCTGGCCGAACTCCGTGAACTCGCAGGTCAGCTGGGCATCACCGGCACCGCCGGCCTCCGCAAGGGCGACCTGATCGCCGCCATCAAGGAGCGGCAGGGCGGCACCTCCGGTCGGGGCAGTGCCGCGACGCCGCCCAAGGCCGAGAAGAAGGCCGAGGCCCCCAAGGCGGTGGTCGGGAAGGCCCCCGTCGCGGAGCAGGCCGCCGAGGCCCCCGCGCCGGTGGAGAAGCCGACCCAGCAGCAGCTCGACGTGACCGACCGCCCCGTGGAGGAGGAGGGTGGCCGGCGGGGCAACCGCCGTCGCCGTTCCGCCAACCGCCCCGCGGGCAGCCCCGAGTCGCCGGCGGCCGACGGCCAGCAGGCCCAGCCGCAGGCCGAGCGGCCGCAGGTCGACACGCGGTCGGGCGATCGCGGCGACGGCCGCGACGGGCGTCAGGGCGACGGCCGCCAGGAGCGCGCCGAGCGGCCCGACCGGGGCGACCGGTCGGAGCGCTCCGAGCAGCGCGAACAGCGCCAGGACCGGGGCGACCGCGGCAACCGCGGCGACCGGGGCGGGCGTGACGACCGCGGCGACCGGGGTGGCCGCGACCGCGACCAGAACCGCAACCGGCAGCAGGGCCAGGACGACGGCGACGAGGAGGGCGGCCGTCGCGGTCGCCGCTTCCGCGACCGCCGCCGGCGCGGCGGCCGGGGCGACGACGGCGGTCCCGCCACCGACACCGAGGTGCGCGAGGACGACGTCCTGCTGCCCGTGGCCGGCATCCTCGACGTGCTGGAGAACTACGCGTTCGTCCGCACCTCGGGCTACCTGGCCGGGCCGAACGACGTCTACGTGTCGTTGTCGCTGGTCCGCAAGTACGGGCTGCGCCGGGGCGACGCCCTGATCGGCGCCGTGCGGCAGCCGCGCGACGGCGAGCAGCAGCGGCAGAAGTTCAACCCGCTGGTGCGCGTGGACAAGATCAACGGCCTCGACCCGGAGGAGTCCCGCAACCGGCCGGACTTCACCAAGCTGACGCCGCTGTACCCGAACGAGCGCCTGCGGTTGGAGACCGAGCCGCACATCCTCACCACGCGCGTCATCGACCTGGTGATGCCGATCGGCAAGGGCCAGCGCGCCCTGGTCGTGTCGCCGCCGAAGGCGGGCAAGACCTCGGTGCTCCAGGCGATCGCCAACGCGATCACCAAGAACAACCCCGAGTGCCACCTGATGGTGGTGCTGGTGGACGAGCGCCCGGAAGAGGTCACCGACATGCAGCGGTCGGTGAAGGGCGAGGTCATCGCCTCCACCTTCGACCGCCCGCCGTCGGACCACACCACGATCTCGGAGCTGGCCATCGAGCGGGCGAAGCGCCTGGTCGAGATGGGTCACGACGTGGTCGTGCTGCTGGACTCGATCACCCGCCTGGGCCGTGCCTACAACCTCGCGGCCCCCGCGAGCGGCCGGATCCTGTCCGGTGGTGTCGACTCGACCGCCCTGTACCCGCCGAAGCGGTTCCTCGGCGCGGCCCGCAACATCGAGGGCGGCGGCTCGCTGACCGTCATCGCGACGGCCCTGGTCGAGACCGGGTCCGCGGGCGACAGCGTGATCTTCGAGGAGTTCAAGGGCACCGGCAACGCGGAGCTGAAGCTCGACCGCAAGATCGCGGACAAGCGGACCTTCCCGGCGGTGGACGTGGACTCGTCCGGCACCCGCAAGGAGGACCTGCTGCTCTCGCCCGACGAGCTGGCGGTCATGCACAAGCTGCGCCGGGTGCTGCACGCGCTGGACAGCCAGCAGGCCATCGACCTGCTGCTGGACCGGTTGCGCAAGAGCCGCACGAACATCGAGTTCCTGATGCAGGTGGCGAAGACCACCCCGGGCGCGGACAACGACTGACCGGTCCCGACCACCGAAGGCCCGTCCGGCGCCACGCCGGGCGGGCCTTCGGGCGTTCCGGGGCCGCGGGGTGGTCGGGCGGGGTTCGGCGGGTCCGGTGGTTGGCCGGTTGGCGGGGTCCGGCGGGGCTGTGGCGGGCCTGGCGGTCGGTGCGGTCCGGCCGGCCCGGCGGCCGGTGGGTCCGGCAGGTCGGGTGGTGCGGCCGGTCAGCAGGGCGGGGTGGGGGAGAGCAGCCCCGCCTCGGCGAGCGCGGCCGTGCGGCGGCGTTCGAGGAAGTACCGGGCCACCAGCAGCGCGGTGACGGGCACGCCCAGGGCCACGACGGCGGGCACGGGCACCCGGACGCCGTCCAGCAGCACCCCGGCGACCAGCACCGAGACCAGGTAGGGCCAGCGCAGCCAGACCCGCTGCCAGGAGGCGGTCCACCGCACGGCGGTCGACGCCGCGACGCCGACGGCGACGCCCGCGCCGAACACGGGGCTCGACAGGGTGAGGTCGCCGGGCACCCCGATCAGCAGCCCGCCGAGCCCGACGAGGCCCAGGACGGCGGCGCTGAACAGGAACGGCACGGCCAGCCACGCGGATAACGGGAGTGGACGTCCGACAGTGCAGAACACGGGGCACAGTGTGGCGTCCGCGCAACGCCGTCCGCTGCTCTCTGTATTTCAGCGGTTACCTCGTGCGCCAAATGGTCGACCCCGATCGGTGAGCGGTTGTGACACCCGCCACCGGGAACAACGGGGGCCGGGCTCGCGTTGCAGTCGGTGACCGCCGATCTGGCACACTGTCGGGTCGAGTCCGGCTCCGGTTCACCTCGAAGAATCCGACGAGGACCCGGCGGCCACCTAGGAAGGGACAAGACGTTGAAGACCGGCATCCACCCCGAGTACGTGACGACCGAGGTCACCTGCGGCTGTGGCAACACCTTCACCACCCGCAGCACCAAGCCGTCCGGCGCCATCCACGTCGAGATCTGCGCCAACTGCCACCCGTTCTACACCGGCAAGCAGAAGATCCTCGACACCGGTGGTCGGGTCGCGCGCTTCGAGGCCCGCTACGGCAAGCGCGCCAAGTAGCCGACACCACGGCGTCCACCCCGTATCGCGGGTGGACGCCGTTGTCGTCTCCGCACCCCGTCGACCACCCCTCACCACCGCGCCGCGGCCGACCGCCGGCCGCCGAGACGCTTGAGACCGGAGCACCGCCGTGACGCTGGACGCCCTGCTGGCCGAGCACGCCGAGCTGGAAGCCAGGCTCGCCGACCCCTCGGTGCACGCCGACCAGGCGGGCGCGCGCAAGCTCGGCAAGCGCTACGCCGAGCTGACCCCGATCGTGAAGACCGCTCGTGAGCTGGAGCAGGCGAAGTCGGACCTGGAGACGGCCCGCGAGCTGGCCGCCGAGGATGCGGCGTTCGCCGAGGAGGCCGAGGAGCTGGCCAAGGCCGTCCCGGCGCTGGAGGCCAAGCTCACCGAGCTGCTGCTGCCCCGCGACCCGCACGACGGCGCGGACGTCGTGCTGGAGATCAAGTCCGGCGAGGGCGGCGAGGAGTCCGCGCTGTTCGCGGGCGACCTGCTGCGCATGTACCTGCGGTACGCCGAACGGCACGGGTGGAAAGCCGAAGTGCTCGACGGCACCGACTCCGACCTGGGCGGCTACAAGGACGTCACGGTGGCCATCAAGAGCCGCGCGGACAGCCCCGAGGGCGTGTGGTCGCGCCTGAAGTACGAGGGCGGCGTGCACCGCGTGCAGCGGGTGCCGGTGACCGAGTCGCAGGGCCGCATCCACACCTCCGCGGCCGGCGTCCTGGTGTTCCCGGAGACCGAGGACGTCGAGATCGAGATCGACGAGAACGACCTGCGCGTGGACGTCTTCCGCTCGTCCGGCAAGGGCGGGCAGAGCGTCAACACGACCGACTCGGCGGTGCGCATCACCCACCTGCCCACCGGCATCGTGGTGTCCTGCCAGAACGAGCGCAGCCAGCTGCAGAACAAGGCCCGCGCGATGCAGGTGCTCCAGGCGCGGCTGACCGCGCTGGCCGAGGAGAAGCAGCAGCAGGAGGCGTCGGACGCCCGGCGCTCGCAGATCCGCACGGTGGACCGCTCCGAGCGGGTCCGCACCTACAACTTCCCGGAATCGCGCATCTCCGATCACCGGGTTGGGTACAAAGCCCATAACCTGGACCAGGTGCTCGACGGCGACCTGGACGCGGTGCTGGACGCCCTGGCCGCGGCCGACCGAGCCGAACGGCTCGCCGGCGGGTAAGCCGGGCGGGCTGACCGGCTCGCCGGCAGGTGAGCCGGGCGGGCTGACCGGCTCGCCGGCAGGTGAGCGGGGAGACCGGCTCGCCGGCGGCTGTGCCGGGGTGCCCGCGGGTGAGCCGCGGCCGGTTGTCGGTGGGCGGGCCGGGCAGGCGCGCCCGCGGGCCGACCGGGCTGCCCCGTGGGCGGTCGGGCGTGCGATGGCTCGTCGGCGGCTGGAACGGCTCGCCGGCGGGTAAGCCGGGGGGTGGGTGACCGCTCGCCGGCGGGCGGGCCGAGGCGAGCGGAGGGTGCGTGATGGCGGAAATCCTGGTGACCCCGCGGCGCGCCCCGCTCGACGCCGAGGTGCGGGTCCGCGTCACCGACCTGCCGCCCGACGAGCGGGTCACGATCCGCGCGTCGACCGGCGACCGGGCCTCGTCCGCGGTGTTCCTGGCCGACGAACGCGGCGTGGTCGACCTGGGCCGGCACGCGCCCGTCGAGGGCGACTACTCCGGCGTCGACCCGATGGGGTTGTTCTGGTCGATGACCCGGACCGGCGAGCCGCCCGGTCCCGCGCTGGTCGAGGTCGTCGGCGTCGGCAAGGTGGAGCTGGAGCGACCGGCCGTGCCCGACGGCGTCCGGCGGACCGAGGTCGCCGAGAACGGCCTGGTCGGCGTGCTGTTCGAGCCCGACGACGACGCGGTGCACCCCGGCGTGCTGGTGCTGGGCGGTTCCGAGGGCGGGCTGCACGAGGCCGACGCCGCGCTGCTCGCCGGGCACGGGTTCGCGGCGCTCGCGCTGGCCTACTTCGGCGTGCCCGGCGTCCCGGACGACCTGGTCGACATCCCGCTGGAGTACGTCGGCGCCGCGCTGGAGTGGCTGGGCGGGCGGGCCGGCGCGGTCGGCGTCGTCGGCGGCTCGCGCGGCGGTGAGCTGGCGTTGCTGGTCGGCGCGACGTTCCCGCAGGTCAAGGCCGTGGTGAGCGTGGTCGGCAGCGGCGTGGTGACGCAGTGCATCGGACCGGGCGCGCGGCTGCTGCGGAAGCTGGAGCACGAGGCCGCGTCGTGGACGTGGCAGGGCAGGCCGCTGCCGTACCTGCCGTACTCGACCCCGGACGAGCTGCGCCGCCTCGTGGTCGACGGCGAACCGGTGCCGCTGCGGCTGGCGTTCGACCTCTCCGACGGCGTCCCGGAGGACGTCGAGATCCCGGTCGAGCGCATTGCGGGCGGTGTGTTGCTGCTCTCATCCGGGCGGGACGAGTCGTGGCCGTCCGAGGCGCTCAGCGAGGTCGCCTGGCGCCGGCTGACCGGGCTCGGGCACGGGCACCGGCACGAGCACGTGGTGTACCCCGAGGCAGGACACCTGATCGCGGGGCCGCCGCACCGACCGGTGACGGACCTGGTGGTGCCGGGGCCCGGCGTGCGGTTCGCGATGGGCGGCACGCCGGCCGCCACGGCCGCCGCCCGCGCGGACGCGTGGCGTCGGACCGTTGAGTTCTTGTCCGACCAACTGGGCACCTAATGTGTCGTTCATGAGCGCACACTTTGACGTCGTGGTCCTCGGTGCGGGGCCAGGCGGGTACGTCGCCGCGATCCGGGCGGCCCAGCTCGGGCTGAAGACGGCGGTCATCGAGGAGCGTTACTGGGGCGGCGTGTGCCTGAACGTGGGCTGCATCCCGTCCAAGGCGCTGCTGCGCAACGCGGAGCTCGCGCACCTGTTCACCCACGAGCAGAAGACCTACGGCATCCAGGTCGACGGCTCGGTGAAGTTCGACTACGGCGTCGCCTACGAGCGCAGCCGGAAGGTCGCGGACGGGCGCGTCAAGGGCGTGCACTTCCTCATGAAGAAGAACGGCATCACCGAGTACAACGGTCGGGGGACCTTCCTCGACGCGAACACCATCCAGGTGGGTGATGAGACGGTCACGTTCTCGCACGCGATCATCGCGGCGGGCGCGACGACCCGCCTCCTGCCGGGGACGAAGCTGTCCGATCGGGTGGTGACGTACGAGGAGCAGATCCTGTCGCAGGACCTGCCGGAGAGCATCGTCATCGCCGGCGCGGGCGCGATCGGCGTCGAGTTCGCGTACGTGCTGCACAACTACGGCGTGAAGGTCACCATCGTCGAATTCCTCGACCGGGTGGTGCCGCTGGAGGACGCCGAGGTGTCGGCCGAGCTGGCCAAGCGGTACAAGCGGCTCGGGATCGACGTGCGCACGTCCACCCGGGTGGAGTCCATCGACGACTCCGGCCCGCGGGTGCGGGTGACGGTGTCGAAGGACGGCGCGGAAGAGGTGCTGGAGGCCGACAAGGTGCTCCAGGCCATCGGCTTCCAGCCGCGCGTCGAGGGCTACGGGCTGGAGAAGACCGGGGTCCGGCTCACCGAGCGCGGCGCGATCGCGGTCGACGGGCGCGGTCGCACGAACGTGGAGAACATCTTCGCGATCGGCGACGTGACGGCGAAGCTGATGCTCGCCCACGCCGCCGAGTCCATGGGCATCATCGCGGCGGAGACGATCGCGGGCGCGGAGACCATGGAGCTGGACTTCGTGATGATCCCGCGGGCGACGTACTGCCAGCCGCAGATCGCGTCGTTCGGGTGGACCGAGGCGCAGGCGCGCGAGCGCGGGTTCGACGTCCGGGTGGCGAAGTTCCCGTTCACCGCGAACGGCAAGGCCCACGGCATCGGCGACTCGGCCGGTTTCGTGAAGCTGATCAGCGACGCCAAGTACGGCGAGCTGCTCGGCGGTCACCTGATCGGGCCGGACGTGACGGAGCTGCTGCCGGAGCTGACGCTGGCCCAGCAGTGGGACCTCACGGTGCACGAGGTGGCCCGCAACGTGCACGCGCACCCGACGCTCGGCGAGGCGGTCAAGGAAGCGGTGCACGGCCTGGCCGGACACATGATCAACTTCTGAGGCCCCTACCCTGGAGCGCATGACTCGACACCCGCTGCGGCCGGCGATCATGGAAGCGGAACGCCTGCTGGCCTCGGCGGGTGTCGACAGCCCTCGAGTCGACGCGGAACTGCTCGCCGCCCACGTGCTCGGCGTCGAGCGGTCGCGGTTGCCGCTGATCCCGATGGTCGACCCGGCGGTGGTGGACGCGCTGCACAAGGTCGTGCGGCAGCGCATGACGCGCGTGCCGTTGCAGCACATCACCGGGTGGGCGCACCTGGGCGGGCTGGACCTGGAGGTGGGTCCGGGCGTGTTCATCCCGCGCCCGGAGACCGAGCTGATGCTCGAATGGGGCCTGTGCACGGTGGACGGCGCGGACGCGCCGGTGGTCGTGGACCTGTGCACGGGCTCGGGCGCGCTGGCGCTGGCGGCGGCGCACCGGTTGCCGCACGCCTCCGTGCACGCGGTGGAGCGCGACCCCGGCGCGTTGGCGTGGGCGCGGCGCAACGCGGAGGCCCGCGCGGCGGCGGGGGACACCCCGATCACGCTGCACGCCGGTGACGTGACGGCGGTGGACGTGCTGAGCGACCTCGACGGTCGGGTGGACCTGGTGCTGTGCAACCCGCCGTACGTGCCGGACGGGACCGAGGTGCCGCCGGAGGTGGCGGAGCACGACCCGCGGCACGCCGTGTTCGGTGGTGAGGACGGGTTGGACGTGATCCGGCACGTGGTGGGGGTGGCGGCGCGGTTGCTCAAGCCCGGCGGGCACGTGGCGATCGAGCACGACGACACGCAGGGGGCGATCGTGCCCGCGTTGCTGGGGGCGCGGAAGGTGCTGACCGACGTGGAGGACCACCCGGACCTGGCGTGGCGGTCGCGGTTCTCGACGGCGCGTCGGGTGTGACGTCCGGGCGCTCGTGCTAGGGCTTCGCCGAAGCGCTCATCAGGGCGAGGCGCGAGCGGGTGAGTTCCCACTCCTCCGGTGGGCCGGCCGAGTACAGGACGTATTCGATGCCGTTCGCTTCCCAGAAGGCGGTGGCGACGCGTTTCGGGCCCGAGGACGCGTTCTCGTCGAATTCCCAGGTGACGGCCGGGTGGCCGCGGATCGTGGTGGCGGTGAGCGTCACCCGGCGGTGGCCGGGTTCGCGTTCGCGGTCGGTGGCGGCTTCGGTGATGCGGTCGAGGAGCGTCTTGCCCGGGTCGGTGACCGGTGCGCCGCCCAGTCGCAGCTCGCGGCGGGGAGAGGTCGGGTCGGTGGCGACCAGGGTGGTGGTGACGGTGCCCTCGGCGACGGTCCAGGTGGCCGGGATGGTGGTGGTGAGGCCGCCCGGTGCTTCGATTTGTCGGAGGTCTGAGGGATTGGTGGTGGTTGGGGTGGGGGTTGGGGTCTGAGTGGTGGTGGTGACGGTGGTGGTCGGGATTGAGGGGATGGTCGGTGTGGCGGCGGCTGCCGGTGGGGTCGGCGGCGGGGCGAAGGTCAGGTAGCTCGCCGCGCCGGCGACCAGCAGGTAGGCGACGGCGTAGGTCAGGGCGAGGGGGAGGGCACCCATCGGGGTTCTCGCAGTCACCGGGGCCACCGGACGCCTCGCCATCGGGGATGATCTGGACACCAACGCTCCGGCGAGTAAATCGGAGGACCCGCGATGGCTGTCAATGGTCCGAACGAGTGGAGTGAAGTGCGGGAATGGTTGGACGCCCGCATCCCGCGCGTCGACCTGACCGAATTCGCGGAACCGGATCGGATGCGGTTGGCCCGGTCGCTGGGTGTGCTGACGCGGGCGTTGGGCGAGGGCGGGACCGGTGCGGCGGAGGCGGTGGCGGTCGTGCGCGGCGAGTTGGGGAGGGGTGGGTCGCCGCGCGCGGACGACGTGCTGCGCACGCACCTGGCCATCGCGTTGGCCGCGCGGAGCGCCGAGGTGCGCGATGTGGCGGCGGGTGGCGCGTTGGTGGTCACGGGCGCGCGGCAGGCGGCGGAGTGCCGGGCGTTGGCCGACGAGATCCTGACGCTCAGCCCGCACCCGGGGTTGAGCGGGTTCGCGGCCGAGCTGCACCGGCGGTTGGACCGGGCGGAGCGGTGGCGGTGGGTGGAGCCCGACGTGGGGACGGCGGCGGTGGTCGGGTTGGCGGTGCTCGTGCTGCCGTTCGTGGGCGGGGCGATCGGGAACGCGGCGGTGGCGGTGGGTGGGGTGGTGGTGGGTGGCGCGTTGGTGTTCGGGTTCGTGATGGCGCACCGGAAGCGGCAGTGGGCGGTTGACGCGGAGGAGGTGCGGTAGGGGGGTGCCGGGGGCGGGTTTGGTGGGGTGCGGAGGGTTCCGGGGGCGGGGTGGGTTTGTGGCGGGGTGGGGTTTGTGGCGGGGTGCCGGGGGCGGGTCCGGCCCGATTTGACATGGGGCCCGTACGAGCACCCCAGGCAGGCCGTAGCCGGCAGGCCCGGCGGGGAAAAGCGTCCCGCCAAGCCTGCCGGCTCCGACC
>NZ_JBSGBG010000003.1:47145-270168 GCF_053601135.1 Actinosynnema sp. NPDC004786 | reverse complement strand
GTTGGTCGAGCTTCTGTGAGAGGAAACCGACCCTACCCAGACGGGGCTGTTGCGCTGCCACCCCAAGATCAACCTTCTGAATAACGCTCTAGGACACGCGCGTTCTGAACGTAGGACACGCGCGTTCTGAACGTAGGACACGCGCGTGTGTCCTACGTTCGCGGCGCGTGTGTCGAACGGTCGGGGGACGTGAGTTCTACGGTCGGGTGCGGTGGGCCAGGGTCAGGGCGGCGGTGCGGCAGGCGGCCCAGGCCGCGGTGCCGGGGGTGATCAGGGCCATGTGGTCGGTGGCGGGCAGGGCGACCAGGTCGGCGCCGGAGGCGCGGGCGAACGCCTCGCTCTGCTCGAACGGCACGTCCTCGTCGTCCTCGCCGTGCACGAGGACCATCGGCTTGTCGATGGGCAGCTGGGCGGCGGGCGAGGCGTCGGCGTAGCGGTCGGGCACCTCGTCCGGGGTGCCGCCCAGCAGTTCGGCGGCGCGGCGGGTGATGGCCGGGTGCCGGAGGAAGTCGAGCACGCCCGCCTGGGCGACCGCGCCGGCCACGCGGGGGTGCCGGGCGGCGGCCCACACCGCCAGGTGGCCGCCCGCCGAGTGACCGAGCGTGACGACCGGGCCGAGCGCTGGGTCGAGGGCGTCGAGGGCGGCCAGGACGTCGGCGCCGGTGGCGGGCCACCCGCCACCGCCGGTCAGCCGCCGGTACTCGATGTTGTACGCGGCGACGCCGTGCGCGACGAGGTCGGCGGCCAGGGGGCGGCCGAGTTCCAATCCGTACCGCTGGTGCCAGAAACCACCATGGATTACCACGACAACGGGAAATGATTCACCAGTCGGCGTGGAAAACTCGCCGAACTGGCTGGGGTGCGGGCCGTAGACGATGCGCAATCGAAACCCCTTGGGCAAAAAAGAGGCCGCGTCGCGGTGGGACCTGGGGGTCGTCCCACCGCGACGCGGCGGCGCCGGACCGAGGGGGGAGGTGTCCGGCGAGTCGGTCGGAGCGGCTGATCGCGGCTAGGCGAATGCAGCCCCTCTGCCATGAGGGTAACCCCTGAGTCAGGTGTTCGCCAGAAGGGAGCAAGGCCCATTACCGCCAGCGATCGGTCAGCACACCCAGCGCACCCAAAGCGACCGCGGCGGCGGTCGACGCCCGCAGAACGGTGGGTCCGAGTCGCACGACGTGCGCGCCTGCCGCGGTCAACGCGGACAATTCCTCGTCGGTGATGCCGCCTTCCGGTCCGACGACGAGCAGCACATCGCCCGAAGAGGGCAACTGAACCGATCCGAGCGCCGCCGAAGAGGATTCGTGCAAAACCAGTGTGGCCGCCGCGGAAGCCGCCAACCGCGCGAGTCCGGACGTCGAAACGGGTTCCGCGACCGACGGGACGCGGGCCCGCCGGGCCTGCTTGGCCGCCTCGCGCGCGGTGCTGCGCCAGCGTTCGAGGGCCTTCGCGCCGCGCGGGCCGTCCTCCCACTTCGTCACGCAGCGCGAGGCGCGCCACGGCACGACGCCGTCCACGCCCGCCTCGGTGGCCAGTTCCACGGCCAGCTCGCCCCGGTCGCCCTTCACCAGCGCCTGCGCCACGACCACGCGCACGGACGGCTCGGGCACGACCCAGCGCTCGACGACCCGCAGCCGCAGGGCGTCCTTCACGGCCTCGGTGACCACGCACCGCACCTGCGCGCCCGTGCCGTCGGAGAGCACCAGCTCCTCCCCCGCCCGCAACCGGCGCACGGTGGCCGCGTGCCGCCCCTCGGGGCCGTCCAGGACGGCCTCGTCACCGGGCGGCAGCGCGGCGACCAGGAAGACCGGCAGCGTCACCGGTGGTTGCGGCCGGACCGCAGCCGCGAGAACAGCCCGCCGCCGCCCTTGCCGTTGTGCGCGAGCGTCGGCTCGTCCTCGCCGCGCACGACGGCCAGCTCGCGCAGCAGCTCGACCTGGCGCGCGTCCAGCTTGGTCGGCGTGACGACCTCCAGGTGCACGTGCAGGTCGCCGCGGCCGTCGATGCGGCCGCTGGACCGCAGCCGGGGCATGCCGCGCCCGGTGAGCACCAGCTCGGTGTTCGGCTGGGTGCCGGGCTCGATCTCCAGCTCCTCCTCGCCGTCCAGCGTCTGCAGCGGCAGCACCGCGCCCAGGGCGGCGGTCGTCATGGGGATGCGCACCGAGCAGTGCAGGTTCGCGCCGTCGCGCTCGAAGACCTCGTGCGGCACCTCCTCGACCTCGACGTAGAGGTCGCCGGCCGGCCCACCGCCGGGGCCGACCTCGCCCTGGCCCGCGAGCCGCACCCGCATGCCCTCGGCCACGCCGGCCGGGATCTGCACCGAGATGGTCCGCCGGGAGCGGACCCGGCCCTCGCCCGCGCACTGCTGGCACGGGTCCGGGATGACCTCGCCGAGGCCGCGGCACACCGGGCACGGCCGCGCGGTCACGACCTGGCCGAGGAACGAGCGCTGCACCGACTGCACCTCGCCCCGGCCGCCGCACGTGTCGCAGCGCACCGGGGACGAGCCCTCGGCGCAGCCGCTGCCCACGCACCGGTCGCACAGGATGGCCGTGTCGACGGTCAGCTCGCGCGACGCGCCGGCCGCGCACTCCTCCAGCGTCATCGAGAGCCGGATCAAGGCGTCGGAGCCGGGTTGCACGCGGCTGCGCGGACCGCGTCCGCCACCGCCGCCCGCGCCGAAGAACGCGTCCATGATGTCGCCGAGACCGAACCCCGCGAACGGGTCCCCGCCGCCGCGCATCCCACCGCCGCCGGGCTCCAACGGGTCGCCGCCCAGGTCGACGACCTGCCGCTTCTTCGGGTCCGACAGGACCTCGTAGGCGGCGGTCACCTCCTTGAAGCGCGCTTCCTCGTTGGGGTTGACGTCGGGGTGCAGCTGCCGCGCGAGCTTGCGGTAGGCGCGCTTGATCTCGTCGGGAGTCGCGTTCTTGGCGACCCCGAGCGTGCCGTAGTAGTCCCTCGCCACCGTGTTTCCTCCTGCGAACGCGCTTCGACACGCGCTCGCTCGCTTGCGGAACGTCCTTCGGGACCGCGGTGTTCCCCCGCCGTCACCGTCCGGTCAAGATCTCACCCACGTAGTTGGCGACCGCTCGCACCGCCGCCATCGTGCCGGGGTAGTCCATGCGGGTCGGCCCGACCACGCCCATGCCGCCGAGCAGGTTGTCCCGGCTGCCGTAGCCGATGGACACGACCGAGGTGCTGCGCATCTCGGCCGCTTCGTTCTCCTCGCCGATGTGCACCAGGATCCGGCCGGGGTCGCGGGCCGCGGCGAGCAGCTTGAGCACCACGACCTGCTCCTCCAGCGCCTCGAGCACCTGGCGCAGCGAACCGGGGAAGTCTGCCACGTTGCGGGTGAGGTTCGCCGTGCCACCCAGGACCAGGCGTTCCTCGGGGTGCTCCACCAGCGACTCGATGAGCACGGTGCTCACCCGCAGCACGATGTCGCGCAGCTCGCCCGGCGCCTCGTCGGGCAGCTTGGCGACCTCCGCGGAGGCGTCGGACAGGCGCTTGCCGACCATCGCGCCGTTGAGCATGGCCCGGATGCGGGCCACGTTGTCCTCGCTGATCACGTCGCCGAGGTCGACCGAGCGCTGGTCGACCCGGCCGGTGTCGGTGATCAGCACCAGCATCAGGCGCGCCGGGGTGATCGCGAGCACCTCGATGTGCCGGACGGTGGAGCGGCTGAGCGTGGGGTACTGGACGACGGCGACCTGGCGGGTCAGCTGGGCCAGCAGGCGGACGCTGCGGCGCAGCACGTCGTCGAGGTCGTAGGCGCCCTCCAGGAAGTTCTGGATGGCCTTGCGCTCGGGCGTGGACAGCGGCTTGACCTCGCTGAGCCGGTCCACGAACAGCCGGTAGCCCTTGTCGGTGGGCACGCGGCCGGCGCTGGTGTGGGGCTGGGTGATGTACCCGTCCTCCTCCAGGGAGGCCATGTCGTTGCGGACGGTCGCGCTCGAAACGCCGAGGTTGTGCCGCTCCACCAGGGCTTTGGAGCCGACCGGCTCCTGGTTCGACACGTAGTCGGCGACGATCGCGCGCAGCACTTCGAACCGGCGCTCATCGGCGTTCACGCGCGTCACCTCCAGGGCGTACCTGCCTGCTTCACCTTGAGTTTACGGACGTCGGGGCACGGATCGGAAAACAAAGTCGCCGAGCTTCGGCTCACCCCGGTTGCGCCCCGTGCGCTCAACCCCGCCCGGGGGCGTGACGGCGGTGTTCCCGGCGGTCGGGTGCGCCGCGGATCACCGGGTGTCGGCCGTCACGTCAGCCGGCGCACCACGGCGTCGGCGAGCAGGCGGCCCCGGTCGGTGAGCACGCAGCGGCCGCGGTCCAGGGCGACCGGGTCGAGCAGGCCGTCGTCGGCGGCGATCTTGGCCTCGGCGCGGCCGTCGTCGTCCAGCACGTCCAGGGGCAGGCCGGTGGCCAGGCGCAGCTCCAGCAGCACGCGTTCGACGCGGCGGTCGTCCTCGTCGAGCACCTCGCGTCCCGCGGCGGGCGAGAGGCCGGAGGCGAGCAGCCCGCTGTACTTCGCCGGGTGCTTGACGTTCCACCAGCGCACGCCGCCCACGTGGCTGTGCGCGCCGGGGCCCGCGCCCCACCAGTCGGCGCCCTGCCAGTAGAGCAGGTTGTGCCGGCACGCGGCGTCGGCCGACGCGGCCCAGTTCGACACCTCGTACCAGCGCAGGCCGTGTTCGGTCAGGGCCGCGTCGATCAGCTCGTACTTGTCCGCGAGCACGTCGTCGTCGGGCATGGGCAGCTCGCCGCGGCGCACCCGGCGGGCCAGCGCGGTGCCCTCCTCCACGATCAGCGCGTAGGCGGACACGTGGTCCACGCCGGCCTCGCGGACGGCGTCCAGCGAGGAGCGGAGGTCGTCGGCGGACTCGCCCGGCGTCCCGTAGATCAGGTCGAGGTTCACGTGCTCGAACCCGGCGGCGCGGGCCTCGCGGGCGGCGGCCACCGGGCGGCCCGGGGTGTGCGCGCGGTCGAGCACGGCCAGCACGTGCCGGGCGGCCGACTGCATGCCGAGCGACACCCGGGTGTAACCAGCGTCACGGATCGCGGCGAAGAAATCGGGCGAGGTGGACTCCGGGTTGGACTCGGTGGTGACCTCCGCGCCGGGCGCGAGGCCGAACGAGGAGCGCACCGCGTCGAGCACGTCGGCGAGCCCGGCCGCGCCGAGCAGTGACGGTGTGCCACCCCCGACGAACACCGTTTCCGCCGGCGGTGCGACCCCCAACACGGTCGCCGCGAGGTCCAACTCGCGCCGCAGGCCCTCCAGCCACGACGCCGGGGAGGCGGATGTGCCCAGCTCACCGGCCGTGTAGGTGTTGAAGTCGCAGTAACCGCACCGGGTCGCGCAGAACGGCACGTGCACGTAGACCCCGAACGGGCGGTCACCGAGACCGGTGAGCGCGGACGGGGGCAGCGAGCCGTCGGGGGGCGCCGGGTCGCCGGTCGGCAGGGCGGAGGGCATGGCCCCATTGTCCCATCTACCAGCAGCGCAACCCCGTCCCACGATGCGGATGGCGGTGGACCACGGGGTGGACGCGTGGCACGCTGACCGACATGACATCGACCGGAGTGCGCCTGGTGGTCCGCCGCCACGTCGACTTCCGTCGTGTCTCCAGCGCGATGTGCCGTCGCTCGGCATAACCCGCGCCTGCCTTTTTGTTCCCGTCGGCGCCGGGTGCGCTGACGAGACCCCCACCACGGCTCCACCGGGACTCGCACGCGCACCAGCGCCCCGAACCCCGGAGGACGAGGATGGTCCCCCCGACGACGACGCCTCAGCGCCCCAAGCAGCGCCGAGGTGAGGGGCAGTGGGCGCTGGGCTACCGCGAGCCGCTGAACCCCAACGAGCGGAGCAAGAAGGACGACAACCCGCTCAACGTCCGGTCGCGGATCGAGAACATCTACGCCCGCGGCGGCTTCGACTCCATCGACCCGGCCGACCTGCGCGGCCGGTTCCGCTGGTACGGGCTCTACACGCAGCGCAAGCCCGGCATCGACGGCGGCCGCACGGCCACGCTGGAGCCGGAGGAGCTGGACGACGAGTACTTCATGCTGCGCGTGCGCATCGACGGCGGGCGGCTGACCACCCGGCAGCTCGCGCTGATCGGCGAGCTGTCCCAGACCTACGCGCGCGACACGGCCGACATCACCGACCGGCAGAACGTGCAGTACCACTGGATCCGCATCGAGGACGTGCCGACCATCTGGCAGAAGCTGGAGGACGCCGGCCTGACCACGATGGAGGCGTGCGGCGACAGCCCGCGCGTGATCCTCGGCTCGCCGGTGGCGGGCATCGCCGCGGACGAGGTGGTGGACGGCACGCCCGCGATCGAGGAGGTGCTGCGCCGCTACATCGGCGACCCCCGGTTCGCGAACCTGCCGCGCAAGTTCAAGACCGCGATCTCCGGGCTGCCGGACGTGGCGCACGAGATCCACGACGTGGCGTTCGTCGGCGTGGAGCACCCCGAGCACGGGCCGGGCTTCGACGTGTGGGTGGGCGGCGGCCTGTCGACCAACCCGATGATCGGCAAGCGGCTGGGCGCGTGGGTGCCGGTGGACGAGGTGCCGGACGTGTGGGAGGGCGTGGTCAGCGTCTTCCGCGACTACGGCTACCGCCGCCTGCGGCACCGGGCCCGGATCAAGTTCCTGGTCGCCGACTGGGGCCCGGAGAAGTTCCGGGAGGTTCTGGAGACCGAGTACCTCAAGCGCAGGATGATCGACGGCCCCGCGCCGGAGAACCCCGCCGTGCCGCGCGACCACATCGGCGTGCACCGGCAGAAGGACGGCCTCTACTACGTCGGCGCGGCCCCGATCGCGGGCCGGGTGAGCGGGTCCACGCTGGTCGAGGTGGCCAAGGTGGCCGAGCGGGCGGGCTCGGGTCGGGTGCGGCTCACGCCGCAGCAGAAGCTGGTCGTGCTCGACGTGCCCGAGGGCGAGGTCAAGACCCTCCAGGCCGACCTGGCGAAGCTCGGGCTGCAGACCGAGCCGTCGCCGTGGCGGCGCGGTGTGATGGCCTGCACCGGCATCGAGTTCTGCAAGCTCGCGATCGTCGAGACCAAGGCCCGCGCGGTCGAGCTGGTGGCCGCGCTGGAGTCCCGGCTCGCCGATGTCGTGGCGGGCGTCACCGAGCCGATCTCGGTGCACATCAACGGCTGCCCGAACTCCTGCGCCCGGATCCAGACCGCGGACATCGGCCTGAAGGGGCAGATCGTCACCGACGCCGAGGGCCGGCAGGTCGAGGGCTTCCAGGTGCACCTGGGCGGCGGGCTGGGCCTGGACGCCGGGTTCGGCCGCAAGCTGCGCGGCCACAAGGTCACGGCCGCCGAGCTGTCGGACTACGTGGAGCGCGTGGTGCGCAACTTCGTGGCCAAGCGGGAGCCGGACGAGCGCTTCCCCCAGTGGGTCGCCCGCGCCGACGAGGACGACCTGAAGTGAGCGAGCGCGCCACCCCCTTCTACTGCCCGTACTGCGGCGACGAGGACCTCCGTCCCCAGGAGGAGCCCGGCCACTCGTGGCTGTGCGCCTCCTGCCGCCGCGTGTTCACCGTCAAGTTCGTTGGTCTCAACCTTCCTCAGGAGGTGCAACGATGACCGCCCCCACCAGGGTCGAGGAACTGAAGGTGATCGCCGAGGCCGCTTCGGTCGAGCTGGCGGACGCCAGTGCCGAGGAGGCGCTCGCGTGGACCGCCCGCACGTTCGGCGAGAGCTGGATCGTCGCGTCGAACATGCAGGACGCCGTCCTGATCGACCTGGCGACCAAGGTCAAGCCGGACGTGGACGTGCTGTTCCTGGAGACCGGCTACCACTTCGCCGAGACCATCGGCACGCGGGACGCCGTGGACCTGGTCTACCCGGACGTGCGGATCGTCAACGCCGCGGCCGAGCAGTCGGTGGCCGAGCAGGAGGCGCAGTTCGGCCAGCTCAACCGGACCGACCCGAACCGGTGCTGCCACCTGCGCAAGGTCATCCCGTTGCAGCGCACCCTGAAGGACTACGACGCGTGGGTCACGGGCGTGCGCCGCGTGGACGCGCCGACCCGGGCGAACACGCCGATCGTGCAGTGGGACGAGCGCAACGGGCTGGTCAAGGTCAACCCGATCGCGCCCTGGTCCGACGACGAGTTCAACGCCTACATCGCCCGCCACGGCATCCTCGAGAACCCCTTGGTGCAGGCGGGTTACCCCTCCATCGGCTGCGCGCCCTGCACCGCGAAGCCGCTGCCCGGGTCCGACCCGCGCAGCGGCCGGTGGGCGGGCCTGGCCAAGACCGAATGCGGGTTGCACGGATGACCACCGCGACAGTCCTCGACACGCTGGACCGCCTGGAGTCCGAGGCGATCCACATCTTCCGCGAGGTGGCGGGCGAGTTCGACCGGCCGGTGATCCTGTTCTCCGGCGGCAAGGACTCCACCCTGCTGCTGCACCTGGCGGTCAAGGCGTTCTGGCCCGCGCCGGTGCCGTTCCCGCTGCTGCACGTGGACACCGGGCACAACTTCGACGAGGTCATCGAGTTCCGCGACCGGGTCGTGGCGCGGCACGGGCTGCGGCTGGAAGTCGCCCGGGTGCAGGACTACATCGACGATGGCCGGCTGGCCGAGCGGCCCGACGGCACCCGCAACCCGCTGCAGACGGTGCCGCTGCTGGACGCGATCACCACGCACCGGTTCGACGCGGTGTTCGGCGGCGGCCGGCGCGACGAGGAGCGCGCCCGCGCCAAGGAGCGGATCTTCAGCCTGCGCAACGCCTTCGGCCAGTGGGAGCCGCGCCGGCAGCGCCCGGAGCTGTGGAACCTCTACAACGGCCGGCACCGCCCCGGCGAGCACGTCCGGGTGTTCCCGCTGTCCAACTGGACCGAGCTGGACGTGTGGCGCTACATCGCCCGCGAGGGCATCGAGCTGCCGTCGATCTACTACGCCCACCGGCGCGAGGTGTACCTGCGCGACGGGATGTGGCTCGCGGAAGGCCCGTGGGGCGGCCCGCGCGAGGGCGAGGAGCTGGTCGAGAAGACCGTCCGCTACCGGACCGTCGGCGACGGGTCGTGCACCGGCGCGGTCGAGTCCGACGCCGCCGACATCGACGCCGTCATCGCCGAGGTGGCGGCCAGCAGGCTCACCGAGCGCGGCGCGACCCGCGCGGACGACCGGCTGTCCGAGGCCGCCATGGAAGACCGCAAGCGGGAGGGCTACTTCTAGATGAGCGACCTGTTGAGGTTGGCGACGGCGGGCAGCGTGGACGACGGCAAGTCCACGCTGGTCGGCAGGTTGCTGTACGACACCAAGTCGGTCCTCGCGGACACGCTCGACGCGGTGCACCGCGCCAGCGCCGACCGCGGCCTGACCACCCCCGACCTGTCGCTCCTGGTGGACGGCCTGCGCTCGGAGCGCGAGCAGGGCATCACCATCGACGTGGCCTACCGCTACTTCGCCACGCCGAAGCGCTCGTTCGTGCTGGCCGACACCCCCGGTCACGTGCAGTACACCCGCAACACGGTGACCGGCGCGTCCACCGCGCAGCTCGGCGTGCTGCTGGTCGACGCGCGCAAGGGCGTCATCGAGCAGACCCGCCGGCACGCGGCCGTGCTGGCGCTGCTCGGCGTGCCGCGCCTGGTGCTCGCGGTCAACAAGATCGACCTGGTGGACTTCGACGAGCTGACGTTCGCCCGCATCGCCAAGGAGTTCACCGCCCACGCCACGGCCCTCGGGTACGACGAGGACGCCGTGGTGGAGATCCCGGTGTCGGCGCTGGCGGGCGACAACGTGGTGGAGCGCTCCACGCGCACGCCCTGGTACGACGGCCCCACGCTGCTGGAGCACCTGGAGTCGGTGCCGGTCGAGTCCGACCCTCAGGACGCGCCGCTCCGCTTCCCGGTGCAGTACGTGATCCGGCCGCGCACCCCGGAGCACCCGGACTACCGCGGCTACGCGGGCCAGGTCTCGGCGGGCACCGTGCGGGTCGGCGACGAGGTCGTCGTGCTGCCCGGCGGGCTGCGCTCCACCGTGACGGGCATCGACACCGCCGACGGCCCGCTGGAGGAGGCCGCCGCGGGCCAGTCGGTGACCCTGCTGCTGGCGCACGACCTGGACATCGCGCGCGGCGACCTGATCGCCGGCGCGACCCGGCCGCCGAGGGTGACCGACGAGTTCGACGCCACCGTGTGCTGGCTGTCGGAGAAGGCGCTCACGCCCGGCGCGCGGGTGCTGGTCAAGACCGGCACCCGGACCGTGCAGGCGATCGTGACCGAGCTGCGCACCCGGTTCGACGAGCAGCGGCTCGCCACCACCGACGCGCCCGGGTCCCTGTCGCTCAACGAGATCGGCCAGGTCGCGCTGCGCACCGCCGAGCCGATCCCGGTGGACGACTACGCGGAGGACCGCCGCACGGGCGCGTTCCTGGTGATCGACGCGGGCGACGGCAGCACGCTGGCCGCCGGGCTCGTGGGCGCCCCGCTGCCCGAGGTGGACGGCGTGGACGACGCGGACGGCGACACCGCCGAGCCGGACAGCCACGCCCTCGTCTCCCCCGGTCCGTGAGGGGTCGCGCGACCATGGGCCCGGGACGCCGCCTCACCAGGACGCTGGCAGCGCTGACGGCGCTGGTGGTGCTCGCCGGGTGTTCCCGGATCGACGGCGGCGACTCCGCCGCCGACGCCCGCGACCTGGGCGCGGCGGCGGAGGTCCGCCTGGGCTACTTCCCCAACGTCACCCACGCCGCCGCGCTGATCGGCGTCGACCGGGGGTTCTTCGCCCGGGAGCTGGGCGGCACCAGGCTCACCACCCAGACCTTCAACGCCGGTCCGGCGGCGGTGAACGCGCTGCTCGGCGGCTCGCTGGACGTGTCGTTCATCGGGTCCGGCCCGGCCGTCAACGCCTACGCCAAGTCCGACGGGCAGGCGGTCCGGCTGGTCGCCGGCGCGACCTCGGGCGGGGCGCAGCTCGTGGTCAGGCCGGACGTGACCACGCCCGCCGACCTGCGCGGCAAGGTGCTCACCGCGCCGCAGCTCGGCAACACGCAGGACGTGGCGCTGAAGAAGTGGCTGGCGGGCGAACGGCTCGACACGCAGGTGACCAACGTCGAGAACGCCCAGTCGCTCGACCTGTTCCAGCGCGGCGACGTCGACGGGGCCTGGGCTCCCGAGCCGTGGTCGTCGCGGCTGGTGCTGGAGGCGGGCGCGAAGGTGCTGCTCGACGAGGCGTCGCTGTGGGACGGGGGCCGGTTCCCCACCACGGTGGTCCTGGTGCGGACGAGGTTCCTCAAGGAGCACCCGGCCACGGTCGAGGCGCTGCTGCGCGGCCACCTCGCCGCCACCCGGTTCGCGCGGGACCACGAGGCCGAGGCCAAGCAGGTCGTCAACGACGCGCTGGCCCGGCTCACCGGCAAGGCGCTGGCCGGCCCGGTGCTCGACCGGGCGTTCGACCACATCGAGCTGACCCTGGACCCGCGGGCCGGGAGCTTCCCGCGGCTGGCGCAGGACGCGGTGACCGCGGGCGTGGCGAAGAAGGCCGCGAACGTGGCCGGCCTCGCCGACTTCACGCTGCTCAACGAGGTGCTCTCGGCGGCGGGCGAGCCGACCGTGGACGCCGCCGGGCTGGACCGCAAGTGACTCGAGGAAGGCAGGCACGCCATGACCGCCACGCTTGAGAACCCGCCGGCGGTGTCCCGCTCGGACGCCGCGGTGACCCTGTCCGGGGTCCGGAAGGTCTTCGGCCACGGCGCCAACGGCGTCGTCGCGCTCGACGGCGTCGACCTCTCGGTCGCCCCCGGCGAGTTCGTGTGCCTGCTCGGCGCGTCCGGCTGCGGCAAGTCCACCCTGCTGAACCTGGTCGCCGGGCTGGACGAGCCGACGTCCGGCCACATCGAGCTGACCACGTCGCGGCCCGCCGTGATGTTCCAGGAGGCCGCGCTGATGCCGTGGCTGACCGCGGCGCGCAACGTCGAGCTGCCGCTGCGGCTCGCGGGCGTCAAGCGCGGCGCGCGGCGGGCGAAGGCCGGCGAGCTGCTGTCGCTCGTGCGGCTCGTCGGCGCGGGCCACAAGCGCCCGCACGAGCTGTCCGGCGGCATGCGGCAGCGCGTGGCGCTGGCCCGCGCCCTGGCGTCCACGCTGGGCAGCGCCGGGGACGGCACTCCCGGCCTGCTGCTGATGGACGAGCCGTTCGCCGCGCTCGACGCCATCACCCGCGACGTGCTCCAGGCCGAGCTGGTGCGGGTGTGGCGGGAGACCTCGACGGCGATCGTGTTCGTCACGCACGACGTGCGCGAGGCCGTGCGGCTGGGTCAGCGGGTCGTGCTGCTGTCCTCCCGGCCCGGCCGCGTGGTGCGCGAGTGGTCCACCGCGGACCACGACGAGCCGGCGCTCATCGACGACATCACCACCCACCTGCGCGAGGTGATCAGCGGTCATGCAGCGGCTTGACCCGGACCTCGCGGCGGTCGGCGCGGGCCTCGACGCGCTGGACGCGCCCCCGTCGGAGCGGCGGGCGTCGTTCGGCAGGCGGTTCCTCCGCACCGCCGTGCCGCCGCTGATCGCGTTCGCCCTGCTCCTGGGCGTGTGGCAGGCGTTGTGGGCGCTCGCGTTCTGGCCGGAGTACCAGCTGCCCGCGCCTGGGACGGTGTGGGCCGCGGTGGTCGAGGCGGTGCGGACCGGCCGGGCGTTCGAGGTGCTGTGGACCTCGGTCAGCCGCGCCGTGCTCGGCTTCCTCACCGCCGTGGTGATCGCCACCCCGTTGGGGCTGCTGATCGCCAAGGTGCGGGTGGTGCGCGCGGCCATCGGGTCGTTGCTGACCGGCCTGCAGTCGCTGCCCTCAGTCGCGTGGGTGCCGGCGGGCATCCTCTGGTTCGGCGCGACGCCCGCGACCATCTACTTCGTCGTGCTGATGGGCTCGGTGCCGTCGATCGCCAACGGCCTGGTGTCGGGCATCGACCAGATCCCGCCGCTGCTGCCGCGGGTCGGTCAGGCCCTGGGCGCGACCCGGCTGGCCGCGGCCCGGCACATCCTGCTGCCCGCCGCCCTGCCGGGCTACCTGGCCGGGCTGAAGCAGGGCTGGGCGTTCTCGTGGCGCTCGTTGATGGCGGCGGAGATCATCGCCACGTCGCCGCAGCTCGGCGAGGGGCTGGGCCAGTACCTGCACAACGGCTCGGCGTTGAACGACATCTCGGTGGTGATCGCGGCGATCTTCCTGATCCTGCTGGTCGGCGTCGGGATCGAACTGCTGGTGTTCCGACCGTTGGAGCGGATCGTGCTGCGTGCGCGCGGATTGACGGGTGCCCTGTGACCGCGTTGGTGGCCGTGGCGCACGGCAGTCGGGACCCCCGGTCGGCGGCCGTGGTGCACCAGTTGTTGGACGTCGTGCGGGCGCTGGCCCCGTCGCTGGACGTGCGCGGCTCGTTCCTCGACCTCTCGGTGCCCCTGCTGGGCGACGTGCTGCGCGGGGCGCACGCGGACGGCCACCGCTCGGCCGTCGTCGTGCCGCTGTTGCTGGGGAAGGCCTACCACGCGCGCGTCGACGTGCCGAGCGCCGTGGCGGACGCCCGCCTGCCCGGCATGGACGTGGCGATCGCCGACGTCCTCGGCCCCGATCCCCGCCTGGAGTCCGCTGCCCTGCGCCGGCTGGCGTCGGTGGGCGTGCGGTCCCGCGACCGCACGCTGGGCGTGGTCCTGGCCGGCGCCGGGTCGTCGCACGCCCCGGCCAACGCGCTGGTGTCCTCGATCGCCGCGCGGTGGGCCGCCGGCGCCGGGTGGGCCGGCGTGGAACCCGCCTTCGCCGCCTCCGCCCAGCCCGACGTGCCGACGGCGGTCGCGCGGTTGCGGGCGCGGGGCGCCCGGCGGATCGCCGTGGCGTCGTGGTTCCTGGCTCCGGGCTTCCTGCCGGACCGCGTGACGCGGTTGGCGGGCGAGGGCGCGATCATCGCGCCCCCGTTGGGACCGGACCCGGAGGTGGCGGAGCTGATCCTGCACCGTTACGACGCGGCGTTGAGTGGTCGGTGGGCGGAGAGCGCTTGATCGGGTCGGGGTTGTGGAAACGCCGACAAGCGTCCTCCCCGAACAGGCAGACCGACAGAACAACACGGAGCCCTCGCACGACAAAGCGGCTCACCGGCCCCGTTACGCGTCCGTGCCGGCCTTCCTCCACAAAGGAGGGCTTCGTGTCATCCCGCCGACCTGGCGCAGCCCTACCGCACGTGTCAAGGGGGCGCCGTGCACGTCTTGCCCGTTCGTGCGCTGATGTCGCCCCCTTGACGCGTGTGGTAGCCCTCCGGGAGGTCGGCGGGATGACACGAACCCCGGACCCACAACGAGACCGCAGCCCTCGACGATGGCCTGTCATCCTGCTGATCTGCCCGTCCGGCGAGGACGCTTTTCACCGCTCTTGATCTTCGGGCTCCGCGTCCAACGCCTCCACCAACCGTTCCATCACCTTCAGCGTCGTGCGCAGGTCATCGAGGTCCACCTGACGCGAGATGCGGTTGGTGAACGCGTGCTGCGCCCGCGCCAACCGCGACACCGCCTCGTACCCCGCCCCCGTGGGCCGGAACAGCTTCGCGCGCTTGTGCGCCGGGTTGGGCAGGTACTCGGCCAACCCCTTCTCCACCAGCAGATCCGCGATGCGCTGCACGCTCTGCCTGGTCAGGCTCATCTCCCGGGCGATGCCCGACACCGGCAACGGCTGCCGCAGGACCGCACCGAGCACCTGCCACCAGGCAGCCGTCAACCCGACCGGCTTCGTCATCACCTCCGCCGCCTCCAGGAACCCGCCGTACAACCGGAACGTGCGCATGATGACCTCGGTCAGCACGTCCCCGGCCTCGGTCCGGGGCTCGACCTCCCCGCTCACCGCGTCCCCGCTCACGGCTGCCCCCACGACACCCCCGCTCACGACACCGCCTGCACCAGCTTGCCGAACCACTCCGGGTCCCCCGTCCGGTACAGCCCGTACCACGCCTCCAGCACGGCCGGCTCGTACAGGTCCAACTCGGCGAAGATCTCCCGCGCGAACTCCAACGACGACGCCGCGCCGGCCGTGATCAACCCACCCGACCGCACCGCGCGCTCCGCGCTGAACAGCGACGACCCGGTGTACCCGGGCACGGCCTCCAACTGCTGCACCACGTTCCCGCCGTGCGGCCGGTCGTTCAGCAGCCCTTCCGCCGCCAGGCCGATCGTCGCGCCGCAGATCGCCGCCACCGGCACGCCGGCGTCCAGCCACCGCCGAGCCGCCTTCGCGAACGCCGCGTTGGCGCCGCTCTCCCAGGTGTCCGCGCCGGGCAGGATCAGCATCGCGCTGTCCGCCGGGTCGACGTCCTCCAGCGCCAGGTCCGGCGTGATGCGCAGCCCGCCGATGGACGTGACGGGGTCGAGCGTCGCCCCGACGGTCCGCACCCGGTACAGGCCCGGCGCCTTCTGGAACTGCGGCGTGTTGATCTGCGCCACCGCGTGCCCGAACTCCCAGTCGGCCAGCGTGTCGTAGAGGGCGAGGTGGACCGTCTTCGTTGTCATGACAGCATCCTGTCATCTTGACAGCACACTGTCAACCAACGCCGCACCGTTAGAGTGCCGCCCATGGCAGACGAGCTGGTCCACTACGAGGTGCGGCGTGGCATCGCGACGATCACGCTGGACTCACCTCACAACCGCAACGCCCTGTCCGCCCGGCTGCGCGCCGAGCTGACCGCGCACCTGGAGACCGCCACGGCCGACGACGCCGTGCGGGTGATCGTGCTGAGCCACACCGGACCGGTGTTCTGCTCCGGCATGGACCTGAAGGAAGCGGGCGGCGCGAGCGCCGACCGGCAGGGCGTCAACGAGTTCCCCGCGATCCTGCGACAGCTCTGGACCAGCCCGAAGCCGGTCGTCGCCCGCTTGAACGGCCCGGCCCGCGCGGGCGGCGTCGGCCTGGTCGCGGCCTGCGACATCGCGGTGGCGGTGGACACGGCCACGTTCGCGTTCAGCGAGGTGCGCATCGGCGTCGTGCCGGCCGTCATCTCGGTGACCGTGCTGCCCCGCCTGCTGCCGCGCGCCGCGCACGAGCTGTTCCTCACCGGCGAGACGTTCGCCGCGCCGAAGGCCGTGGCCATCGGCCTGATCAACGCCGCGGTGCCGGCCGACGACCTGGACGCCGAGGTCACCCGCTACACCGACATGCTGGCGCTGGGCGCGCCCAACGCCCTGGCCGCGACCAAGCGGATGCTCCGGGAACCCCGGTCGAACGACCTGGACGAGGTGTTCGCCGACATGCTGGCCCTGTCCGCCCGGCACTTCGGCGGCCCCGAGGGCCAGGAGGGCATCGCCGCGTTCGTGGGCAAGCGCAAGCCGTCGTGGGTGCCGACCGACGACTGACGCCCCGCACGCGCGGCCGAGCCGGGCGAACCCCTGCAACAAAGACCGGACCAGACCGGACGGGACGGGACTAGTCGGTGTAGACGACGGTCAGCACCCGGTCGCCCAGCTCGGCCGTGCGCGCCACCGCGTCCGCCAGCACGGCCTCCACCTCGGCGTTCCCGCCTTCCCACTCCAGCACGTGCTCGCCCTCGGGCAGCCACGACAGGTCGGTCAGGCAGTCGTGCAGCGCGTCGAGGTTGTGCCCGAACCAGGCGGGGAAGCTCAACGCGTCCGCGATCGCCGCGATGGCGGCCTGCTTCGAGCGCGCGCCCCGGCGCACGACGTGGCGGTAGGTCATTTCCTCACATCCACGACGACGAACGACCCGTAGTGGTCGGGCGTGTAGTACACCTCGTCGGACGACCCGGTCACGAGCCGCCGCGCGCCGCGGTCGTCGCTGCCCGGCGTCGGCACCGTGTACTCCCGGTAGTAGTCCGCCGGCTTGGCGGGCAGCCGCTTCTCCCGGTTCTGGAACGTCGTGCCGTCGTTGCGCGGGTACGGGAACGGCCCGCCGCGCCCGATCAGCTCCCAGGTGGCCCGCACCTGCTCGGGCAGCCGCGACAGCGCCTCGACCGGCAGCCCCGAGTCCGCGCCGGGCACCCCGGAGGCCGCGACCGAGGCCGGCGCGGGGCCCGACGACGCGGGGCCCGACGAGGAGCCGGTGAGGTCCTTGGCGAAGTAGCCGACCACGACGAGCGCGATCAGGCCGATCAGTGCGACGGAGAGCCGCCGGGCGGGAGTCACGGTCCCAGAGCCTACGAAGGACCGCTCGCGTCCACCGCCGGGGGTTGCGGCCCGTCACCGGCCCGGTCGACCTTCGGCACCGGGTTGAACCTGGTCGACGCGTTGTCCACCACCCGGTCGATGAGCCGGGCCGCGCCCAGGCACAGCGGCAGCAGCACGCACATGAGCAGTCCGAACTGGAACGGGAACGCGAGCTGCGCCAACCACAGCTCGACCCCGTCCCACCACTGCTCGAACGCGTCCACCACGCCACCGAGCCTAGTCCCGTGACGTGCTTCACCGCACACGGATCGCTACCACTCGGTAAGTTGCCCGCATGTTCGCCGTCTACGCAGCCGAGCCGAGCCCCGAAGACCCGATCGCCGCCCTGCGCGTGGGCGAGCGGCCGGACCCCGAAGTCCCCGCCGGGTGGGTGAAGGTGGCCGTGCGGGCGGCCAGCCTGAACATGCACGACCTGTGGACCCTGCGCGGGGTGGGGATCAAGCCGGACCAGTTCCCGATGATCCTGGGCTGCGACGGCGCGGGCGTGCTGGAGGACGGCACCGAGGTCGTGCTGCACTCCGTGATCGGCGACCCGGACTGGACGGGCGACGAGACGCTGGACCCGCGCCGCACGCTGCTCACCGAGAAGCACCAGGGCACGTTCGCCGACTACGTCGTCGTCCCGAAGCGCAACGCGCTGCCCAAGCCCGCGGGGCTGAGCTTCGCCGAGGCGGCGTGCATGGGCACGGCGTGGCTGACCGCGTACCGGATGCTGTTCGTGAACTCGGGCCTGCGGCCGGGCCAGACGATGCTCGTGCAGGGCGCGTCCGGCGGCGTCTCGACCGCGTTGGTGCAGTTGGGCCGCGCGGCGGGCTTCCGCGTGTGGGTGACCGGCCGCACGGAGGAGAAGCGCGCGCTGGCCGAGAGCCTGGGCGCGCACCGGTCGTTCGAGTCCGGCGCGCGCCTGCCCGAACGCGTGGACGCGGTGTTCGAGACCGTCGGCAAGGCCACCTGGTCGCACTCGATGAAGGCGCTCAAGCCGGGCGGGACCCTGGTGATCTCCGGCGCGACGAGCGGTGACGCGTCGGCGGCCGAGCTGCCGCGGCTGTTCTTCCTGCAACTGCGGGTGGTGGGCTCGACCATGGGCACCCGGCAGGAGCTGGCCGACCTGCTGTCGTTCTGCGACCTGACGGGGCTTCGCCCGCAGATCGGCGCCGAGCTGCCGTTCGAGCGGGCCGAGGAGGGGATGCGCGCGATGCTCGACGGCGAGACCGCGGGCAAGATCGTCTTCTCGCGGAGCTGAGGACGACCGCCGCCGCCCTCGACTCAATCGTCCATCCGCACAAGATCCGGTTCCCCGAATGGTGCGATCGAACAAACCCGGTGACAGTTGACCGGCGTACGGTTCGCCGCACACCAATTCCACCGAGGGAGCTGGACGAATGACGGTGCAGGACGGATTCGGCCGGGGCAGCGGCGTCTTCCGCCGCAAGCCGATCGAGCAGATCAGTGACGAGAAGACGGCGCTGACCCGGACCCTCGGGCTCTGGCAGCTCACCGCCATCGGCGTCGGCGGCATCATCGGCGCCGGCATCTTCTCCCTGGCGGGCGCCGTGGCGAACCAGACCGCGGGCCCGGCCGTGCTCATCTCGTTCCTGGTCGCGGGCATCGCCAGCGCCGCCGCCGCGTTCTCCTACGCGGAGTTCGCGGGCCTGATCCCCAGGGCCGGCTCGGCCTACACCTACGGCTACGCCGTGCTCGGCGAGATCGTCGGCTGGTTCATCGGCTGGGACCTGCTGCTGGAGTACACCGCGATCGTCGCCGTGGTCGCCATCGGCATCAGCGGCTACTTCAACGAGCTGCTGAACCTGCTCGGCATCGACCTGCCGGTGTGGATGCTCGGCGCGCCCGGCACCGAGGGCACGGGCGTCGCGGCGGGCAGCTACAAGGTCAACCTGTTCGCCGTGCTGCTGTGCCTGCTGATCGCGTTCGTGCTCAACCTGGGCATGAAGAACGCGGCCCGCTTCGAGACGACCCTGGTGTACCTGAAGGTCGGCGTGGTGCTGCTGGTCATCGTGGTCGGCGCGTTCCACATCAACACCGACAACTACAACCCGTTCTTCCCGTTCGGCGTCTCCGGCGCGCTGACCGGCGCGGCCACCGTGTTCTTCGCGGTGTTCGGCTACGACGCGATGAGCACGGCCGCCGAGGAGTCCAAGGACTCCCAGCGGCACATGCCGAAGGCGATCATCTACTCGCTGGCCATCTCGATGGTGCTGTACGTGCTGGCGTGCCTCGTGCTCACCGGCATGGTCAACTACAAGGACGTGGACTCGGAGAGCGCGTTCGCCTCCGCGTTCGCCGACATCGGCCTGCCCGCCCTGGGCATCGTCATCTCCGTCGGCGCGGTGCTGGGCATCACGACCGTGCTGTTCACCTTCCTCATGGGCGCGGCGCGGGTCGGCTACTCGATGTCGCGCGACGGGCTGCTGCCGAAGTGGTTCGCCAAGACCCACCCCGTCAAGCACGTGCCGACGCGCACCACGTGGGTGCTCGGCATCGCGTCCGCCGTCATCGCGGGCTTCCTGCCCATCGCCGAGGCCGCCGAGCTGACCAACATCGGCATCCTGCTGGCGTTCGTGGTGGTCTGCGTCGCGGTCATCGTGCTGCGGTACAAGCAGCCGAACCTGCCGCGCACGTTCAAGACGCCGGGCATGCCGATCGTGCCGATCATCGGCGTGGTCTTCTCGCTGTGGCTGATCACGTTCCTCGCGCCGGAGACCTGGCTCCGCTTCGCGGTGTGGTTCGCCATCGGCCTGGTCGTCTACTTCGCCTACAGCCGGCGCAGGTCAGTCCTCAACGACCCCGCGCCCGTCAAGACCGAGGACTGAGTCGCACCAGTCCTCCACCACGTCGGCGAGCACGGCCATCGGCAACGGGCCGCCGCCCAGCACGACGTCGTGGAACGCCCGGATGTCGAAGCGGTCGCCCAGCCGCCGCTCCGACTCGCCGCGCAGGCGCTGGATCTCCAGCCGCCCGACCATGTAGGCCAGCGCCTGCGCGGGGTTCTCGATGTACCGGTCGACCTCGGAGAAGATGTCCACGTCGGGCATGACCGCGTTGGCGCGCAGGTAGTCCACGGCCTGCTGCCGCGACCAGCCCATCGCGTGCAGGCCGGTGTCCACCACCAGGCGGGCGGCGCGCAGCGAGTCGGCCGACAGCATCCCCAGCCGCGCCACGTCGTCGCTGTAGAGGCCCATCTCGTCGGCCAGCCGCTCGGTGTAGAGCGCCCACCCCTCCAGGTACGCCTCGATGGACGCGAACCGCCGCAGCAGCGGCAGGTCGCGCAACTCCTGGGCGAGCGCGATCTGGAAGTGGTGGCCCGGCACGCCCTCGTGGAACGCGGTGGCCTCGGCGCTGAACCGGTCGCGCAGCTCGGCCTGGTGCGTGTTGACGAAGTAGGTGCCCGGCCGGGAGCCGTCCATCGCGGGGTCCACGTAGTAGGCCAGCGGCGCGTTCGGCGCCTCCGCCTCGGGCACGGCCTCCACCGCGCACCGGGTCGACGGCACCGTGCCGAACCAGTCCCCCGCGACCGCCTCGGCGCGGGCGATGGTCGCCGCGGCCAGCGACACCATGTCCTCGGCGCGGCCCCAGCGCAGCGCCGGGTCGGCGAGCAGGCGGGCGCGCACGCCGGCGGCCGTGGTGGGGCCGAACACCCGGCCGCCGATCTCCTCGTACTCCCCGTCCAGCCGCTCGATCAGGTCCAGGCCGATCCGGTGCAGCTCCTCGGGGGTGTGGCCGGTGGTGGTGTACGTGCGGACGAGGTCCGCGTAGATCAGGTCGCCGTCGGGCAGCCAGCACAGGCCGGGCTGGTCCTCGCCACGACCGCGGCCGACCACCTCGGCGCGCAGGAACTCGCGGTAGCGGGCGACGGCCGGGTGCACGACCTCGTGCAGCAGCCGCGCGCAGACGTCGGCGAACGGCGTGCCGCGCAACGGCGTGCAGAGCGGGTCGTCGTCCTCGGCGAGGTAGCGGTCGATGCGGCCGACGGCGGCTTCCACGAGGTGCCGCAGCGGACGGCGGGCGGAGTCGCGCTGCCGCCGGGTGAGCGCGTCCAGGTAGGCGGGTAACGCCGACAGCCGGGTCAGGTACGCCTGCCGCGCCCGGTCGTCGGACGGCCGGACCAGCGGCAGCGCGCCGAGCAGCACGACCAGCGGCGCGTTGAGCCCTCCGGCGTGGGTGTGCTCCACCAGGTGCGAGTCCAGGCGGTGCACCAGACCCCATGCCTCCTGCGCGACCACCGCACGCGTCACCGCGTCGTCGTCCCCGCCGCGCGCACGGCGCGCTATGTCGTGGGCGCGGTCGCGCAGCGCGCGTTCGCCGTCGAGGCTCGGGTCCGGCAGCCGGTCGTCCCAGCCGGGGATCCCGAGCAGCGTGGCCATGACGGGATCGGCGTCCAGGACCAGGGTCAGCATCTCGTCGGCGAGTTCGCGCGCGGTGGTCACGTCGTCATTCTGTGGTGCTACGCCGGGGGAATGCGCGTGTTCGCGACGGAAAGCGCCTGGCGCGCCTCGGCGAGCAACCGGGCGACGACCTCGGCCGCCGGGGCCGGTCGGGCCAACGCGTACGTCTGCCCGGCCCACAACGACATCAGCTCCGGGTCGCCCGCCGCGCGCACCGGCCGGGTCAGGTGGTGCACCTCCGGGTACGCGGCCGGCGCCCGGTCCTGGTTCTCCAGCAGGAACCGGTTCACCAGGCCGCGCGCGGGACGTCCGCTGAACGCCCTGGTCAACGCCGTGCGGCGGGTGCCTTCGGCGAGGGCCTGGCGGTGCGCGGCGGACGTGCCCGCCTCCGGCGTGGCGAGGAACGCGGTCCCCAGCTGCGCCGCGACCGCGCCCGCGACGATGACGGCGGCGACGTCCGCGCCGTGCACCAGGCCGCCGGCCGCGACCAGCGGCAGGTCCACCTTGGCGCGCACCAGGCGCAGCGCGGCCAGCAGCCCCAGCAGCTCGCCGCCGCCGGGCGAGACGCCGTCGTCGCTGAACGTGCCGCGGTGCCCGCCCGCGTCGCCGCCCTGGACGCACAGCGCGTCCGCGCCGACCTGGGCCGCCTGCACGGCCTCCTGCGGGGTGGTGACCGTGACGACGACCGTCGAGCCCGCCGCGTGCAGGCGGTGCACGTCCTCCGGGGCGGGCAGGCCGAACGTGAACGAGACCACCGGGACCCGCAGCGCCATCACGAGTTCGAGCTTGGCGGCGTAGGAGTCGTCGTCCCACCGCGGCTCGCCCGGTTCGGTCGGCGACTGCGCCCGCACCCGGTCGCGGTAGCCGGACAGGTCGGCGGTCGACCGGGGGCCGGGCACGAACAGGTTGACCCCGAACGGCCGGTCGGACAGCGCGGTGGTGGCGGTGATCTGCTCGGCCAGCGCCTCGACGGACAGGTAGCCGGCGGCCAGGAACCCGAGACCGCCCGCCCGGCCGACCTCGGCCACGAGCGCGGGTGTGGACACCCCGCCCGCCATCGGCGCGGCGATCACGGGCACTTCGAGTCGGTCCAACATGGAACGACCCTAAACCCCGTCACCGCCGCGGTCACGTCGTGGCAGCTCACGGGCCCGGGGCGGCAAAACGGACCGTTCCGGGCGGACAACCCGGGCGTTCTGAACGCAGGACACGGTCGTTCTGAACGCAGGACACGCGCGTTCTGAACGCAGGACACGCGCGTTCCGAACGCAGGACACGCGCGTGCCGAACGCAGGACACGCGCGTGCCGGGCGTAGGACTCGCGCGAGAGTCCTACGCCCGGCGCGGTGGGTCAGGGCAGCGTGTCCAGGTGCGGGGCCACCGTGTTGGCGAACTGCCAGTTGTTCGAGGCGTCCCAGTTGATCGACCACGTCATCGCGCCGCGGATGCCCGGCCAGGTCTGCGAGGGCTTGAACGACCCGCAGTTCGTGCCCTTGGCGAGGCAGTTCAGCGCCGCGTTGACGTTGGCGGGCGACTGGTAGCCGCCGCCCGCGCCCGACGGCGAGGCGGGCAGCCCCAGGCCGACCTGGTCGGGCCGCAGGCCGTTCTGGAGCTGGATGCAGGCGAGCGCGACCAGGAAGTCGACCGTGCCCTGGGCGTAGACCTTCTGGTCGCAGCCGAGCATCGTGCCGGAGTTGTAGAACTGCATGTTCACCACGGTGAGGATGTCCTTCACCGCGAGCGCCAGCTTGAAGTACTCCTGGCCGGTGGACTGCATGTCGATGGTCTGCGGGGCCATCGTGATGACCTTGCCGCCGGCCGCGTTGATCGCGCGCAGCGCCTGCGCCATGTAGGTGGCGTTGACGCCGTTCTCCAGGTCGATGTCCACGCCGTCGAACCCGTAGTTCGCGATCAGGGTCTTCACGCTGTTGGCGAAGTTCGTCGCGGCGGTGGCGTTGCCGACGCTGATCGTGCCCTTCTCGCCGCCCACCGAGATGATCACCTTCTGGCCGCGGGACTGCAGCGTGCGGACGTCGGCCTTGAACTGGGCGTCGGTGTAGCCGCCGAGCTTGCTCGACAACGTCGGGTCGAGCGTGAACGAGACCGCGCCCGGAGTGGTGGTGGCGTCGGCGAACGCGACCGCCACGATGTCGTAGGTGGTCGGCACGTCGGCGAGCTTGAGCAGGCGCGAGCCGTTGTCGAAGTTGTGCCAGTAGCCGGTGAGCAGGTGCTTCGGCAGCGACGGGTTGGGATTGCCGGTCGTCGTCGTGGTGGTCGTCGTGGTGGTCGTGGTGGTGGTCGTGGTCGTCGTCGTGGTGGACGTGGTGGTGCTGGTCGTGGTGCTCGTCGGCGGGGTGCCGGGGCCGTCCAGGCTCACGTCGTCGGCGTAGAACGTCGGCTGGCCGTACCAGCCGTGCAGGTAGATCGTCACGCTGCCGGTCGCGCCGGTGGTGAAGTCGATCGAGAGCTGGCCGAAGCCCGCCGAGCCCGGCGTCCAGGTGCTCTTGTCGCCGCTGCCGGTGCCCGTCACGCCGAGGTACACGTAGCTGCCCTGCACCCACGCGGACAGCTTGTAGGCGGTGTTGGCCTGCACGGCGATCGTCTGCGAGCAGCGGGCGTTGTCCTGGCCCGCCGGGGTGCCCGCCAGGGCGGCCGTGCCGCTGCGCTTGGTCGTGGTCACCGCCGTCGCCGCGGCGCTGCACGTCCACCCGCCCGTGCCGCCCTCGAAGCCGGGGTTGGCGACCAGGTTGGCGGCCGACGCGCTGCCCGCGACCACCAGGGTCAGGCCCGCGACGGCCAGCAGGCCCGCCAGCACCGCGCCCAGCACGCGTCTCGTCCTCGGAACCACGTCCACCTCCACGTTCTCGTCGGCGGCCAAAGCCCAGCACAGGTGACGTGGGCCACTCGAAAAATGGACTAGACCACTGGGCCTTGTCAAGGGTGTGACCATGGGCTCGTGACGTTCACCGTTGATGACGCGATCCGGATCGCGCGCGCCGCCCACGAGGGGCAGGTCGACAAGTCCGGCCGGCCGTACATCGACCACCCGCTGCGGGTGATGGCCCGGGTGTCCGGCGAGCACGCGCGCATGGCCGCCGTGCTGCACGACGTGGTCGAGGACACCGACGTCACCGCCGAGGACCTGCGGGCCGCCGGGTGCCCGCCGGAGGTGGTCGCGACCGTGCTGGCGCTGAGCCACCGCGACGGCGAGTCGCAGGAGGACTACCTGGCCCGGGTGCGGACCGACCCCGTCGCGGTGGCCGTGAAGCGGGCCGACATCGCCGACAACACGTCACCGCCCCGACTGGCGCTGCTGGACCCCGCGACCCGCGACCGGCTGCGCGCGAAGTACGCGCGGGCGCTCGACCTGCTGGACCGGTGACACGGCCTTCACGCGGCCGTGACAGTTGCGGCGGAGATCACGGCGCAGGCGGTCGCGCAAGGCTCTGACGTGCGGCATCATGGTAGGTGAACCGATACAGATGGCCGACCGAAAGGCGACATGACCAACGCTCTGAAGACCGTTCGCACGTACTTCGCCACCCGGCGGCAGATCCGCAAGCGGGAAGCGGACCTGAACCGCGAGTTGGCCGCCTACGACACCCCGAGCGCCCGGATGGACATGGAAGCCATCCTCGCCCGCCACTCGAGCCACGAGGCGCGTGAGATCGAAGCGATCCTCCGCCGCCACGCGCTCAACGGCATGCTCCGCAACCACAGCTGAGCCGCCGCACCCTGCGAGGGCCTTCAGGACAGGGGCGTCCTGAAGGCCCTTCCGTCATTCCGACGTCTCCCGCAGCGCACCGAGCAGCTCGGCGGGCACGACCCGCACCGGGAACGGCAGCGTCGCGTCGAACGGGTCCTCCCCCTTCACCTCGGCCACCTGCCGGTAATGGCCTTCGCCGTCGAGTTCGAACACGGCCATCACCGGCTCCTGGGGATCGATCACCCAATAGCTCACGACACCCATGCGTTCGTAGGCGTTCTTCTTGACGGTCAGGTCACGGATACCCGTGCTCGGCGAAAGCACTTCCACCGCCAGCAATGGCGCGACGGGCAGCACCTTGTCCGTGAAATCGGCATTGCGGCCGACAAGGACATCGGGTTGCACCTCGGTCATCGCGGACGCCCGCACGGCGAACGGGGCCGTCAACACGCTCAAGTCCTCCGGGCACCGCGCGTCCAGGAGCGAGCCGAGTTTGAGGACGATCTTCTGGTGGCGGAATCCGGGTGCCGGGCTCACGAGCAGCTCACCGTCGACCAGCTCGTAGCGACGTCCGTCATCGGGCATGCCCTCCAGGTCTTCGACCGTGTAGGGACCGCTCCTGTGTTCAACCATGACGGTCATGGTCCCCTCCTTCCGGTTGTCGCGCCAACCATGGCAGAGGGAATCCGCGAAAAAAGGCATCCGCGCCGATCAACCACCCGAAGATGTGCCGATCGGCGCGGAATTGGCCGGTGGTCCTACTTCTTGCCCTTGTCCTTGCCGGAGTCCTCGGTGGACAGGGCGGCGACGAAGGCTTCCTGGGGGACCTCGACGCGGCCCACCATCTTCATCCGCTTCTTGCCTTCCTTCTGCTTCTCCAGCAGCTTGCGCTTGCGGGTGATGTCACCGCCGTAGCACTTCGCGAGCACGTCCTTGCGCATCGCGCGGATCGTCTCGCGGGCGATCACCCGCGCGCCGATGGCGGCCTGGATCGGCACCTCGAACTGCTGCCGCGGGATCAGCTCGCGCAGCTTGGTGGCCATCTTGGTGCCGTAGCCGTAGGCGTGGTCCTTGTGCACGATCGCGCTGAACGCGTCCACCGGCTCGCCCTGGAGCAGGATGTCCACCTTCACCAGCTCGGCGTTCTGCTCGCCCGACTCCTCGTAGTCCAGCGACGCGTAACCGCGCGTGCGCGACTTCAGCGAGTCGAAGAAGTCGAAGATGATCTCGCCGAGCGGCATGGTGTAGCGCAGCTCGACGCGGTCCTCGGACAGGTAGTCCATGCCGCCGAGCTGGCCGCGCTTGGACTGGCACAGCTCCATGATCGCGCCGATGTAGTCGCTCGGCGCGATGATCGTGCACTTGGTGACCGGCTCGTAGACCTCGGCCCGCTTGCCCTCGGGCCAGTCGGACGGGTTGGTCACGACGTGCTCGGTGCCGTCGTCCATGACGACGCGGTACACCACGTTCGGCGCGGTGGAGATCAGGTCCAGGCCGAACTCGCGCTCCAGCCGGTCGCGGGTGATCTCCAGGTGCAGCAGGCCGAGGAAGCCGCACCGGAAGCCGAAGCCGAGCGCGGCCGACGTCTCCGGCTCGAACGTCAGCGCGGCGTCGTTGAGCTGCAGCTTCTCCAGCGCCTCGCGCAGCACCGGGTAGTCGGAGCCGTCCACCGGGTACAGCCCCGAGTAGACCATGGGCTTGGGCTCGCGGTACCCGGCCAGCGGCTCGGTCGCGCCCTTCTTGTCCCAGGTGACGGTGTCGCCGACCTTGGACTGCCGCACGTCCTTCACGCCGGTGATCAGGTAGCCCACCTCGCCGACGCCGAGCCCGCGGCTGGGCTTGGGCTCGGGCGAGATGATGCCGACCTCCAGCAGCTCGTGCGTCGCGCCGGTGGACATCATCTTGATCCGCTCGCGCGGGGTGATCCGGCCGTCCACCACGCGGATGTAGGTGACCACGCCGCGGTAGGTGTCGTAGACCGAGTCGAAGATCATCGCGCGGGCCGGCGCGTCGGCGTCGCCGACCGGCGCGGGCACCCGCCGCACGACCTCGTCCAGCAGCTCGCCGACGCCGAGGCCGGTCTTGGCCGAGACCCGCAGCACCTCCTCGGGCTCGCACCCGACGATGTGCGCCAGCTCCTTGGCGTACTTGTCCGGGTCCGCCGCGGGCAGGTCGATCTTGTTCAGCACCGGGATGATGGTGAGGTCGTTCTCCATCGCCAGGTACAGGTTGGCCAGCGTCTGCGCCTCGATGCCCTGGGCGGCGTCGACCAGCAGCACGGTGCCCTCGCACGCCTCCAGGGCCCGCGACACCTCGTAGGTGAAGTCGACGTGACCCGGCGTGTCGATCATGTGCAGCACGTGGTCCTGGCCGTCGAGCTGCCACGGCAGGCGCACGTTCTGCGCCTTGATCGTGATGCCGCGCTCCCGCTCGATGTCCATGCGGTCGAGGTACTGCGCGCGCATCGCCCGCTCCTCGACGACGCCGGTGAGCTGCAGCATGCGGTCGGCCAGCGTCGACTTGCCGTGGTCGATGTGCGCGATGATGCAGAAGTTCCGGATCAGCTCCGGAGGCGTGAACGTCTGGTCGGCGAACGTGCTCACTCAGGTTCCTCGCACAGGAAGGACGGGGGCCTACTTCACTGGACGCGGACGAAGGCCCAGTTCGACAACACACAGCATCTCATGTCCCGGCGTGGCGGCGTCCCCCCTGGGCGTGACCGAGGCCATAAGCTGCCCGCCGTGTACGCGAACGGTGAAGACCCCCGCCCGGCCAGGGGCGCGGTGCGCGAGGTCCACTCGGCCGCGGTGGCGGCCACCCTGGAGTACTCGCCCGACCTGGACGGCCTGGCCGACCCGGGCGAGGTGGTGTGGGCCTGGGTGCCCTTCGAGGAGGACCCGAACCGCGGCAAGGACCGCCCGCTGCTGGTCGTCGGCCGCCACCGCCGCGCGCTGCTGGGCCTGATGCTGACCAGCAAGACCCCCGACCGGCACGAGGCGGACGACTGCCTCGACCTGGGCTCGGGCCGCTGGGACCGGGACGGGCGGCACTCCTACCTGCGCCTGGACCGCGTGTTCGAGCTGGACGAGGACGACATCCGGCGCGAGGGCTCGGTGCTGGAGCCGGAGCGGTTCTCGCTGGTCGTGGACGCGCTGCGGCGGCTGGGCTGGCGCTGAGGCGCGGCGGGGTCCTCAGGGGCCGGCGAGGGCTTCGGGGGCGCATCTCCGGCATCGCCTCGGGGCGATCCCCGATGCCGCCCGACCACCCGCCGACGACCCTGGGGTCATGGCGAACAACCTGATGAAGGCGCTCGACGCGGCGTTCGGGCACCCCCGCGGCAAGGTGGGCGAGCTGGGCGGCCGGGTGATGGCCGTGCTGAACGCCAAGGTGGAGGAGCACGTCACCGAGGTGGCCGCGCCGACGGCCGAGGAGGTCGTGCTGGTGCTCGGCCCCGGTCCGGGCGTGGGCCTCAAGCTGGCCGGCGAACGCGCGCTCAAGGCCATCGGCGTCGACCCGTCGCAGGTCATGCTGGACGAGGCGCGGGTCCGGTGCGCCGAGCTGATCGTGGCGGGCCGGGTGGAGCTGCACGAGGGCGCGGCGACGCGGACCGGCCGGCCGGAGGACTCGGTGGACGTGGTCGTGTCGGTGAACAACCTCCAGCTCTGGGGCAACCGGCCGGCCGCGTTCCACGAGCTGTTCCGGGTGCTGCGGCCCGGCGGCAGGCTGGTCGCCTCCGTGCACCGGCGGGCGCTGGACACGTCCGAGTACGACCTGATCCGGGAGGCCGAGGCGGCCGGGTTCACCGAGGTGCGCACGTCGTTGCACCAGTACGGCGGCGTGGTCGGGCCGGCCGTGCAGCTACTGGCGCGGGTCCCGGCGTAGCGGGTGGTCGGCGGGCACCTCCACCAGCGCGATCCGCCGCCCGTCCGGGTCGGCGACCCACAGCTCGTCCAGGCCCCACGGCTCGCGCCGGGCGGGCCGGACGACGTGCTCGGCGAGGTCCTCGGCGGCGCGGGCGAGGTCGCGCACCTGGAGCCACAGCTGCGTGGCGTCGGTGGGGTCCGCGTCGGCGTGGCCGGAGACCTCCAGGAACCCCTGGCCGAGGAAGAACACGGTGCCGCCGGGGAACTCGCGGTGCACGGCCAGGCCCAGCACGTCCCGGTAGAACGCGCGGGCGCGCTCGGGGTCGCGTGACCGGATCAGGACGCGGCTGCTGAGGATCTCCACGTCCCCAGGCCAGCACACGGTCGGGTCGAGCGCCATTCGCCCGTGCGCGTCCGCGCGGCCGACCCCGCGCCGGCCGCGCTCGAGCGGTCCCGTGCCCGCGTCACGCGCACGGTGCCGCTCAGGGACGCGATGCCGCCGGCGGGGTCGTCCGGACCTCGTGCCGAGGCACGTCCGGGGCGAGGAACGACAGCAGCCGCTCGCCCTCCCGCTCCACCTCGTCCGGCGCGGTCAGGCGGTGGAACGGCCGCAGCTCCAGCGTGGCGGCCTCCCTGGTGCGGTGCACCGCCCAGTCGCCCGCCGTGACGCCGTCGACCAGGAAGAACTGCGGCACGGGCCCGTGCGGGTCGTAGTCGCGCGCACGCACGTCGTCGGTGACGATCCGCCGCCGGTCGGCGTGCGAGAGCAGCACGTTGTCGAAGTCGTAGAGGAACCGCACCGGCGCGGGCACGTCCTCGTCCGGCCGGGGCGCGTCGGGCAGGTCGAACAGCTCCTGGCCGTCCTCGTCGCGCAGCCGCAGCAGCGGCAGCTCCTCGACCACCTCGCGCAGCCGGGTCAGGCCGGACCACGTCTGCACGTCCTTCACCGTCGCGGGCCCGAACGCGGCCAGGTAGCGCCGCACCAGGCCGTCCACCGACGGCTTGTCCGCCACGGACGCGCCCAGCCACGTCTCCACGGTCGTGTGCGCGATCGACCCGCTGCGACCCCACACCCCGCGCGGCGGCACCTGCACCAGCGGCGCGAGGCAGCGGATGGCGTAGGCCAGCGCGGCGGCGGACCGGTCCGGCCACCGCTGCCGGAGCAGCGCGCCCAGCTCCTTGTTCGTGCGCGGCGCCTCGGCCAGCAACGCGCGGCCGGCGGCCACCACGGCGTCCACGTCGAGACCGCGCATGTCCCGGCCGTGGGTGTAGTTGCGGAACAGGTCCCGGTCGAGCGCGGGCTGCACGGCGGGGCGCAGCTCCAGCGCGTCGGCCGCGGTGACCAGGTGGATGGTCGAGCGCATCAGGGCGATGCGCACGAGCCGCCGGTCCACCAGCGCGTCGGCGGCCAGGTCCGGGGTGAAGCCGGCGACGCGCGACCACAGGCCGGTGTACCAGGTGTGCGGGGTCTGCGCCTGGAGCCCGACCAGGCGGGTGACGACTTCGGGCACCGTCGCGTCGGTGCGGGCCAGCAGGAACTGCCTGGCCAGGGTGGCGCGACCGAGGGCGCGACGGCTCAGTACCGGGATCATGCGCCCAGAGTAGGAACGATTGCGGACAACTCCGGTCCTCATAGCGTCGCGACTTGCCGTGCGGCGAAAAAAAGTGATATCACTTTGCTAAGCACGCGATATGAGATCAGAGGTGGGACATGGACGCGACGACGGACGTGGCGGTGCGGATGCCCGCGCCCGCGGTGCGGGAGAAGGCGGCGGTCGCCGCGCCCGGCATCCTGGCGTTCTTCATCGGGCTGCTGGCGCTGGCGGTCGGGGTGCTGCTGGTGGTCGTGTCGGTGGTCCCCGACCCGGAGGACCCGAACGTGCCCGCGGCGGTCGCCGGGCTGGTCGTCCTCACCGGCGGCGGCATCGGGCTGCGCGGGCTGTTCACCGTGGCGCCGGGCGAGGCGCGGGTGCTGCAGTTCCTCGGCCGCTACACGGGCACGGTCCGCCAGGACGGGCTGCGCTGGGCGAACCCGTTCAGCACCCGGGCCAAGGTCTCCACCCGGATCCGCAACCACGAGACCGCGACGTTGAAGGTCAACGACGCCGACGGCAACCCGATCGAGATCGCCGCCGTGGTGGTGTGGCAGGTGGACGACACGGCGCGGGCCATGTTCGAGGTGGACGACTTCGTGCGGTTCGTCGGCATCCAGACCGAGACCGCGGTGCGGCACATCGCGACCAGCTACCCCTACGACAACCACGAGGAGTCCGGCCTGTCGCTGCGGGAGAACGCGGACGAGATCACCGAGACGCTGTCGGCGGAGATCGCGGCCCGGGTTGAGGCGGCCGGCGTGAAGGTGATCGAATCACGCCTCACGCACCTCGCCTACGCCCCGGAGATCGCCCAGGCGATGCTCCAGCGCCAGCAGGCGGGCGCGGTGGTCGCGGCGCGGACGCGGATCGTGGAGGGCGCGGTCGGCATGGTGCAGCTCGCGCTGGACCGGCTCGCCGAGGAGGACGTGGTGGACCTGGACGAGGAGCGCAAGGCGGCGATGGTGTCCAACCTGCTGGTCGTGCTCTGCGGCGACCGATCCACGCAGCCCGTGGTCAACGCCGGGTCGCTCTACACCTGACGTGGCCGAGCGCAAGAGCGTCCTGCTGCGCCTCGACCCGGCGGTGCACGACGCCCTGACGAGGTGGGCGAACGACGAGCTGCGCAGCACCAACGCGCAGATCGAGTTCCTGCTGCGCCGCGCGCTCGCCGAAGCCGGCCGCCTGCCCAACGGCGCGGGCGACCAACCCAGGCGCGGCCGTCCGCGCAAGAACCCCGCCGAACGCGGGGACGGACCGGCCGGGTGACCCGACGCCGTCGGTGCGGACCACCGCGCCGGCGGCGTCCCGGCGTCGCGGGCCACTGCCCCGGCGGCGTCCCGGCGTTGCTGCGGGCCGCCGGCGCGCGTCCCGGCGTTGATCGACTCGCGGCGTGCGGCGGCCGGTGCGACCGTTGGCCGGATGAGCGAGCTGACCTCCCCGTACGCGCCCGGGACGCCCGCGTGGGTGGACATGATGACCACCGACCGGCAGGCCACCGCGGCGTTCTACGGCGGCCTGTTCGGCTGGGAGTTCGAGGTCGGCGGCCCGGAGACCGGGCACTACACGATGGCGCTCGTGCGCGGGCTGCCCGTGGCCGGGTTCGGCGAGATGCCGTCCGACGCGATGTTCCCCGTGGTGTGGACGACCTACCTGGCGACCGACGACCTGGACGAGTCGGTGGAGAAGCTGAACGCCAACGGCGGCAAGGTGCTCGTGCCGGAGTTCGACACCGGCGGGCCGGGGCGCGGCGCGATCGCGGTGGACCCGTACGGCGCGGCGTTCGGGTTGTGGGAGGCGGGCACGCACATCGGCGCGTACGTGGTCAACGAGCCCGGTTCGGTCGTGTGGAACGAGCTGGCCACCCGGGACGCGTTCGGCGCGGCCGAGTTCTACCGGCTGGTGTTCGGCGTGGGCCTGGACCCGCTGCCGGACATCCCGTACACGCAGCTGCGGGTGGACGGCAGACCGGTGGCGGGCGTGTTCGGCATGGCCAACGAGATCCCCGCGGAGATCCCGCCGCACTGGATGACCTACTTCGCGGTGGCCGACGCGGACGCAGCCGCCCGGCGGGTGCGCGAGCTGGGCGGCGTCACGGTCGGCGACGTGGTCGAGTCGCGGTTCGGCCGGTTCACCACGGTCGGCGACCCGATGGGCGCGACGTTCCGGGTCATCCAACCGCCGCCTTCCACCCCAGACTGACCACCAGCGCCACCACGACGGTGAGGAACACGCGGCGCACGAACGCGGAGCCCCGCCGCACCGCGAGCCGCGCGCCGAAGACCGAGCCCGTCACGTTGCACAGCGCGAGCACCAGGCCCAGGCCCCACAGCACCTTCCCGGCCGGGACGAAGTACAGCAGCGCGCCGAGGTTGGTCGCCACGTTGACCACCTTGGCCGTGGCCGAGGCGCGCAGGAACGCGAACCCGACCAGGCCGACGAGCAGAAACACCAGGAACGCGCCGGTGCCCGGCCCGGCCAGGCCGTCGTAGAACCCGACCACCGCGCCGCCGAGGGCCATCACGGCGACCTGCGCGGCCCGGCTGAACCTCGGCGCCTCGGCGACGCCCAGCTCCGGCTTGCGCCAGGTGTAGAGGCCGACGCCGACCAGCGCGACGAGCACCACGCCGTTGAGCACTCCCGGCGCCAACGCGCCCGCGAACGCCGCGCCGCCCACCGCGCCGGCGAACGCGGCGACCGCCATCGGCAGCGCCGACGACCAGTCGATCGGGGTCTGCCGCGAGTAGGCGCGCACCGCCGCGGCCGTGCCGACCACGGACGCGATCTTGTTGGTGGCCAGCGCGTACAGCGGCTGGCCGCCGGGCGCGACGAGCAGCAGCGCGGGCAGCTGGATCAGTCCGCCACCGCCCACCACGGCGTCGACCGCGCCCGCGAGGGCGGCGGCGAGGCAGAGGAACAGCAGGGCGGCGAGCGAGATGTGCCCGAAGCCGGGCCAGTCGAGTGCGGCGGTCACGCGCCCATGAAACAAGACGGGCGTACTGCATTTCATGCCTTACCGGGGTGGGAGCGCTCCCAGAATGCGCCGTTCAGCCCTGTTGTGGGCGGTTTCACACAGAGAGGGTGTTCCCGGGCGTACCCCCGATCCACCTGGAGGTTCTCGGTGTTGAGATCCCGCAAGCGGACCATCGTGGCCGCGTTGGCCACGATGGCCCTCTTGGTCACCGGCGCGCAGGCCAGCGGCGTGATGGAGCCCACCGGGCAGGGCTACCTGGACGCGCGGGCGCCCGTCGACCGGCGGGTCGACGACCTCCTCAAGCGGATGACGCTGGAGGAGAAGGTCGGCCAGATGACGCAGATCCGGGTGGGCAAGCTGCGCGGCAACTGCGAGTGGAACCCCGGTCCGCTGCGCGAGGACTGCATGAAGGCCGTGCTGGAGGACGCCAAGGTCGGCTCGATCCTGTCCGGCGGCGGCGAGGCGCCGAGTCCCAACACGCCCCGCGCGTGGGCCGAGATGACCAACGCCATCCAGAAGTACGCGCTGGACCACGGCCGGCTGCGCATCCCGGTCCTCTACGGCGCGGACGGCGTGCACGGCCACAACAACGTGCTCAGCGCCACCATGTTCCCGCACCAGATCGGCCTCGGCGCGACGTGGGACCCGGAGCTGATGCGACAGCTGGGCGAGTCCACCGGCCGGGCCATGCGCGCGACCGGCGTGTTCTGGAACTTCGCGCCCGTGTCCGACATCGCGCGCGACACCAGGTGGGGCCGCTACTACGAGACCTACAGCGAGGACCCGGTGCTGGCCGGCGAGCTGGCCGCGGCGAACGTGCGCGGGCAGCAGGGCGACCCGACCGACGGCACCGCGAAGCTCACCGCGACCGCGAAGCACTTCGCGGGCTACTCGGAGCCGTTCAACGGCCACGACCGCGCGCCCGCGCAGCTGCCCATCCGGTACCTCCAGGACACCGTGCTGCCGGCTTTCCAGCCGCAGTTCGACGCGGGCGTCGGCACGGTGATGATCAACTCCGGCGCGGTCAACGGCGTGCCCGCGCACGCGTCGAAGTACCTGCTGACCACGCAGCTGCGCGACCGGATGGGCTTCCGCGGCGTGGCGATCACCGACTGGGAGGACATCCGGTTCCTGGTGGACCGCTACCACGTGGCGGCGGACTACCAGGAGGCCATCGCGATGGCCGTCAACGCGGGCGTGGACATGGCGATGGAGCCGTCGAACGCGGCCGAGTTCACCACCGGGCTGCTGGCGGCCGTGCGCAGCGGGGCGGTCCCGGGCAAGCGGATCGACCAGGCCGTGCGGCGCATCCTGAAGCTCAAGTTCGACCTGGGGCTGTTCGAGAAGCCGTTCGTGGACGCCGCCAAGGCCGACGCGATCGTCAACGGCGCGGACCGGGCGCTGGCCCGGCAGGCGGCGGCGGAGAGCGCGGTGCTGCTGCGCAACGAGGGCGTGCTGCCCCTGTCGAAGAGCGCGGGCAAGCTCGTGGTGACCGGCGACTCGGCCGACTCCGTGGCGCGGCAGCTCGGCGGCTGGTCGATCGGCTGGCAGGGCGTGCCCGCCTCGTCCCCCGTGCCGCCGGCCGTCACGGTGCTCCAGGGCATCAAGGCCGCCGCCCCGGCGACGAACGTCGTGAGCGCACCCACCCAGGCCGACGCGGTCGCCCAGGCCGCCGACGCCGACGCGGTCGTCGTGGTGCTCGGCGAGGACCAGGGCGCGGAGGGCGAGGCGGACACCGAGGAGCCGGCGCTGACCGCCGAGCAGCAGGGCCTGGTGGCCGCCGTGCGGGCGACCGGCAAGCCCGTGGTGGTCGTGCTGCTGACCGGCCGGCCGATGGTGCTGGGCGCGGTGGCGGACGCGCCGGCGCTGCTCGCGGGCTGGCTGCCCGGCTCCGAGGGCGGGTCGGGGATCGCCGACGTGCTCTTCGGCACGGTCAACCCGAGCGGCCGGCTGCCGGTGTCGTGGCCGAAGACGGTCGGCGACCAGCCGTTCTCCTACGACCAGCCGCGTGGCGCGAACACCGCGCCCAGCTCGGCGTACGACCCGGCGTTCGCGTTCGGGCACGGCCTGTCGTACACGACGTTCACCACGTCCGCGCCGAAGTTGGCGTCCGCCGAGGTGCGCCGGGACGGTCAGGTCAAGGTGTCGGTGACGGTGGCCAACACCGGGGGCCGGGACGGCACCCTGGTCGTGCCCGTGTACGTGCACCAGCCGGTGAGCAAGGTGCTCACGCCGCAGCAGCGCCTGGTCGGCTTCACGCGCGTGGCGTTGAAGGCGGGCGAGCAGCGGGCGGTCGAGGTCGTGTTCGACGTCAAGCGGCTCGCGGTGACGGCCGGCGACATGGACGGCTCCGGCAAGCCCGAGGTGGCCAGGGGCGACTACGAGGTGGTGGTCGGCGACGGGCGGGCCCGGTTCACGGTGCGGTGACGAACCCGGCCCACGATGCGGTGACCGGCCTCGACTCGCGGTGCGGTGACGAACCCGGTCCGCGGTGTGGTGACGGGACTCGATTCACGGTGCGGTGAGCTGCCCTGATATCCTTCTCGGCCGTATCGCGCGGCATTCCGCTGTGGAGGAAGACCGCCCCTTCGGGGGCGGAGCCGGTGACAGGCGCGGTGCGACTCCGAGACCGAGGAAAAGGTGGCTTTCGCGTGGCGAACATCAAGTCCCAGATGAAGCGGATCAAGACCAACGAGAAGGCGCGCCTGCGCAACAAGGCCGTCAAGTCGTCGCTCAAGACCGCGATCCGCAAGTTCCGTGAGGCCGCCGAGGCCGGTGACAAGGAGAAGGCCGTCGCGCTGGCGCGGGAGGCTTCCCGCAAGCTCGACAAGGCCGTCACCAAGGGCGTCATCCACGCCAACCAGGCCGCCAACAAGAAGTCGGCGCTGGCGCGGCGCGCCAACCAGATCTGATCCGGTCCTCACGCCGGAGCGCCGCCCACCCCACGCCGGGGTGGGCGGCGCTTTTCGTGCCGGCGGCAGGTGAGCGCGGGCCTGTCCGGCTCCCGCCTGTGGTGGGTCAGCGCCGTCCGTGCGCTGCGACGATCTTGAGCACCGCGCGTTCCAGGGCGTAGCCGGAGTCCGCCGCGACACCCTTGACGTCGGCGTTCAGGTCCGCGACCACCGTCATGGCGGCCGCCAGCCCCCGGTCCTCCCAGCCGCGTGACTGCCCCTGGGCCTTCTTCACCTTCCACGGCGGCATGCCCAGCTCGCTCGCCAGCTTGAACGGATCGCCCCGCCCCACCGCGGACACCCGCGCGATCGTGCGCACCGCGTCGGCCAGCGCGTCGGCGACCAGCACGTGCGGCACGCCGAGCTGGATCGCCCACCGCAGCGCCTCCAGCGCGCCGGCCCGGTCGCCCATCACGGCCTTCTCCGCGACCGCGAACCCGGTCACCTCGGCCCGCCCGCGGTGGTAACGGCGGACCGCCTCGGCGTCGACCTTGCCGCCGGTGTCGGCGACGAGCTGCGACGCCGCCGCCGCCAGCTCGCGCAGGTCCGACCCGACCGCCTCGATCAGCGCGGCCACGGCCTCCGGGTCGGCCTTGCCGCCGCCCGCCGCCCGGATCTCGTTGCGCACGAACGCTTCCCGGTCCGCCGCCTTGGTGATCCTGGGGCACTCGGTGACCCGCGCGCCCGCCTTGCGCAGCGCCGCGGGCAGCTCCTTGGCCGCCTTGCTCCGCCCGCCGCCACTGTGGACGACCACCAGCGTCACCCCGTCGGCCGGCGCCTTGGCGTAGGCGACGACCGCGTCGGCGATCTCCTTGCCGGCCTCCTGGGCGGCCTCCAGCGCGACCACGCGCCCCTCCGCGAACAGCGACGGGCTCACCAGTTCGGCCAGCTCAGGCGGGGTGAGATCGGTCACGCGGACGCGCGTCAGGTCGGCCTGCGGATCGGCCTGGCGGGCCGCCGCCAGCGCACCGCGCACCGCGCGCTCGACCAGCAACTCCTCCTCGCCGACGACCAGGTGCACGGCGTCGGGCGTGTCAGCGGACGAACTCACGCCGCGATCCTCCCACGGGCCGGCCGACGTCCGGATGGTGGACGTCTCTGGCTGAGGGTCGGGATGGTGACGTAAGTTGAAGCCACAACCGAATACCGCTCATCCAGAGGGGCAGAGGGATCGGCCCGAAGAAGCCCCGGCAACCCGTCGCACAGCGTCCGCTGGCGATCACGGTGCCAATTCCGACCCGCGACGCGCGGGAAAGATGAGGAGATACCTCGCGATGACTGCCGTCAGTGTGCCCTCGGCCACCACCTCCTTCGACCTCGGTCCCGCCCGCGCGCTGTCGTGTCGCGAGTGCGGTCACGAGACGCCGCTCGCCCCCGAATACGCCTGTCTCGAGTGTTTCGGGCCGCTGGAAGTGGCCTACGACTTCGGACGGGTCCGCCGCGAGGACATCGAGGCGGGCCCCCGGTCGATCTGGCGCTACCGCGGCCTGCTCCCCGTGCCCTCCACCGTCGAGTCGCACCCCAACACCAACCCCGGCGGCACCCGCCTGGTCGAGGCCGACCGCCTCGCCAAGGCCCTGGGCGTGCGCAAGGTGTGGGTCAAGGACGACACCGGCAACCCCACCCACTCGTTCAAGGACCGCGTGGTCGGCGTCGCCCTCGCCGCCGCCCGTGAGCTGGGCTTCAAGGTCCTGGCATGTCCCTCCACCGGCAATCTGGCCAACGCCGTGGCCGCCGCGGCGGCCCGCGCGGGCTGGCAGTCGGTCGTGCTCGTGCCGTCCACGTTGGAGCAGGCGAAGATCCTCATGACCGCCGTGTACGGCGGCAACCTGATCACCGTCGACGGCAACTACGACGACGTGAACCGGCTGGCCCAGGAACTGGCCGCCGAGCACGAGGACTGGGCGTTCGTCAACGTCAACGTCCGCCCCTACTACGCCGAGGGCTCCAAGACGCTCGGGTACGAGGTGGCCGAGCAGCTCGGCTGGCGGCTGCCCGACCAGATCGTCGTGCCGATCGCGTCCGGCTCCCAGTTGACCAAGGTGGACAAGGCCTTCCGCGAGCTGGGCGAGCTCGACCTGGTCGAGCAGACCCCCTACCGGGTGTTCGGCGCGCAGGCCACCGGCTGCTCTCCCGTCTCGGCCGCCTTCAAGGCGGGCCACGACGTGGTCAGCCCGGTCCGCCCGGACACCATCGCCCGGTCGCTGGCGATCGGCGCCCCGGCCGACGGCCCCTACGTGCTGGACGCCGTCCGCCGCACCAACGGCGCGATCGAGGACGTCACCGACGAAGAGGTCGTCGAGGGCATCCGCCTCCTGGCCCGGACCGAGGGCATCTTCGCCGAGACGGCCGGCGGCGTCACCGTCGCGACCGCGAAGAAGCTCATCGAGACCGGCCAACTCGACCCGGACGGCGAGACGGTGCTCCTCATCACCGGCGACGGCCTCAAGACCCTGGACGCCCTCGGCGACCGCGTCGGCCCCCGCGCCAACGTCCCGCCCTCGGCCGAAGCGGTCATCGCGGCCCTCCGGGACTGACCCGGCAGCCGGCCCGCCGGGTGGGCACGACCGGCCCACCCGGCGGCCGCAACCCGCGAGCCGACGGTCGGCTGCACGAGACGACGCGCGTGCGGGACCCTGCCCGCGACGGGCCGGATCACGCCGTCCCGTGACGGAGGTGTCCCACGCCCCTGGAGCACGAGCCGCCTTCAGGTGGGCGGACGGCGGACCGGCGGTGGTCGGGCCGCCGGCCGTGGTCCGGTATGGCGTCGGCCCGCGGACGTCCCGGCCGCGGTACCGCCGGTCACAGGGCGATCCTCGGGGTGCGGAGCCAGCCCGTGCGCGGGAACGCGGCCAGTTCCGGCAGGACGTGCGGCCCGACCGGCTCGGTGACCACGCGCCACGCGGTGAGCATCTGCGGCCAGGGACGTTTCGCCTTCTCCTGGTTGTAGCGCTCGGAGTGCCACTCCTCCGGCGGGATCGCCAGGTCGTCGTCGAACAACGCGTCGGCGACCAGGCGGTAGGCGGAGTCGGCCGACGGCACCTGTGCCAGGCGGACCACGCCGGTGGCGGTGGCCCTGGCCACGATGCCCCGTTCGCCCTTGGGCAGGTCCTCGCACACGTAGTAGGTGAACGAGGGCCGGAGCTGCTCGCGTGGCCAGGGCTCGGCGACGTAGCCGGGTTGCCACAGGGCCCACGCGATCGCGCGGTTGCCGCCCTGCGGGGCCCAGCCGGAGTGCAATCGGACCCACACGTCGTTCTTCATCGATCTCCCCTTGTCCGTTGTCGGTCGGGCCGCCGCCTCTGCGGGCGACCCTCGGCCCGTCCGGGCCGGCCAGGACGGCGGTGTCGCCGTCCCGGTCCGTGCGCAGCACCAGCACGCCGCTGCTCGTCAACGCCTCCACCAGCACCCCGCTGGGGTGGCCGTAGCGGTTGCCCGCGCCGACGCTCACCAACGCGATGCGCGGCCGCACCGCCGCGAGGAACGCGGGCGACGAGTACCGCGAGCCGTGGTGCGGCACCTTGAGCACGTCGGCCCGCAGGTCCACGTGCCCGCCGAGCAGGTCCGCCTGCCCGGCCAGTTCGACGTCCCCGGTCAGCAGCACCCGCCCGGCCGCGGTGGAGGCCCGCAGCACCAGGGACGCGTCGTTGACCGCCGTGTTCGTGTCGCCCACCGGGTCCGCACGCGGACCCAGCACGTCGAGCCGCAGCCCCGGCCAGCTCAGCCGCCGGCCCGCGCCCAGCTCGACCACACGGACCCCGGCCGCCCGCGCCTGTTCCCGCACCTCCTCCCACGCCCAGTCCGGCTGCCGCGACGGCCCCACGGCCACCGCGCCCACGCCCCGTTCCGCCATCACCGCCGCCAGCCCGCCGACGTGGTCGGCGTGCAGGTGGCTGAGCACCACCAGGGGGATGCGGCGCACCCCCAGCCGGCGCAGGCACGACAGCACCGGCACCGGGTCCGGTCCCGTGTCGACCAGCACCGCCCGGTCGCGTTCGGCGGTCGCGAGGACGACCGCGTCGCCCTGGCCCACGTCGCACGCCACGACCGACCAGCCGGGCGCCGGCCAACCGGGCGAGACGACGGTGACCGGCACGGCCACCACCACCGCGCCGACGACGGCCGCCGCGACCAGCGCCCGCAGCCGGCGCACCCTGACGACCACGTAGCCGAGCACCAGCACCCCGGCCAGCAACGCCCCGCCGACCCAGCCGCCCGGCCACCCGACCGCCGCACCCGGCACCGCCGCCGCGTGCCGGCCGACCGTGATCAGCCAGCCCACCGCCGGGCCGGCCACCTCGACGGCCGGCCTGGCCGCCTGGTCGTGCACCTGCGCCAGCACGGCGGCCAGCACACCGAGCACCGTGGCGGGCGCCACGACCGGCGCGACCAGCAGGTTCGCCAACACCGCGACCAGGCTCACCTGGCCGGACAGCCCGGCGACCAGCGGCGCGGTGGCCAGGTTCGCGGCCACCGGCACCGCCAGCGCCTCGGCGAAGCCCACCGGGACGCCCCGCTCCTTCATGGCGGCGGCCCACCTCGGCGCGAGCAGCACCAGCGCCGCCGTGGCCGCCACCGACAGGCCGAACCCCGGTTCGGTGGCCAGCTCCGGGTCGTAGAGGACCAGGACCACCACCGAGGCCGCGAGCGCCGGCAACGCCGACCGCTCCCGTCCCAGCACCAGCGCGAGCAACGCCACCGCGCCCATCACGGCGGCCCGCAGCACGCTCGGCTCCGGCCCGGCCAGCACGACGAACCCGACCAACGCCGCCATCGCGCCGACCGCGCAGCCCCGCGGACCGACCCGGAGGAGCCTCAGCAGCAACAGGACCGCGCCGCAGAGGATCGCCAGGTTCGCGCCGCTGACGGCGAGCACGTGGGCCAGGCCCGCCGTGCGGAACTCCTCCACGACCCTGGGTGGCAGTTCCGAGGTGTCGCCGACGACGAGCGCGGGCAGCAGGCCGGCCGGCTCGGGGTCGAGCGCGGTGCTCGCGTCGCGCAGTCCCGCCCGCAGGTCCTCGGCGACGCGTTGCCACACCGGCGCTCCCGTCACGTCCCGCGGCGGTCCGCGGACCCGCAGCACCGCCACCGTCAACTCCCCGCCGCGCGGCGGGGCGAGCGTGCCGCGCGCGGAAACCCGTTGGCCCGGCAGGAGTTCCCGCCACCCGGCTGCCGGGGCTAGGACGGCGATCCGGCCACCACCGTCCACCGTGGCCCGGACGAGGACCAGGTCCACGCCGCCCGCGCGGGAGCCGAACCCGCTGCTGCGCAGGCCGTGCGGCCGGTTGTCGAGTTCGAAGCGGACGGTGACGGACCCGCCGCGCTCGGCCGCCGCGCGGAGGGGGTGGTGCGCGGAGCCGTGGACCTGTGCGCCGATCCAGCACGCCGCCACCGGGCCCGCGACGGCCACCGCCACCGCCGCCTGCCGCCACGGGCGCAGTGCCAGACCGCCGAGGAGCGCGCCGGCCAGGCCGACCGCCGGCGCGGCCCACCACGCCCACAGCAGGCCGGCGAGCGCCGTCGCCCACACCACCAGTGCCGTCGGGACCAGGTACGCGCGGGGGCTCACGGCTCCACCTCCGGGTGCGCGGTGCGGCCGCTGCGGATAGCGACGCGAGACGGGGTTCGTGGGCCACGCATGGTCACACCTCCGGTTTCGGGTTCGAGGCAGCGGCGGATGTCACGGGCGGGTGCGGAGTGCCGTTTCGGCCCGGTCGGGGGTCGGGTCGAGGTCAGGAGCCCAACCAGCGCGACCTCGACAGGGTGGTCAGGCGGGTGAGGATGCGGCGGATCAGGTGGCGGGCACGGGTCGGCGGAGCGGGGCGTCGGTGCGGGAGCGGGGCGGGTTCGGGCCGGCGGAACGGGATGACGGGTCGGTGGGTGGCGTCGGGTCGGTGGTTGTCGGGCACGGTCGGGCTCCTGTTGCGTCGAGGGGTCGGGTTGTCAGAGACGGACGAGGTCGCGGAGTTTGGCGAGCTTCTGGTCGCCGATGCCTTCGATCTCGGCGAGCTGGTCCAGGGAGGTGAAGGGGCCGCGTTTCTGCCGTCGGTCGACGATCCGCTGTGCCGTCACGGGGCCGACGCCCGGCAGCGTGTCGAGCTGGTCCTTGGTCGCGGTGTTGAGGTTCAGCGGTTCGGTGGCGGCGCCGGCCGGTTGCGGTGACGGGATGCCCACGGCGATCTGCTCCCCGTCCACGACCTTGCGGGCGAGGTTGAGCGTGGTGAGGTCGGCGGTCGGGTGCGCTCCGCCCGCCTCGCGCAGGGCGTCGGCCACCCTGGCCCCGCTCGGCACGGTCACCAGGCCCGGCGTGGGCACCAGGCCGACCACGTTGACGACCAGGTGCTCCTCGGCACGGGTGACTGCGGCGGCCTCCGCCACGGGGAGTTCCGGCGGGCTCTCCGGCACCGGGCGCTGCCACCACAGGGCCAGGGCGACCGCCAGCGCCACGCCGGCCATCACGCCCGCGAGCAGGAGCCTGCGTCGGTGCGGGACGGTCGGTTCGGGCAGCCAGCGGCGCAGGAGGCGGCGCAGCGGGTGGGGAGGGTCGGCGCCACCGTCCGACGAGACGAACACCAGGGTCTCGGCGTCCGACGCGCGGTGCCTGCCCCGCTCCTGCGAGACGAGGGCCTTCAGGCGGGCGGTCGTGGTTTCCGGGTTGTTGTCGAACATGCGATCGACGTTAGGCCGGACGGAGCAGGGCGTGGGGAGGGTGTTCGGAATCTGTGGATAACTGCCGAATGATGGATAACGAGGGCTACGACACGCCTCCGGGCAGGACCACCACACCGAGCACGCCGGGACCCGTGTGCGCCCCGATCACCGCTCCCACCTCGGAGATCAGGCATCCGGTCGAGCCGGGGACGCGGTCGTCCAGCAACGTCGCGAGTTCCGCCGCGCGCTCCGGGGCCGCGAGGTGGTGGACAGCCAGCCCGACCGGCCCGGAACCCGCCGCCGACGCGGCCAGGTCGACCAGCCGGCCCATCGCCCGCCCCATCGTGCGCACCTTCTCCAGCGGCACGATGCGACCGTCGTCCACGTGCAGCAGCGGCTTCACCGCCAGCGCCGTCCCGACCAGCGCGGCGGCCGCGCCGATCCGCCCGCCCCGCCGCAGGTGGTCCAGCGTCTCCACGCAGAAGAACATCCTGACCCGGGAGGCGGCGGCCGCGGCGGCTTCCCGCGCGCGGTCGGCGTCGTCGCCTGCGGCGCACGCAGCCAGCGCGGCGAACCCCAGCCCCATGCCCGTGGCCCGCGAGTCGACCACCCTGATCCGGGTCGGGTCGACCTCCTCCGCGGCCAACCGCGCGGCCTCCCACGTGCCGGAGAGGTCGCGCGACAGGTGCACGGACACGATCGCGTCGGCGCCGTCGGCCAGCGCGGCGCGGTACACGTCGGCCAGCTCGCCCGGCGTCGGCCGCGACGTGGTCACCCGCCGGTGCTCCCCCAGCGCCGCGGCCAGCTCCGCCGGGCCGAAGTCCACCCCGTCCAGCCTGCTGCGACCGTCCACGGCCACGTGCAGCGGCACGACCCGGATGCCGTGCCGCTCGGCGAACCCCTCGGGCAGGTACGCCGTGGAGTCGGTGACGATCGTGGTGGACACGAGTGCCGAGACTACGGCTCGACCGGACCCGGGTGGCCGACCGCCACGGACCTGATCAGTTCCGCCATGGCCCGCCCGACCCGCTCGTGCCCTTCCCACCCCCAGTGCATGCCGTCCGGGTTGCCGCACGGTGACCCGACGTGGTCGCCCACCAGCGGCGGCACGTCCAGCAGCGGCACGTCCGCCCCGCGCGCCCACGCACGCACCGCGCGCTCCCCCGCCGCACGCCCCTGGTGCACCCCCGCGTAAGCGGCCGACCGGTGCACGGAGGGCGTCATCCCGACCACCCCGATCCCCGGCTCCAGGGCACGCACGGCGCGCACCGAGTCGTCCAGGTACCGCACGGTCAGGTGCGGCGGCAGCGCCACCGGGCGCCCGCGGAACGCCCGCGACAGCACCGGCTGCAACGTCCGGTAGCCCGCCCGCGCCCGTCGCCGCAGCCCGTCCGGCCGCAGGTGGCGCAGCCCCTGCCGCAGGTACGTCGGCAACGGCGACGGCAGCGTGTCCATGTGCCCGACGGCCAGCACCACCACGTCCGTGCGCGGCAGCAACGACCACACCCTCGGGTCCCCGGTCAGCGACCACCACGCGTCCCGGGCGGTCCAGCCGAACCCCGCCGCCAGCTCCGCGTGCCCGCCCAACGCCGACGCGGCGACGTTCGGCCACAGCCGGGGGTGGTCGGCGGGCAGTGGCCCCTGCGGGCCGTGGAACGACAGGGAGTCGCCGAGGACGAGCAGTCTCACCGGGTGATACCGGCGTTGTACGACGACAGCCGCCACCGGCCGTCACCGTGCGGCCGCCGCGTGAACACCGTCCAGTGGCAGTTGCCGATCCCGCCCAGCAACGCCCAGCGGTCGACCGGCAGCTCCAGCAACCGCCCGGTCAACGCGCTGATCAGCCCGCCGTGCGCGCACAGCATGACCGTCCCGGAGAACTCCTCGTCCACCTCGGACACCACGGCCAGCGCGCGCTCGGCGACCTCGACCCGGGTCTCCCCCTCCGGCGGCGCGAGCGTGCCGTCGACGCGCCACAGGTCCAGCGCGCCCGGCCACTCGACCTCGATCTCGGCCGGGGTCAGCCCCTGCCACTTGCCCAGGTGCGTCTCGCGCAGCCGCTCGTCGATGCGCAGGCCGACCCCGGTCGCCTCGGTGAACACCGTGGCGGTGTCCCGGGCGCGGTGCAGGTCGGAGGCCACCACCAGCTCGGGCGTGAACCCGGCGAGCACCGGCACCGCGAACCGGGCCTGGTTCCACCCGGTCTCGGTCAGCACCGAGTCCAGGTGGCCCTGCATGCGGCCGGTCGCGTTGTAGTCGGTCTCACCGTGCCGCCACAGCACGAGCCGGTTCAGCGTCATACCCCGGCGGCCTCGTCGGCCGGGGGCCCGGCGTCGAACTCGATGCGCGGGCAGTCCTTCCACAGCCGCTCCAGGCCGTAGAAGGTGCGCTCCTCGACGTGCTGGACGTGCACGACGACGTCCACGAAGTCCAGCAACACCCAACGACCCTCGCGCGCGCCCTCGCGGCGGACCGGCTTGCGCCCGGCCTCGCGCAACTTCTCCTCGACGTTGTCCACGATCGCGCCGACCTGCCGCTCGTTGGGAGCGGAGGCGATCACGAAGCAGTCCGTGATCACCAGTTGGTCGGACACGTCGAGCACGATCACGTCGTGCGCCTTCTTGTCGGCTGCCGCGTTAGCGGCGACCAGCGCCAACCGTCGTGCCTCGTCGGTGGCTGCCACGTCACTCCTCATCACACCGGCGGACGCCGATACGCCCACACGAGTCAATGAGGGTACCGGCGTCCGCGCTCAGTCCGGCATCGAGTAAAGCCGGCGCTTGGAGATGTACTGCACGACACCGTCCGGCACGAGGTACCAGACGGGCAGGCCGGAGGCCGTCCGGTCGCGCACGGCGGTCGAGGAGATGGCCATCGCGGGCACCTCCACCAGCGACACCGCGCCCGGCGGCAGGTGCGTGTCGACCAGCTCATAACCCGGTCGGGTGACCCCGATGAAGTGGGCGAGGTCGAACACGCGGTCGGCCCGCCGCCAGGACAGGATCTGCTCCAACGCGTCCGCGCCGGTGATGAAGAACAGGTCCGCGTCCGGGTACGTGTCCTTCAGGTCGCTCAGCGTGTCCACGGTGTACGTGGGACCCGGCCGGTCGATGTCGACCCGGCTGACCGAGAACCGCGGGTTGGACGCCGTGGCGATGACCGTCATCAGGTAGCGGTCCTCGGCGGGGCTGACCTCGCGGTCGCCCTTCTGCCACGGCTGGCCCGTCGGCACGAACACCACTTCGTCGAGGTCGAACCGGGCCTGGACCTCGCTGGCCGCGACGAGGTGGCCGTGGTGCACCGGGTCGAAGGTGCCACCCATGACGCCGATACGCCGGTTGGACATGGGACGTGAGCCTAGTTCGGGTGGTGCGCGGGCGACCCGTCACTCCCCGAATGGCCACCCGCGCACCGCCCACCCCGGCGGCGGCCCAGGGGGAGGGGGTCGCTGCCGCGGCAAGCCCGGCCCACCCCGAATGAGCCGTGCAGAGGAGGAACGCGCACGTCACACGGCTATGACGCGATCGGCCGGACTTTTTTTCGACTAGTTCTCCGGCGCGAGGACCGAGCCGTCGGCGGAGCGGACCAGGATGGCCTCCATCGGGCACGACTCGGCCGCGTCGATCACCGCGGCGTCGGGGTCGACGGTGCTGTTGACCGGCGTGGACGTGCCGCCTTCGAGCCGGAAGTGCCCCGGCGCGATCGACGTGCACATCCCGGTCCCGAGGCACGTGCCCCGGTCGACCTCGATCGTCCACTCGCTCATCGGTCTACCACCTCACCAGCAGGCGTTCCGGGCCGCGGACCAGTCTGCCCTTCTTGAACACGACGTCGTCGGCCAACTCCAGGTTCGGGAACCTAGTGAGCAGGCTCGAGAGGGACACCTGCAACTCCATCCTTGCCAAGGGCGCGCCGATGCAGTGGTGCACGCCGTGGCCGAACGCGAAGTGCGGGTTGTGCGGGCGGTGGAAGTCGATCTCGGCGGGGTGGGGGAACACGGCGGGGTCGCGGTTGGCGACCAGGCCGTCCACGAAGACCGCCTCGCCCGCGCGGATCGTCACGCCGGACAGCTCCACGTCCGCGGTGGCGATCCGGGGGAACCCCGGCGCGCCGGACAGCTTGGTGATCCGCAGCAGCTCCTCCACGGCGGCGGGCAGCAGCGACGGGTCGGCGCGCAGCTCGGCCAGCCGGTCCGGGTGGGTCAGCAGCTGGTAGGCGAAGTTGCTGATCTCGCTGCCGGTGGTCTCGTGACCCGCGATGAGGAGCGTGACGCCGAACGACACCAGCTCCTCCTCGGTGAGCCGGTCGTCGTTGTCGTGCGCGTGCACCAGCACGGTGAGCATGTCGTCGGCGGGGTTGCGGCGCTTCTCCTCGACCAGGTCGCGGATGTAGGCGCGCAGCGACGCCGCGCCCGCCTCGATCTCCGGCACGGTGAACGCGGTGATCGCCACCGCCGCGTCCGACCACTCCCGGAACTTCACCCGGTCGAGGTCCGGCACGCCGAGCATCTCGCTGATGAGCGTGATGGCGACCGGCATGGACAGGGCGTCGACCAGGTCCGCCGGCGGTCCCTGCTCCTCCATCGCGTCCAGCAGGCGGTCCACGATCTGCTGGGCGCGTTCCCGCAGCTGGGCGGTGCGGCGGGCGGTGAACGCCTTGGCCAGGATCCGGCGCAGCCGGGTGTGCTCCGGCGGGTCCATGCTGAGGATGGTGGTGATGCGCGGCACCTCGGGCATGGTCCGCGGCGGGTCGTACTCGGCGTCCATCACCGGCGCGCGGCGGAACCTCGGGTCGGCCAGCACGACCTTCGCGTCGGCGTACCGGGTGACCAGCCACGCCTCGCGGCCGTACGGCAGGCGCACCCTGGCCACCGGCTCGTCCCGCTGGAGTTCCAGGTAGGTCTCGTGGACGTCGAGATCGTCCGGTTCGGGGAACGGGTAGGGCCGGGCCGCCATCGGAACCCCCACTGCGAGTGATCACCTGCACCCGACAGTAGGTAGGCCCCCGGGCGCGCGGGGAGGGCTCCGCGCGCACCGCTACGGCTTTCACCGGCGGCGCTGCGGAGCCCTCCCGCCGTCAGGTCTGCGGCGCGACCACCGAGCCGTCCGCCGAACGCACCAGGATCGCCTCCATCGGGCACGACTCGGCCGCGTCCACCACCGCGTCGGACGGCTCCACGTCCGCGTCGACCGGCGTGGACGTGGAGCCGTCGAGCCGGAAGTGCGCCGGCGCGATCGACGTGCACATCCCGGTGCCGATGCACGCGCCCCGGTCGACCTCGACCTTCCACTCGCCCATGCCGCTCACCAGCTCACCGGCAGCGCCAGCGGGCCGCGGATCAGCCGGCCCTTCTTGAACGCCACCTCGCCGTCCAGCCGGAGCCCCGGGAACCGCTTGAGCAGGGTGCCGATCGCGACCTGCAGCTCCATCCGCGCCAGGGGCGCGCCGATGCAGTGGTGCACGCCGTGGCCGAACATGAGGTGCGGGTTGTGCGCCCGGTGGAAGTCGACCTCGTGCGGGTTCTCGAACACCGACGGGTCGCGGTTGGCCGTGACGTTGTTGACGAACACCGCCTCGCCGGGCTTGATCGTCACGCCGGACAGCTCGACCTCGGCCGTCGCGATCCGCGGGAACCCCGCCGAACCGCCCAGCGGGGTGATCCGCAGCAGCTCCTCGACCGCGGCGGGGATCAGCGACGGGTCGGCGCGCAGCTCGCCGAGCCGCTCGGGCCGGCGCAGCAGCTGGTAGACGAAGTTGCCGATCTGGTTCGCGGTGGTCTCGTGGCCCGCGACCAGCAGCGTCACGCCGAACGACACCAGCTCCTCCTCCGTGAGCCGGTCCTCGTTGTCCCGTGCCGCGACCAGCACGGACAGCATGTCGTCGGCGGGTTCGGCGCGCTTGCGCCCGACCAGCCCGGCGATGTAGGTCCGCAGCGACTGGCCGGCCGCCAGGATCTCCTCGTGGCTGAACGCGGTGATCGCCACCGCGGCCTCCGACCAGGCCCGGAAGTCGCGGCGGTCGTCGAACGGCACGCCCAGCATCTCGCAGATGATCGTGATGGGCAGGGGCATGGCCAGCGCTTCCACCAGGTCGGCGGGCGGGCCCTGCTCCTCCATCCCGTCCAGCAGGCCGTCCACGATGCCCTGGGCCCGCTCGCGCAACTGCTCCGTGCGCCGCGCGGTGAACGCCTTCGCGACCAGCTTGCGCAGCCGCGTGTGGTCCGGCGGGTCCATGCTCAGGATGTTCGTCTCGGTCGGCATGGTGGGCAGCGTGCGCGGCACGTCCGCGCCCGGCTCCATGACCGCCGCCCGGCTGAACCTCGGGTCGGCCAGCACCGTCTTCACGTCGTCGTAGCGGGTGGCCAGCCACCCCTCGCCCCCATAGGGCAGCCGGACCCTCGACACCGGCTCGTCGCGCAGCAGCTCCAGGTACGCCGGGTTGAGTTCGAGGTCGTCCATCTCGGCGAACGGGTAGGACCTGGTCTCCATCGGATAAACCCCCATGTAAGCATTCGCTTACATCCGACAGTAGGCAGCTCGTCACTGACCGTCAACCGGTTCGATGTGCTCCAGGAGGACGGACGCCGCCCGCGTCACCAGGGCGGCCACCTTGGCGCCGTCGGCGGCCGCGAGCGGCTCCTTGCCGAACACGCTGCGCAGCACGCCGATGCCGACGACCCACGCCAGCACCAGGTCCGCGCGCAGCTCCGCGTCCTCCGCGTCCGTGAGGGACGACAGGACGCGCGCGTAGTCCTCCCCGAGTCGCCGCCGCACCACCTCGGCCGCCGAGTCGTGGTGCGAGGACCGCAACGCCGCGTACAGCGGGTGGTCCTCGCGCCGCGGCTCGTCCATCATCCGCAGCAGCACGTTGCGGAGCAGGTGCTCGGCGGGCGAGTCCTCCAGCAGCTCACGGCTCCGCGTGGCCAGCACGGCCGCGAACAGGGCGTCCTTGCTGCCGAAGTAGCGGAACAGCAGGGCCTGGTTCACGCCCGCCAGGTTCGCGATGTCGCGCACCGTGGTGTGGTCGAACCCGCGTTCGCCGAACAGCCTCGTGGCGGCCTCCAGCAGCGCCGCCTTGGTCGCGGCGGCGTCCCGGGGTCTGCTCACGAGGCCGGCCGGACGTGCCCCTCGCCCCAGACCACCCACTTCGACGAGGTCAGCTCGGTCAGCCCCATCGGGCCGCGGGCGTGCAGCTTCTGGGTCGAGATGCCGATCTCCGCGCCCATGCCGAACTCGCCGCCGTCGGTGAACGCGGTGGACGCGTTGACCATGACCGCCGCCGCGTCGACCCGCGCGGTGAACCGCCGGGCCGCGTTGAGGTCGCCGGTCACGATGGCCTCGGTGTGGCCCGAGCCGTGCGCGGCGATGTGCTCGATGGCCTCGTCGATCGAGCCCACCACGCGGGCGGCGATGTCCAGGGACAGGTACTCGGTGTCCCAGTCCTCGTCGGTCGCGGCCCGCACCCGGGGGTCGGCGGCGAACCGCTCGTCGCCGTGGATCGTGACGTTCTGCGCGTTCAGGGCGTCGGTGATGCGGGGCACGAACTCGTCCGCGACGGCGGCGTGCACCAGCAGCGACTCCGCCGCGTTGCAGACGCTCGTGCGGCGGGTCTTGGAGTTGAGCACGATCCGCTGCGCCATGTCGAGGTCGGCGCTCGCGTCCACGTAGACGTGCACGTTGCCCACGCCGGTCTCGATGGTCGGCACGGTGGCCTGCTGCACGACGGCGTTGATCAGGCCCGCGCCGCCGCGCGGGATGACCAGGTCGACCAGGCCACGAGCGGTGATCAGGTGCGTGACGGACGCGCGGTCGTGGCACGGCAGGAGCTGCACGGCGTCGGCGGGCAGGCCGACGGACTCCAGGGCGTCGCGCAGGATCGCGACGAGCGCGGTGTTCGAGTGCTCGGCGCTGGACGAGCCGCGCAGCAGGGCCGCGTTGCCCGACTTCAGCGCCAGGCCGGCCGCGTCCACGGTGACGTTCGGGCGGGCTTCGTAGACCATGCCGACCACGCCCATCGGGACGCGGACCTGCTTGAGCTCCAGGCCGTTCGGCAGGATCGAGCCGCGCAGCACCTCGCCGATCGGGTCCGCGAGGCCGGCGACGGTCTCCAGGCCGCCGGCGACGGCGTCGACGCGCGCCTCGGTCAGCGCGAGGCGGTCCAGCAGGTTCTGGGCCAGGCCCGACGCGCGGCCCGCCTCCAGGTCCTTGGCGTTGGCCTCCAGCACCTCGGTGGCGCGGGTGCGCAGGGCGGTGGCCATCTCGTGCAGTGCGGCGTCCTTGCGCTCACGGGTGGCGAGGACGAGCTCGTTGGCGGCGACACGGGCGCGCCGGGCCGCGGCGTGCACCTGTTCGCGCAGGTCATCAGTCACGTCGTCCAGCCTACGGTCACCCGGTGGTGGCTGTCGCCGAGGTTCCCGCAGAACGGACTCGTCACCACTTCGGGTGAAGCCCGACGAAGGCAGCTCGCACAGGTGTCCGTTCTGTCGGTGCCTTCTGCCATGGTGTGCCGCATGGACGACAGCGCACTCCGCGAACTGGCCGAGGAACGGCTGAGGGCTTTGGCGGGCCCTCGGGCGGTCCTGCGCGACGACCAGTGGACGGCGATCCACGCCCTGGTGTCCGAGCGGCGGCGGGCGCTGGTGGTGCAGCGCACGGGGTGGGGCAAGTCCGCCGTGTACTTCATCGCCACGGCGTTGCTGCGGTCCCTGGGCGAGGGGCCGACGGTGATCGTGTCGCCGTTGCTGGCGTTGATGCGCAACCAGGTCGACGCGGCCGCGCGGGCGGGCGTGCACGCGGCGACCATCAACTCGGCCAACACCGACGAGTGGCAGGACGTGCAGGACCGGGTGGCGGCCGGCGAGGTGGACGTGCTGCTGGTGTCGCCGGAGCGGCTGAACAACCCGGACTTCCGGGACTCGGTGCTGCCGTCGCTCACCGCGTCGGCGGGGCTGCTGGTGGTGGACGAGGCGCACTGCATCTCCGACTGGGGCCACGACTTCCGGCCGGACTACCGGCGGCTGCGGACGTTGCTGACCGAGCTGCCGGCGGGCGTGCCGGTGCTCGCCACCACGGCCACCGCGAACAACCGGGTGGTGCGGGACGTGGCCGACCAGCTGGGCCTGGGCGCGGGCTCGGACACCCTGGTGCTGCGCGGGCCGCTGGACCGGGAGAGCCTGCGGCTGTCGGCGGTGCGGCTGCCGACCGCCGAGGCCAGGCTGGGGTGGCTGGCCGAGCGGCTGGAGCGGCTGCCCGGCTCCGGGATCGTCTACACGCTCACGGTGGCCTCGGCCGACGACGTGGCGGCGTTCCTGCGGGACCGCGGCTACCGGGTGGCGGCGTACTCGGGGCGCACCGACCCGGCGGAGCGGCAGCGGGCCGAGGAGGACCTGCTGGCCAACCGGGTCAAGGCGCTGGTGGCCACCTCGGCGCTGGGCATGGGGTTCGACAAGCCGGACCTGGGGTTCGTGGTGCACCTCGGCGCGCCGCCCTCCCCCATCGCCTACTACCAGCAGATCGGCCGCGCGGGGCGCGGGGTGGAGCGCGCCGAGGTGCTGTTGCTGCCCGGCCCGGAGGACAAGGACATCTGGGCGTACTTCGCGTCGCTGGCGTTCCCGCCGGAACGGGTGGTGCGGCAGGTGCTCGACGCGTTGCCGGCGGACCGGCCGATGTCGACGGCGGCGCTGGAGCCGGTGGTGGAGCTGTCGCGCACCCGGCTGGAAGTGGTGTTGAAGGTGCTCGACGTGGACGGGGCCGTGCGGCGGGTGCGCGGCGGCTGGGTGTCGACGGGGCAGCCGTGGTCCTACGACGCCGAGCGGTACGAGCGGATCGAGGCGGCGCGGCGGGTGGAGCGGCAGGCCGTGCTGGACTACCTGGCCACCGACGGCTGCCGGATGGAGTTCCTGCTGCGGCAGTTGGACGACCCGCACGCCGCGCCGTGCGGCCGGTGCGACAACTGCACCGGGGAGCGGCCGTCGGCGGAGGTGTCGGACGCGGCGGCGTCGGCGGCGCGGGAGCGGCTGCTGCGGCCGGGCGTGGAGGTGGAGCCGCGCAAGATGTGGCCGACCGGGATGGCGGCGGCGGGTGTGGCGCTGTCCGGGAAGATCCCGCCGGGCGAGCTGGCGACGACGGGGCGGGCGTTGGGGCGGCTGACCGACATCGGCTGGGGCAACCGGTTGCGGTCGCTGTTCGCGGAGGGCGACCGGGCGATCCCCGACGAGGTGTTCGCCGCGTGCGTGAAGGTGCTGTCCGCGTGGGGTTGGGCGGAGCGGCCGGTGGGCGTGGTGACGGTCGGGTCGCGGACCAGGCCCGAGCTGGTGGGCAGCTTCGGGCGGCGGATCGCCGAGGTGGGCCGGCTGCCGCTGCTCGGGCAGGTGTGGCTGGGCGAGGCGGCGCGCCGGGCCAACAGCGCGCAGCGGTTGGCGGGCCTGGTGCGGGCGACCGACGTGCCGGATCTGTCCGGTGTGGACGGTCCCGTGCTGCTGGTGGACGACCAGGTCGACACCGGCTGGACGATGACGGTCGCCGCGCGGCTGCTGCGGCGGGCGGGCGCGGCGGCGGTGCTGCCGTTCGCGTTGGCGGTGACGGCGTGAGGGGGAAGGGGCGAGGATGACACGGTGAGACTGACGACGGAACGGCTGGTGCTGCGGCCTTTCACGCCGGCCGACGCGCCCGCGTTCGCCGCGTACCGGTCCGACCCGGACGTGGCCAGGTACCAGGGGTGGGACGCTCCGTTCTCGCTCGCGCAGGCCGAGGAGTTCGTGCGCGAGGTGGGCGCGGCGGACCCGACCGCGCCGGGCTGGTACCAGTTCGCGGTCGAGGCGGACGGGGTGCTCGTGGGTGACGTCGGGGTGGGGCTGCACGAGAACCGGATGCAGGCGGACCTCGGGTACACGCTGGCGACCGCGCACCAGGGGCGCGGCTACGCGACGGAGGCCGTGCGGCGGGTGCTGGCGTACCTGTTCGAGGTGCGCGGGCTGCACCGGGTGGCCGCGGAGTGCGACGCGCGCAACGTGCGCTCCGCGCGGTTGTTGACCAGGCTCGGGTTCCGGCAGGAGGGGCACCGGGTGCGGAGCACGTGGATGAAGGGAGAGTGGACCGACGACCTGCTGTTCGGCCTGCTGGCCGCGGACTGGCGCTCGGGCGGGGCCTGACCGACAACGGCTCCCGAAGCCACCTGCCCGCACCGACCGAAGCTCTCGGTATGCCGAACCGCCCGGCAGCCTCGGCACGTCGAGCGGCCACGACGCCGAGCGGCCGTGTGGTGCCGCACCGAGAGTGATGGGGTCGCGGTGCGGGGGGCCGGTGGGCCACCACGTCCGGAGCGTTGACGGGGGTGGCGGACTCGGCATCGAACCGCTCCGGCGGCGAACCGTTCGGCAGACGGAGGGTTCGGGGTGATTCGGCGGTGGTCGACGGGCGTTCGGCCTCGCCGGAGGTCGACTGCGTGCCCACGATCGGGGCGGGCGGCCGGTTCGGTGAAGGATCTACCGGCTTTGGGCGGTTTGTGGTTGTGTCCCCACCATGGCCGCCCTGGAGACCGGCACCGAGACCCAGCACCGCCTGCCGTTGCGCAAGCTCGTCGCGGCGAGCATCGGCAACGCCATCGAGTGGTACGACTGGACCATCTACGCGACCTTCTCCATCTACTTCGCCACCCAGGTGTTCCCCAAGGACAACCCGCGGCTCGCGTTGATCAACACGCTCGCGGCGTACGCGATCGCGTTCTTCTTCCGGCCGCTCGGCGGGTACCTGCTCGGGCGGTTCGCCGACCTGCGGGGGCGGCGGACGGCGATGTTGCTGACCATCGTCCTGATGGCCGGCGGGTCGGTCGCGATCGGGCTGCTGCCGACCTACGCGCAGGTCGGGTGGCTGGCTCCGGTCCTGTTGCTGCTCGCCCGGGTCGCGCAGGGCCTGTCGCTGGGCGGTGAGGTGTCCAACGCGTCGGCCTACCTGGCGGAGATCGCGCCGCCGCACCGGCGCGGGCGGTACTCGGCGTTCTTCTACATCTCCACGGGCACCGCGGTGCTGGTGGCGTCGCTGCTCGGGTTCTGGCTGGCCCGCGCGTTGGACAAGGCCCAGCTGGAGTCCTACGGCTGGCGCATCCCGTTCCTGATCGGCGGCGTGCTGGGCCTGGTCGGCCTGTGGCTGCGGCGCAGCATGGAGGAGACCGAGCAGTTCGAGCACAACAAGGCCAAGGCGCAGCGGCTGAGGAGGCCGCTGCTGACGACGTTGCGCGAGCACCCCAGGGCGGTGGGGCGGCTCATCGGGTTCACCATGCTGTCGACGCTGTGCTACTACACGTTCTTCAGCGCGCTGACGCCGTTCGCGGTGTCCAAGCGCGGCGCGGACGCCGGGGACGTGTTCCTCGCCCTGTCGATCGCGACGGCGTTGTTCATCGTCCTGCAATACCCGATGGGCGCGTTGTCGGACCGGGTCGGCCGCAAGCCGCAACTGCTCGTCTGGTCGGCCGCGACCGCGATCCTGGTGGTGCCGCTGTCCACGCTGATCGGGCCGGGCGTGGGCAACCTGCTCGTGGTGTTCTGCGTCGGCCTGGGCCTCTACACGGCGATGACGTCGATCGCGCCCGCCGTGATGAGCGAGCTGTTCCCGACCGAGCTGCGCGCCCTGGGCATCGGGTCCTGGTACAACCTGACCGTCGCGCTGTTCGGCGGCACCGCGCCGCTGGTCATCCAGGCGTTGCCGGGCACCACGTTCTTCTTCTACGTCGCGGCCGGGGCCGCGGTCGCGTTCCTGGTGATCCTCACGATGCCCGAGACGAAGGGCAGCGAGCTGCGGTAGCCGTCACGGCCGATCCGGGGACCAACGGGCCGTCGGGTTGGCCAGCCGTCGGGTCGACGGGCCACCCGGTTGGCGAGCCCAACCGAGTCCGCGGGCCACCGGGTTGGCCGGCCCTCGGGTGCGCGGGCTGGCGGGCTAGCGGGTCGGCAGGCTGGTGGGTCGGCGGGCCAACCGGGTCTGAGGGTCTGCGGACGAGCCAGCCGGCGGTGGGAGCGGTAGGCAACCGTTTGCGGACCGGCGGGCGGGTCGATGGGTGCGCCGGCGAGTCCGGGCAGCGGGGAAACCGGCGGTGAGGCTAGGGCCGCAAGGGCACGAGGTCGTCGGCGTGCACGACTTCCCGGCGTTGCTCAGCCGGGAGGTCGCCGCTCTTGCGCCCGATCAGGGACGGCAGCTCGGCGGCGTCGAAGCCGACCACGCCGCGCGCCACCACGTGCCCGGACGGGTCGACCAGCTCGACCACGTCACCGGCCTCGAACGCGCCCTCCACGCCGGTGATGCCCGCCGCCAGCAGCGAACGGCGGCGGCCCACGACCGCGGCCACCGCGCCGTCGTCCAGCACCAGCCTGCCGGTCGCGTCGGCGGCGTGCCCGAGCCAGAACCGGCGCGCGGACAGCCGCGGGCCGGTCACCGCGAACGCCGTGCCGACGTCCGCCGTGCTCAACGCCCGCGCCGCGTCCGCCGCGCCCGCCAGCAGCACGGGGATGCCCGCCGACGCCGCCAACCGGGCGGCGGCCAGCTTCGACGCCATGCCGCCGGTGCCCAGCCCCGACGCGCCGACCGATCCCGCCTTCACGCCGTCCACGTCGCCCGCGCCCGCCACCTCGGTGATGCGCCGCGCGCCCGGCTGCCGGGGGTCGCCGTCGTAGAGCGCGTCCACGTCGGAGAGCAGGAACAGGGCGTCCGCGCCGACCAGGTGCGCCACCAGCGCGGCCAGCCGGTCGTTGTCGCCGAACCGGATCTCCTCGGTGGCGACCGTGTCGTTCTCGTTCACCACGGGCACCGCGCCGAGCGCGAGCAGCCGGGAGAACGTGCGCTGCGCGTTGCGGTAGTGCGCGCGCCGAACCACGTCGTCCGCGGTGAGCAGCACCTGACCGACGGTCAGCGAGAACCGCCCGAACGAGTTCGCATACGCGTGGGCCAACGCCAACTGCCCGACGCTCGCCGCCGCCTGCTGCGTGGCCAGGTCACGCGGCCGCCGCGACACGCCCAACGGCGCGAGGCCGGCCGCGATCGCGCCCGACGACACCAGCACCACCTGGCTGCCCGCCGCGCACCGCGCCGCGACCGCGTCCACCAGCGCGTCCAGCCGCGACCGGTCCAGCCCGCCGGCGGCGGTGGTCAACGACGACGACCCGACCTTCACCACGACCCGCGACGCCGCGGACACCGCCTGCCGGGCCTGCGACGCCGCCACCGAACCGATCACTCGTCGTCGTCCTCTTCGAACTCGTCGTACGCGCCGGGGAGGCGGCGTGCCTTCTTCGCCGCCAACCGCTCGGCCGCGCCCACCCGGTTGCTCGCCTCCAGCCGCGCGTCCGTGCCGCGACCGGACATGGTCATGGCAATGCCCGCGGGCGTGGTCGGCTCCCAGTCGAACACCAGGTCGCCGATGGTGACCTGGCAGCCCGGCACGGCCCCCATCTTGACCAGCACGTCCTCGACGCCGAGGCGGGCGAGCCGGTCGGCCAGGTAGCCGACGGCCTCGTCGTTGCTGAAGTCGGTCTGCCGGATCCACCGCTCGGGCCGCTCGCCGCGCACGATGAAGCCGCCCTCGGTCTGCGGGTCCTCCACCACGGTGAAGCCCTGGTCGTCCACGGCCTTGGGCCGCAGCACGATCCGCGTCGACTCCTGCTTCGGCCGCGACGCCCGGTACTCCTCCACCACGCGCGCCAACGCGAACGTCAGCTCGCGCAGGCCCTCGCGGCTGGCCGTGGACACCTCGAACACCGGCAGGCCGCGGGCCTCGATGTCCGGGCGCACCAGCTCCGCCAGCTCGCGGGCCTCGGGCACGTCGATCTTGTTCAGCACCACGACGCGCGGCCGCTCGGCCAAGTCGTCGGCCAGGGAGGGGGTGTACTTGGCCAGCTCCTCCTCCAGCGCGTCGATGTCCGACAGCGGGTCGCGGCCGGGCTCGTAGGTGGCGCAGTCCACGACGTGCACCAGCACCGCGCAGCGCTCGATGTGCCGCAGGAAGTCCAGGCCGAGGCCCTTGCCCTCGGACGCGCCGGGGATCAGGCCGGGCACGTCGGCCATGGTGAAGATCGTCTCGCCGCCGGTGATCACGCCCAGGTTCGGCACCAGGGTGGTGAACGGGTAGTCGGCGATCTTCGGCTTGGCCGCGGACAGCACCGAGATGAGCGACGACTTGCCCGCCGACGGGAAGCCCAGCAGGCCGACGTCGGCGACGGACTTCAGCTCCAGCACCAGGTCGTGCTGCTCGCCCGGCTCGCCCAGCAGGGCGAAACCGGGGGCCTTGCGGGCCTTGGAGGCCAGCGAGGCGTTGCCGAGGCCGCCGCGACCGCCCTGGGCCGCGATCAGCCGGGTGCCCTCGCCGACGAGGTCCGCGACGACCTCGCCGTCGGGCGTCATCACGACCGTGCCGTCGGGCACGCGCAGTTCGAGGTCCGCGCCGTTCGCGCCGTCGCGGTTGCCGCCCTGCCCGCCCTTGCCGTTGCCGGCGCTGGCGTGGGGGCGGAAGTGGAAGTCGAGCAGCGTGTGGACCTGCGAGTCGACGACCAGGACCACGTCGCCGCCCTTGCCGCCGTTGCCGCCGTCGGGGCCGCCCAGCGGCTTGAACTTCTCGCGGTGCACGGACGCGACCCCGTTGCCCCCGTCACCTGCGGCGACGTGGATGACGACCCGGTCGACAAAGCGGGACACGGGGATTCCTCTCTGGCAGAAGCAACGAGGGGCGGGAGCCGGAATGCACCGGTCCCGCCCCTCGTCGCGAGGTCGTTCCGTCTTCGCCCGAGGCGCTTAGGCAGCAGCCTCGACCGGGACGATGTTCACGGTCTTGCGACCGCGCTTGGTGCCGAACTCGACCGCACCGGGAGCCAACGCGAACAGCGTGTCGTCCTTGCCGCGGCCGACGTTGACGCCGGGGTGGAACTTGGTGCCGCGCTGGCGGATCAGGATCTCGCCGGCCTTGACGACCTGACCGCCGAACCGCTTGACCCCGAGGTACTGGGGGTTCGAGTCACGGCCGTTGCGGGAGCTGGATGCGCCCTTCTTGTGTGCCATGGCTAGTCAGATCCTCACTTACCGGTGATGCCGGTGACCTCGACGCGGGTCAGCTTCTGGCGGTGACCCTGGCGCTTGTGGTAGCCGGTCTTGTTCTTGAACTTGTGGATGCGGATCTTGGGACCCTTGGTCTGCTCGACGACCTTGCCGGTCACCGAGATCTTCGCCAGGGCGTCGGCGTCGGAAGTGACGTCGGAGCCGTCCACAACGAGGAGCGGCGCCGCGAAGGTGATCTCGGTGTCCGGCTCGCCTTCGAGCTTCTCGACCTCGATGACGTCGCCGACAGCCACCTTGTACTGCTTGCCGCCGGTCTTGACGATCGCGTACATCGGGACGGAAGTCTCCTGCTACTCGACGGGACGGGATCGCGCGCGCCTCGGCTGCACTGGTAACGAGCACGCTGGGCTTCACGCGACAGGGCCCACCGGACGGCGGGCCGCGTATCAGGTTACGTGGCGGTGGACGGGGTGGTCAAACCGGGGTGCCCCAACCGCGTTCCCGCTGGTCACGGGCGGCAGGGCGGAGGTGGCCCGCACGCGGCGAACCGCTGCCCGGCCTGTCCGGGCAGCGGTTCGCGGCGTGGTGGATCAGCCCTCCTTGACCGCGCCCAGGGGCGGGCCGGCGGGCCGGGAGGCGGCGCGGCGGGCCGGGCGGCGACGCGTGGTGGTCACCACCGGGGCCGCGGGCTCCGGGGTCCGGCCGTTGAGCGGCTGCTCGGCCGCGGGCTCCGCCTGGGCGGGCTCGGGCTGGGCAGCGGACTCCGGCTGGGCGGCGGGCTCGGCGGACCGAGCCTGCCCGGCGGGCTCGGGCTGCGCCTGGGCGGCGGGCTCGGGCTGCGCGGCGGGCTCCGGCTGGGCCTGGGCGGCGGGCTCGGCCGGCTGGGCCGAGACCGGGGCGGTGGCCTGCTCCGGCCGGGTCACCGGGGTGCCGGATCCGGACTGGGCCGGCTCGGCCTGACCCGACTGCGCCTGACCGGACTGGGCCTGCTGCGACTGGGCCTGCTCCGACTGGAACTGGCTCGGCGCGGCGGAACCCGACTCGGCCTGGGCCGGCGCGGGCTCGGCTTGCGCGGGCTGGGCCGGCACGGTGCGGCCGGACCGGGTCCGGCTCCGTGCGGACCCCGCCGACTGCGCCCGACCCGGCTCACCCGACTCCGGCCGGGCGGACGCCGACCGGCCCGGCTCCGACTGCGCCGACCCGGCCTCGGCGGGCCGGGGCTGCTCGGTGGGCGCGGCCGGGGTGTCGGCCGTGCCTTCGGACACCGCTTCGGGCGCGGCTTCGGCGGTCGGCTCGGTGGCCGGCTCGTCGCCGTGCTTGACGACGGCCCCGGCCTCGCGGCGGGCGCGGCGGCGTTGGCGGCGTTCGCGCTTCGGGGTCTCCGGCGCCGCCTCCTCCTCGACCACGGCGGCCACCGGGTCCTCCGAGGTCGGCTGCTCGGCGATCGCCTCGGGCTCCTCCGTCGGCTCCACGGTCGGCTCGGCCACCGGCTCCGGCACGTCGACCTGCTTGCCGCGGCGCGACTTGCGGCCGCCGCCCTGCTGCTGTTGCTGCGACTGGCCGCCGTTGCCGTTGCCGTGCGCGTGCATCGGCTCCGTGGTCACGACCAGGCCACGCCCGCGGCAGTGCTCGCAGGTGGTCGAGAACGCCTCCAGCAGGCCCGTGCCGACCCGCTTGCGCGTCATCTGCACCAGGCCCAGCGACGTCACCTCCGCCACCTGGTGGCGCGTGCGGTCGCGGCCGAGGCACTCGGTCAGCCGGCGCAGCACCAGGTCGCGGTTGGACTCCAGCACCATGTCGATGAAGTCGATGACGATGATGCCGCCGATGTCGCGCAACCGGAGCTGGCGGACGATCTCCTCGGCCGCCTCCAGGTTGTTCCGCGTCACCGTCTCCTCGAGATTTCCACCCGATCCGGTGAACTTGCCGGTGTTGACGTCGATGACCGTCATCGCCTCGGTGCGGTCGATGACCAGGTAGCCGCCCGACGGCAGCCAGACCTTGCGGTCCAGCGCCTTGAGCAGCTGCTCGTCGATGCGGTACTCGGTGAACGCGTCGCTGGTGCCCACGTGCTTGCGCAACCGGTCCTGGAGGTCGGGCGCCACGTGCCGCACGTAGGCGTCGATGGTCTCCCACGCGTCCGAGCCCTGGACGATGAGCGCGGAGAAGTCCTCGGTGAACAGGTCGCGCACGACCTTGACCAGCAGGTCCGGCTCTTCGTACAGCAGCTGCGGGGCCTGGGCCTTGGGCGCGTCGGCCTTCTCCTTGATGACCTGCCACTGCGCCTGCAGGCGGGTCACGTCGCGGGCCAGCTCCTCCTCGGCGATGCCCTCCGAGGCGGTGCGGATGATGACGCCCGCGTCCTCGGGGACGACGCGCTTGAGGATGTCCTTGAGGCGCTTGCGCTCGTTGTCGGGCAGCTTGCGGCTGATGCCGGTCGCGCCGCCGCCGGGCACGTACACCAGGAAGCGGCCGGGCAGGCTGATCTGGGTGGTGAGCCGCGCGCCCTTGTGGCCGACCGGGTCCTTGGTGACCTGCACCAGCACGCTGTCGCCGGTGGACAGGGCCTGCTCGATCTTGCGGGCCTTGCCCTCCAGGCCGGCCGCGTCCCAGTCGACCTCGCCCGCGTACAGCACCGCGTTGCGGCCCCGGCCGATGTCGATGAACGCCGCCTCCATCGAGGGCAGCACGTTCTGCACCCGGCCGAGGTAGACGTTGCCGACCAGCGAGCCGCTGCCCGACGAGGTCACGAAGTGCTCGACCAGGACGCCGTCCTCCAGCACGCCGATCTGCGTGCGGTCGCCGCGCTCGCGCACCACCATCGTGCGCTCGACGGCCTCGCGGCGGGCCAGGAACTCGGCCTCGGACAGCACGGGGGCGCGGCGGCGACCGGCCTCGCGGCCGTCCCGGCGGCGCTGGCGCTTGGCCTCGAGCCGGGTCGAGCCGCGCACGCTGCGCACCTCGTTCTGCGCGGCCTCGGAGTCGGCCTTGTCGTCGCGGGCGTCGCGGGCGGGCTCCCGGACGTGCACGACCGTGTTCGGCGGGTCGTCCTCGTTCGGCGCGGCCTCTTCGTCCGCGCCGGTCTTGCGGCGACGGCGACGCCGACGGCGGCGGCTGCCCGTGCCCTCGTCCTCGGCGGCGGTCTCGTCGGCGGTCTCGGCCTCGGCCTCGGCGGCCTCCGCCGGCTCCTCGACCTGCTCCTCCTCGCCGTTGTCCTCGCCCACGCCCTTGCCGCGGCCGCGGCCACGCCGGCCACGACGACGGCGGCGGCGGCCTTCGCCCTCGTCGCCGGCGTCGTCGGCGCCCGCGTGCTCCTCCGCGTCGTCCTCGTGCTCGTCGAGGTCGTCGTCGCGGCTCACCGGGGTCTGGGCGGCCACCGGGGTCGGCGGCAGGAAGACCGCCGACGGCGGGGCGAACAGCGGCACCAGCGGCGCGACCTCGCGGGCCACCGCCACCGGTTCCTCGGTCTGCTCGTCCACCTCGCCGGTGACGATGTCGTCCCAGTTCAGCAGGCTTTCGGCGACCTTGAGCGCGAGGTCGCGGCTCACGCTGGACTGCGCGCCCTTCACCGTCTCGCCGAGGTCGGCGAGGGCCGCCACGACGTCCTTGCTGCTCGCGCCGAGCAGCTTGGCCAGCGCGTGCACCCGCAGCTTCGCGGGCAGGTCGGCCAGATCCGGGTGTGCGGATGTGGCGCTACCCCCGCCGGCGGCGCCGGCAGGCTTTTCCGTGTTCGACAATGCAGCTCCTCCGCCCCCGGGCGCGTCCCAACCGACGCGGCCGCGCAGGGGCCTCTCTTGTCCACTCACCGCCGCGGCTGGCGGCGGGAATCCTTGCCTCGCGCTGTGGCGCCCGCCCGTGGGGCACGCGGCACAGCAGGTCCGGTAACACTGGTCGACGACGCCGTCAGCGCCGCTCCGCACCGCGCGATCAGACCTCCGCCGCCCTGTCCGGGGCGAGCGGGTCGACCAGGCGGCCTTCCTCGTCCAGCCGCCCCTGCGCCATCCGGGTCGCCTTCGCGGGCACCGGCGGAACCAGGTCGGCGACGACTCGGAGCGCGCTCAGCACGTCGTCGGGTCTCACGGTAGGGGTTGTCTGCCGTACGACCGTCATGAGTATCCCATACGGCTGTGACAAATCCCGTGCATCGTGTCCGGCGTCGCTCGAATGCACGCCGACCTGCGCCTCGACCGCGGCCGACACGATCGCCGGCCGCACGTCCACGATCTTCTTCCCGTCCTTGGTCAGCCGCTCGACCTCGACCGACCCGGACCCCATCAACGCGGTCACGGCGTCGGCGAGCCGCTCCGGCGGCACACCGGGCAGCTCGACCCGCCAGGCGCTCGCCTCGATGCGCTCGGGCAGCGCCCCGCCGGCCGCCTGGACCACCTCGAGCACGTCCAGGCCGGGCGGCAGCACGGCGTCCAGCGCGGTCCGCAGCGCCTCCGGGTCGACCGGGTCGACCACCTGCACCTCGAGGTACTCGGCCTCGCTCGCCACCCCGGTGGGCGCCGCGCCGACCCAGGACACCTTCGGGTGAGGGTTGAAGCCCTGGGAGTAGGCCATGGGGACACCTGCCCGGCGCAACGCACGCTCGAACGTGCGTGCGATGTCACGGTGTGACGTGAACCGCAGCCGACCGCGTTTGGCATAGCGCAGACGCAGCTTCTGCACAGGTGCGGCCGACGGGTTGGGCTGCTGCTGGCGGCTCAGTGCTACTCCCCTGGGGTGCCCGGGTGGGCCGCGGCGGGGTGAGCACCCCGACGGTCCACGCTCCTAGTCCACGAGGACGGTACCTTGGACCTGTTCGGCAGCGTTGCGCTTGTCTGCTCCGCCCCGCCTGGCTACCGTCCGGCACCAGCAGCCCCGACCGGTACAGCCCTGGAGGTCCCCCGTGCCTCTGCACCGCCGCGTCCAAGCGGTCGCGGTCAGCGCGGCGCTGCTCGCGACCGGCTGCCTGCCGTTGGCCGCCCCGGCGGCCGCGGCCGAGCCCGGGTCGCCGGTGACCGCGGCGGACTGCGTCCAGCCCGGCCCGACGCTGCGCTACCTGATCGTCTTCACCCCCGGCACGAGCGCGCCGCTGGCCGAGGCGGAGATCGCCGCCGCGTGCGGCGCGACCGCCCACTACTACCCGCAGATCGCGGTGGCCGTGGCCACCTCGCCCGACCCCGCGTTCGGCCGGCGCATCGGTCCGCACCGGGCGTACAGCGCGCAGCTCGACGGCCTGTCCAAGCGCACCGGCGCGCCCGCCCGGAAGAAGAAGGACGACGAGGCGGGCGGCGCGCGCGCCGAGCAGGCGCCGGTGGACCGCACGGCCGAGCAGTGGGACATGGACCTGATCCGGGCGGCCGAGGCGCACGCGGTGAGCACCGGCAGCCGGGACGTGGTGGTGGGCGTGCTCGACTCGGGCATCGACCCGACGCACCCGGACCTCGTCGGCGCGCTGGACCCGGCGTTGTCGGCCGGCTGCACGACCGGGGTGGCGGACCCGTCGCCCGCGGCGTGGTCCCCGACGACGTCCGGGCACGGCACGCACGTGGCGGGCACGATCGCGGCGGCCGACGACGGCCGGGGCACGACGGGCGTCGCGCCGGGCGTGCGGATCGCGTCGGTGAAGGTCGTGGACGACGCCGGGTTCATCTACCCCGAGTACGCGGTGTGCGGGTTCATGTGGGCCGCCGAACGGGGCATGACGATCACCAACAACAGCTACTTCATCGACCCCTGGGTGTTCACCTGCCAGGACCAGCAGGGCCAGTCCGTGGTCTACGAGGCGGTGCGGCGGGCGGTCGAGCACGCGTCCGCGCGGGGCGTGCTGACGGTGGCGGCGGCGGGCAACGCGGCCGTCGACCTGACCAAGCCGGGCCGGGACGCGGTGAGCCCGACCAACGCCGCGCCGGAGGACGTCCGGCCGCGGCCGGTGGACAACTCGTGCCTGGTGCTGCCGGCGCAGCTGCGCAACGTGGTGGCGGTGTCGTCGGTGGGCGCGAACAAGGTCAAGGCCGGGTACAGCTCCTACGGGCTGGGCGCGGTGGACGTGACCGCGCCGGGCGGCGACCGCCGGCAGGCCCCGGACGACGGGCGGGGCTCGTGCGTGCTGTCGACCGTGCCGGCCGCCGGGTACGACTACTCGTGCGGCACGTCGATGGCCGCGCCGCACGTGTCCGGGGTGGCGGCGCTGCTCGCGTCCACGCACCCCGAGGCCGGTCCCGGGGACCTGACCCGCATGCTGAACGCGCAGGCGGAGACGCTGCCGTGCCCGGCGGACTACGACCTCAACGGCACGGGGGCGCAGGACGCCTACTGCACCGGGTACTCGGAGTACAACGGCTTCTACGGGCACGGCATGGTCGACGCGCTCGCCGCCGTGCGGGAGTAGAGGGGCGGACTCGCGCCCACGCGCGGATCCGCCCCCGATCGCCTACGGGAATCCGCAGGTCAACACCCCGGTCAGGGCTTCGCCAACGCCGGGTTGCGCACCGGGGAGCCCTTGCCGACCGGCGAGATCGGCAGCAGGGTCCGGCCGGTGGGCCCGACCTCGATGTCGGTGCCCATCGCCGGGCACACACCGCAGTCGAAGCACGGCGTCCAGCGGCAGTCGTCCTGCTCGCGCTCGTCGAGCGCGTCCTGCCAGTCCGCCCAGAGCCACTCCTTGTCGAGCCCCGAGTCGAGGTGGTCCCAGGGCAGGACCTCCAGCTCCTCGCGCTCGCGCGTGGTGAACCACGCCAGGTCGACGCCCAGCGGGGTCAGCTCGGCCTCGGCGGCCTGGACCCAGCGGTCGTAGGAGAAGTGCTCGGACCAGCCGTCGAACCGGCCGCCCTCGCGCCACACGCGCTCGATGACGAGGCCGACGCGCCGGTCGCCGCGCGAGAGCAGCCCTTCGATGAGCGACGGCTTGCCGTCGTGGTAGCGCATGCCGATGTTGCGGCCCAGCGCCCGGTCGGAGTTCACCGCCTCGCGCAGCTTGCGCAGCCGCTCGTCCACCGTGTCCGGGTCGCACTGCGAGGCCCACTGGAACGGGGTGTGCGGCTTGGGCACGAACCCGCCGATGGAGATCGTGCAGCGGATGTCCTTGCGACCGGACACCTCGCGGCCCGCGCGGATGACGTTCTTGGCCATCTCCGCGATCTGGAGCACGTCGTCGTCGGTCTCGGTGGGCAGGCCGCACATGAAGTACAGCTTCACCTGCCGCCAGCCCGCGGCGAACGCCGCGCTGACCGTGCGGATCAGGTCCTCCTCCGACACCATCTTGTTGATCACGCGCCGGATGCGCTCGCTGCCGCCCTCGGGGGCGAACGTGAGGCCCGACCGGCGGCCGTTGCGGGACAGCTCGTTGGCCAGGTCGATGTTGAACGCGTCCACCCGCGTCGAGGGCAGCGACAGGCTGGTGTTCGTGCCCTCGTAGCGGTCGGCCAGGCCCTTGGTGATCTCGGCGATCTCGGAGTGGTCCGCGCTGGACAGCGACAGCAGGCCGACCTCTTCGAACCCGGTCGCCTCCAGGCCGCGCTGCACCATCGCGCCGATGCCCTCGATGGACCGCTCGCGCACCGGGCGGGTGATCATGCCGGCCTGGCAGAAGCGGCAGCCGCGCGTGCAGCCGCGGAAGATCTCCACGCTCATCCGCTCGTGCACGCTCTCCGCGAGCGGCACCAGCGGCTGCTTCGGGTAGGGCCACGCGTCGAGGTCCATCGTGGTCCGCTTGAACACCCGGTACGGCACGCGCTCGCGGTTGGGCACCACGCGCTGGATGCGGCCGTCGGGCAGGTACTCGACGTCGTAGAACCGCGGCACGTAGACGCCGCCGGTCTCGGCGAGCCTGGTCAGGATCTCGTCGCGGCCGCCGGGGCGGCCCTCGGCCTTCCACGCGCGGACGAGGTCGGTGATCTCCAGGACGGCTTCCTCGCCGTCGCCGAGCACGGCCGCGTCCACGAACGGCGAGATCGGCTCCGGGTTGAACGCCGCGTGCCCACCGGCCACCACGATCGGGTGATCCTCGGTGCGGTCGGCGGCGTGGATCGGGATGCCGGCCAGGTCGAGCGCGTTGAGCAGGTTCGTGTAGCCCAGCTCGGTGGCGAAGCTGACGCCGAGCAGGTCGAACGCGCCGACGGGCCGGTGCGCGTCGACGGTGAACTGGGGGACGCCGTGCTCGCGCATCAGCCGTTCGAGGTCGGGCCACACCGCGTAGGTGCGCTCGGCCAGCACGTCCGGCTGCTCGTTGAGGACCTCGTACAGGATCATGACGCCCTGGTTGGGCAGCCCGACCTCGTAGGCGTCGGGGTACATCAGCGCCCACCGCACCGCGGCGGCGTCCCAGTCCTTCACGGTGGCGTTGAGTTCCCCGCCGACGTATTGCACCGGCTTGGAGACCCTCGGCAGCAGGGGTTCCAGGGCGGGGAAGACCGACTCGACACTCACGCGACCAGGGTAACGGCAGCGCCGGCGCGAGTCAGAACAACGGTCCGGTGATGGTGAGGCCGAGTTCGGACCCCGGGCCCGCGTACAGGCCGAAGAACATGAGCGCGCCGCCGGCGAGCGCGAGGTCCTTGTTGAACTGGATCATCTCGACCTGCCGGTTCTGCGGGTCGGTCTCCTTCCAGAACGCGTGCATGAGGAACGCCGTGGGCAGCAGGAACAGCACCAGCAGCAGCGCGCCGAGGTCCGCCCACACGCCCAGGAGCAGCATCAACCCGCCGACGGCCATGAGCACGCCGCTGCCGAACGTGGCGGCTTTGGGCGACGGGACGCCCTTGGACGCGGCGTAGCCGGCCATGGCCTCGGTCTGGGTCATGTGGCCGAAGGCGGAGCCGAAGAACAGGAACACGAACAGGATGCGGCCGATGAGTGCGATGACGTCCATGACGACCTCCGGTGCTCGGGGTTCGTCCAGTGTTCAACCGGCTCAGGTCAGCAGCAACTTGCCGAGCCTGCGGGCCGCCAGGGCCACCCCGACGACCGCCATGACCAGGAAGTACGCGACGTGCCCGAGCGCGTCCCAGCCGACGTGCCCGGTGGTCAGGTCCCTCATCAGCTCGATCGCGTGGTACAGCGGGGTGCACTGGACCACCGCCCGCAACCAGCCGGGGTAGACCGACAGCGGGTAGAACGTGGTCGAGAACAGGAACAGCGGCATCACCGCGAGCTGCACCAGGTCGAAGTCGTGCCACGAGCGCAGGAACGTGGCCGCGGCCATGCCGACCGCCGCGAACCCCAGCGCGACCAGCAGGCACGCGGGCAGCGCCAGCAGCGCCCACGGCGAGCCGACGAGCCCGAACCCGAGCATGACCACGAGGAACCCGCCCGAGTACAGGCCGCCGCGGATGAGGCACCACGCCGCCTCGCCGACCGCGATGTCGACCGGGCCGAGCGGGGTGGCCAGCACCGCGTCGTAGACCTTCGCGTGCTTGAACTTGAAGAACAGGTTGAAGGTGGCCTCGTACACCGCGCCGTTCATCGCCGACGCGGCCAGCAGGGCGGGCGCGACGAACGCGGCGTACGGCACCGGCCCGTCGGGTCCCTCGACGGTGGTGACGAGCTGCCCGAGGCCGTAGCCGAGGGAGAACAGGAAGAACAGCGGCTCGGCGAACCCGGACACCACCTGCAGCCAGACCCGCCTGCTGACCAGGTAGGAGCGCTCGACCAGGACGTGCGAGCGGCCCGCGTACAGGCCGGGCGGAACGACCCGCAGCAGCAGCCCGGTGCCGGGGCGCGACGGGGCCGGGGCGGGCGGGCGCGTGGCGGTCTCGTGCCTCATCCGGCCAGCCTCCGGCGGAAGTAGCGGCGACCCAGCACGACACCGAGCACGACCAGGGCGGACAGGTACGCCACGTGGCCCAGGGCGGGCAGCGGGCGCAGGGTGCCGAACGTCGCGCCGCGGGCCAGCTCGATGCCGTGCCAGACCGGGGTGGGCCAGGCCAGCGGGCGCAGCCAGCCGGGCAGCTGGTCCAGCGGGAAGAACGCGCCGGTGAACAGGGTCATCGGCGTCACCAGGAAGCGGAGGAGGGCGCTGAACGAGTCGGGTTTCGACCTGGTCGCGGTGTAGGCGACCGTGAGCGCGCTGAACGCCATGCCGGCCAGCACGGCGAACGGCACGGCCAGCAGCGCGGCCGGACTGGTGATCGCGCCCAGGGCGGCGGCGATGAGCAGGAACACGGCCGCGCCGGACGCCAGCCGCAGCGCGATCCACAGCAGTTGGCCGTGGAGCACCTGGGCGGGCGTGACCGGGGTGGCCGTCACGGCCAGGTACGTGCGCTGCCACTGGAAGGACGAGAACACCACCCAGGTGGACTCGAACACGGCGTTCTGCACGGCGGTCAGCACCATCAGCGCGGGCGCCAGGTACACCAGGTACGGGTGGCCGCCGGTGGCTTCGCCCACCCGGACCTGCGAGCCGAAGCCGACGCCCATCGCGAGCAGGAACAGCACGGGCTGCAGGAAGTTGGAGATGACCGTGGCCCGCCAGTTGCGGCGGTACCAGGTCCAGTGGTGCTCGACCGCGATGAGCGCGGCGCGCCAGGGTCCGACGACGTGGGCGCTCATCTCAGTCCACCAACGTCCGGCCGGTCAGGCGCAGGAACACGTCCTCCAGCGTGCTGCGGCGCACCAGGCCGGACACCGGCCGCACGCCCCGCGCGTGCGCCGCGGACAGCGCCGCCTCGCCGTCGGCGGTGTAGAGCAGCACCCGGTCCGGCAGCACCTCGACCCGGTCGGCCAGGTCGCGCACCTCGGCGGCGCTCTGCTCGCCGGGCGGGAAGCGCAGCTCCAGCACCTCCCTGGTCGAGTAGCGGCGGATCAGCTCCGCCGGCGACCCCTCGGCCACGATCCGGCCGCCGTCCATCACCACGAGCCGGTCGCACAGCTGCTCGGCCTCGTCCATGTAGTGCGTGGTGATGATGAGCGTGACGCCGGACTGCTTGAGCCGGAACAGCCGGTCCCACAGCAGGTGGCGGGCCTGCGGGTCCAGGCCCGTGGTCGGCTCGTCGAGCAGGAGCAGCTCGGGGTCGTTGACCAGCGAGCGGGCGATGGTGAGCCGCCGCTTCATGCCGCCCGACAGGGGCTCCACCTCGGCGTCGGCGCGGTCGGTGAGCTGGGCGAACTCCATCAACTCCACGGCGCGCTCCCGCACCGCCGCCCGGGACAGGCCGAAGTAGCGGCCGTACACCTGGAGGTTCTGCCGGACGGTCAGCTCGGTGTCGAGGTTGTCCTGCTGCGGCACCACGCCCAGGCGGGCGCGGATGCGGGGGCCGTCGGTGTCCGGGTCCAGGCCCAGCACGCGCAGCTCGCCGCCCGTGCGCGGCGACACGCACGACACCATCCGCATGGTCGAGGACTTGCCCGCGCCGTTGGGGCCGAGGAAGCCGAACGCCTCGCCCCGGCGCACCTCGACGTCGATGCCCCGGACGGCTTCGAACGAGCCGAAGTGCTTGGTCAGGCCCTGGGCGTGGACGAGGGTGGGGGTCACGTGCGTCACGGTAGCGACGGCGTCCGACATTCCCGGAGCCGTTTTAGGGTTGGGGCCGTGGAGATCCAGCTCAGCAAGCCCGCGGTGGCCGACGAACGGCTTCGGGCCGAAGTGCACGAGGTGCTGCACGCCGTGGTGGCCGCCGGGGGCGCGATCGGCTGGCAGGCGCCGCCGTCGCGGGCGGACACCGACGCGTGGCTGGACACCGTGTTCGCCTCCCCGCGCGACGGCGCGCTCGTCGTGGCGCGGGTGGACGGCGTGCTGCGCGGCACGGCGACGTGGCGGCGCTCCGAGAGCGAGGTGTTCCGGCACATGGCCGAGGTGCGGCGGGTGACCGCGCACCCGGCGGCGCGAGGGCTCGGGTTGGGCGCGCGGCTGGTGCGCGCGGTGGTGGAGGACGCCCGCGCGGCGGGGCTGGAGATGCTGACGCTGGGCGTGCGCGGCAACAACCACGGCGCGATCCGGCTCTACGAGAGCCTCGGCTTCCGCGAGTGGGGCCGGCTGCCGAACGTGATCGCGGTGGGCGACGTGCGGTTCGACGACGTCCGCATGTACCTGCCCCTGGGCTACCCGGACGGGGTGGTGCTGCACGGCTCGGCGCCGGGCGGCCTCGGCTCGTCCCCGGCGCGCGTGCCGGCGGGCTCGTAGCACGACGGCCCGGACCCGCGCGGGGTCCGGGCCGTCGTGGCGGTCGGCTCAGAGGTTCGGGAACCAGAGCTTGATCTCGCGCTCGGCCGACTCCGGCGAGTCCGAGCCGTGGACCAGGTTGAACTGGACCTCCAGCCCGAAGTCGCCGCGGATCGTGCCGGGGGTGGCCTTCTCGACCGGGTCGGTGCCGCCGGCGAGCTGGCGGAACGCCGAGATCGCGCGGGAGCCCTCCACCACCAGGGCGACCAGCGGGCCGCCGGTGATGAACTCGACCAGGTCCTGGTAGAACGGCTTGCCGTCGTGCTCGGCGTAGTGCTGCTCGGCCGTCGCGCGGTCCACGACGCGCAGCTCCAGCGCGGCCAGCTTCAGGCCCTTGCGCTCGATGCGGGAGATGACCTCGCCGACCAGGCCGCGGCTGACGCCGTCGGGCTTGACCAGGACCAGGGTGCGCTCGCTCACGGCGGTCGGTGCTCCTTACGTACGGGGTGATGCGACTCGGTCAAGGGTAACCGGAGGGGCGGCGGCGTCCGCCGTGACCACCGCCGGGGCCGGGCCGCCCGGTCAGCTCTGGTGGACCAGCCGGTCCGGCGCCGCGCCGGTGCTGAGCCACGTCCGGGCGAGCTTGGCCGCCGCGGCGCGGAACACGCCGTCGCGGTTGCCGTCGTCGGGCGCGATGACCTCGGACCGCTTGTCCAGCACCAGGTACCGGTGCGCGCCGCCGTCGGTGTGGAACCGGTAGCGCGCCTCGGCCTCGGTCTCGCTCTCCTTGTCCAGGTAGACGAGCATCGCCAACGCGATCACCTCCAGGGCTCGCTGTAGTCCTCGTTGGACGCGGGCGGGACCTGCGTCTCCCACCGCGACACGTCGTTGGCGGCCGCGTGGGCCTCGCGGTACGAGGCGTTCGGGTTCTGCTGCCAGTATCGCGCCTCGGCCAACTCGTGCTCGAGCAGGGCGATGTCCGACGGTTGCGCCCGGCCCGCGCGCAGCCGCAGCCACGCCTCCGCCATGTCGGGGTTGGGGTCGAAGCGGGCCATCACCGTGCCGCCGTCGACGCCCTCCAGCGGGTGCAGGTCCTCGAACACGTGGTTCTTGATCTGCTCGATCTCGGCCCGGGTGAACCCCGTCCCGCCGCCGACCCGCGGCACGTCGGCCACGTGGCCCGCCACGTCGTCGATGTCGTCGGACCCGCGGATCGACTGGTAGGCGTTCTCCGACCAGCGGTCGATGCGGTCGTAGGCGCGCAGCGACCCGTCGTCCACCGGCCGCGCGCCGCCGGTCTGGCCGGGGCGGGGCAGCTCGTCGCCGGACCGGGCCGGGGCCTTGAGGTCGTCGAGGACCTTGCGCACCTTGCCGAACACGTCGCCGAGCTTGCGCAGCAGCGGGACGAGCTTGCCGATCGTGCGCACGAGCTTCTTGAGGATGTCGCCGATCTTCGCGGCCCACCGCGCCACCGCCGCGGACGCCTGCGCGGCCACGACGGGCGTCGCCAGGCCGAGGGTGAACGCGACCTCCAGCGCCCACGAGATCAGCCGGCCGACGAGGTCCGCGATGAGGTCGCGCACGACCTCGCGCACCACGGCGACCACGACGCCCGCCATCTCGACCGCCGAGCCGAACCCGTCCGCGGCGGTGGACGCGCCGCCGAGCACGTCGGCGTTGTTCTTCGCCACGGCCCGGTAGGCGTCGCCCGCCTGCCCGACCCACCCGGCGGTGTCGGCCGCCACGTCGCGCGAATAGTCGTCCCGCACGTCGGCCACGGCCTTCGCCACGTTCTTCCACGTGGCGGCGTGCGACGCGACGAGGTCCGCGTTGCCCGCGAGCCAGTCCAGCGCGTCGGACAGCGGCTTGACGTGCTCGATCAGCCACGACACGCCCGCCGACAGCAGGGAGCCGAGCGGGTCCACGACGAAGCTGAGCGCCTCCAGGCCGGCGCCCGCGACGCCCAGGCCGATGTCGACCCAGCTCCCGCTCTCGATGCCGTCCTTGACGTCGGCGGCCGACTCGGCGATCCCGATGCCGGAGTACCACCGGGTGCTGTCCTGCACCGGCGCGATCAACGGGTTCCCGCCGGCGGTCACCGCAGGCTCCCGAACATGACGGCCGCGTCGTCCTCGCGCTGCTCGTACTCGTCGGCGGTGTACCGCACGTTGGTGGCGGTGTCGGCCAGGCCCTTGGTGCCCGCCGTCAACGCCTCGCTCGCCTGGTCCTCGATGTCGCGCATGACGGCCGGCAGGAACTGGCACAGCTGCCCGTAGGCGCCGTCGGCCATGCCGACCGCCCGCGCCGCGTGCACCGCCTCGCCCAACCGCTCGGCCAACGCGTCCAGCTTGGCCGCGTGCGCCCGCAGCTCGCCGGGTAGAGCCTCGTAACCGGTCATGCCGTCCCCTCACGCAAGGTACGAGTCACCGCTGAAGTCGTCGTCGTCCCGCCGCCGCGTGCGCGGCGGGGGCGGGGGCGCGTCCCCGAAGCGGTCGCGGTAGGCGTCCACCACCATGCGGCGCGTGTCGGGCAGGTCGTCGCCCACCTCCGCCTCGGTCGCCGCCCGCACCTCGCCGGCGATCCGGGCGCGGGCCGCGTTCAGGGTGGCCATGACCAGCGGCCCCAGCTCCTCCGGCCGGACCGCGGCGGCCCGGTCGGTGAACCGGACGTCCACCGGGCCCCCGGTGGCGTCGACGGTCACGGTGACCGCGCCGTTCGCGCTGGTCTCCGTCACCCGGATCCGGTCGACCCGGTCGCGCAACGCCTGCAGGCGATCGGCCCGGCCGCGCATGCCCTCGACCCAGTCGTCGATGCTGCGCTCGGCCTGACCGGGATCCCCGCTCAGCAGTCCTTCCCACCGCGGCTCCGCCATGCACGGGTTATATACGGCCGCGCCGGTCCCGACCACGGGAATGGCCGACTTTCCCCCCGAGCGGGTCCGGGAAAGCGCTCGGCGCGCAGGAGCGGGAGTGGTCCCGCGTCCTGCGCGCCGAGGGTGTCGCGCCGGCCGTTACCGGGTCAGGACGACGACCGAGCGGGCCGGCACGGTGATCCGGCCGTCGGCCACCGCCGCCTCGTCCGCGGCCAGCGGGTGGTTGCGCCAGTCGCCCGCGACCGCGACCGACTTCCCGGTCGGGTACGGGTTCACGACGACCAGGACGGCGTCGCGGGCCGGGTCGACGTCCGGTCCCACCGTGTCGTCCAGCAGGGCCGCGACCACACCGGGCTCGGCCTCCGGGAACGTCAGCTTCCGCTGCACGAGCGCCGCGTCGTTCAGGGTGAACAGCGGCGAGGACGCGCGGATGCGGAGCAGTTCCAGGGTGTTGCCCAGGGCGGTGCGCATGTCGGCCGACGACGGCTTCAGCGACGCGTCGGCCAGCAGGGGCGCGGCGTAGGGCCACTTGTCCCCGTTGTCCGGGGCGGGCGGCAGGCCGCGGCCGAAGCCGTTGTCCCGCAACGACGGGTCGTAGCGGTTGAACCAGTCGCCCGAGTCGTAGCTGTTGCGGTCCAACGACTTCGAGCGCAGGAACTCCGCGCCCGCGTGCAGGAACGGCTGCCCCTGGCCGAGCAGCACCGGGGCCAGCGCGACCTTCTGCATCCGCACCCGGTCCGCCATGGACGTGCCGACCGGCAGCTTGTAGGTCTGCGAGTCGAACAACGTCTCGTTGTCGTGCGCGTCGACGTAGGTGATCACGTCGGCCGGACCGCCCGCGTACCCGGCGGGCGATCCGTTGTACGACACGTCACGGCCCGTGGTCTCGCCGCCGGCGGTGGACCGGAACCGGAACGACGCCATGTTGCCCGCCATGCCGAGCTTCACCAGGTCGGTGTGGTTGACGAGCCGGGCGGCCACGTCGCCGTTGGCCGGCGAGCCGTTCGGGTCGCCCGCGAGCCCGGACGCCAGGCCCTGCACGCGGGGGTCGGCGTCGAACGGGCCGCCGCCGCGCACCGCGTCGCGCAGCCGGTCGCTGAACGTGCCGATGCCCGTCCCGGCCAGGTTGGCCTGCGTGGCCTGCTCGAACCGCGCGTTGCCGGCGACCTCGCCGAAGTCCCAGCCCTCGCCGTAGACGCGGATCTTGCGCCCGTCCACGCCGTCGCGCTCGACGGTCAACGCGTCCAGCGCCGCGCGCACGGCCAGGATGTTGGCCTTCGGGTGGTGGCCCATCAGGTCGAACCGGAAGCCGTCCACCTTGTAGAGGCGGGCCCACCGCACCACGGAGTCCACGACGAGCTTGCCCATCATCGCGTTCTCCGGCGCGGTGTTGGCGCAGCACGTGGAGTCGGCGACCGTGCCGTCGAGGTCGAGCCGCTGGTAGTAGCCGGGCACGACCTTGTCCAGCACGGACGTCGGCGCGTCGCCGGAGGCGGCCGTGTGGTTGTAGACCACGTCGACCACCACCCGGTTGCCGTTGTCGTGCAACGACTTCACCATCTCGCGGTACTGCTTCGAGCGCGCCCACCCGGTCTGGGCGTCGTCCGTCGCGTAGGAGCCCTCGGGCACGTCGTAGTGGTACGGGTCGTAGCCCCAGTTGAAGCCGTCCTTCGCGGCGGCCTCGGCCACGCACGCCTGCTGCGCCGGCGAGTCGGCGGGCAGCGACGCCAGGTCGCACGCGGGCCGCTGCTGGTCGGAGCGCTTCTCCGGGATGGTGGCGATGTCGAACGTGGGCAGCAGGTGCACGGTGTCCAGGCCCGCCGCCGCCAGCTCGCGCAGGTGCGTCATGCCGACCGACGACGAGTGCGTGAACGCGCGGTAGGTGCCCCGGTCGGCCTCCGGCACGGACGTGTCGCCGATCGAGAAGTCCCGGACGTGCAGCTCGGTGATGCCGTGCTCGGTCGGGTCGTCGCCCAGGCCGCGGGCGACGTGCGCGGCCCAGCCGGCGGGCATCGTGCGGGCGTCGCCGAGGTCGGCGAACTGCGAGTGCGTCGAGTTCACCGCCAGCGCCACCGAGTACGGGTCGGTGACGGTCGCGGTGCGCCCGGCGACGGTGACCTCGAACAGGTAGAACCTGTCCCGCCACGCCCCGGTCGCCGACCAGGAGCCGGACGCGTCGTCCCGGGTCATGGCCACCGTGCGCGCCGCGCCGCCCGGCTGGTCGAACACCTGGAGCCGCACCGACGACGCGGTGGGCGCCCACAGCCGCGCGGTCACGCGGTCGCCGTCGAACGTCGGCCCGTAGGTCAGCTTCGCCGCCGCGGCGGCGTACCGGTCGTCCAGCACGCCGGCGAGCTGCACGCCCGTGCGGTGCCGCAGCCCGCCGCCGGCGTCCACGTGCACGGCGGACAGCCTGCCGCGCAACGCCTCGTCCAGCCGCGCGCCGTCGCGCACCCGGAACACCGGCTTGCCCCGCAGGTGCGGGAACCGCTCCGGCACGGCGTCCGCGGCCGGCTCCAGCCGCAGCACCTTGCCGTCGTACTCCAGCCGGTAGCCGTCGGTCGGCACCACCGGCACGTCCCACACGACCAGGTCCTTGGTCACCCAGATCGCCTTGGCCTTGGTCGGGTCGTCGTCCACGCCCTCGCCGCCCGACGGGGGCAGCACGTACGAGATCGACCCGTCCGGCCTGGTGGAGCCGGACACGTACCAGACCTCGTAGCCGGTGCCGGTGACGTCGAGGAACTGGTCCGGCCCGGGGTCCTTGGCGTCACCGCGGTGGATGATGTTGCTCAGCCCGGCCGCGCCCGGCTCCAGCGGGACCGACCAGTACACGCCGAACCCGTCGGTCCCGTCCGGCACGCGGGACTGGTTCCAGCCGGGGCTCGGTTCCAGCGACCCGGTCCAGTGGTAGAGCGTCCAGTCGGTGTAGTCGCCGTCCGGCCGGTTGTAGTGGATCACCGCGCGGTTCTGCGCGGCGGCCAGGCTCGCGTAGACCTTGTCGCCGTCGACCCACGCGCGTCCCGCCGTGCGGCCGGTGGCCTGCACGGTGTCGCCGCGCACCACGGAGAACTCGACCGGCGCGGTGGCCGGGACGGTCGCCACTCCCCCGGTGAACGGGTGGTCGACGCCGTTGACGCGCACCGCGAGGCCCGCGGCGTCCCCGGTGTGCGTGATCACGGCCTGGCCGGTCGCCGCGACCTCGCTCGCGTGCACGGCGGTCTGGCCCTGCCGCAGCCACACCTGCGGTGTCGCGCTCGGGTCGACGAACCGGTCGCCGTCGGTGTCCTTCTCGTCGCCGCGGTGGGCGATGACGCCGACCGACCGCGCGCCCGGCTTGAGCTTCACCCACGCGAACCGGCCGTACGGGGTCTCCCCGGCGAACGGCAGCGGCGCGTCCCACGTGGGCGCGTCCTCGACGTCGCCCCACGCGTGCAGGCCCCACCCGTCGTAGTCGCCGGCCGGGCGGTTGTAGTGCACCACCAGCCAGTCCGACGTCACCGCGGTCGGCGGCTCGACCACCGGCGCGGCGACCAGGCCGACCTTCGCGCCGTCCGCGCCCAGGGAGCCCTTGGCGTCCTTCGCGACCACGCGCAGCTCGACGTTCTTGCCCACGGCCGCGCCCGGCAGCGCGGACAGGTCGGCGAACACCCGGTACGGCGCGGCGTCGTCGGTGCCGAGCACCTGCCAGTCCCGCTCGCCCTCGACCCGGGCGGCGAACGTGGCCTGCGCGTACGGCGAGGTGACGCCGTCGGCCCGCAGCTCGACCCGGTCGTCCAGCACGGCGCCGGTCGGCGGCACGGCCAGCGTCGGGGTCGGCGCGGCGGACGGGATCCTGCCGGTGGAGCGGAGCACCAGGGCCGACAGCGCGGGCACGGTCACGGTGACCTTGCCGTTCGCCGCGTCGACCTGGCCGCCGGCGGAGGGCCAGACGGGCCGGTAGCCGCGTCCGGCCACGGGCACCTCGACGGTGGCGGGCGCGGTGCCCGCGTTGGCCACCACGACGTGCTCGACCTGCTGGGTGCGGCCCGTGCGGCTGAACGCGATCACGTCGCCGTCGGCGAGCCGCAGCGCCTGGTTGCCCTCACGCCACACCGGGTCGCGGTCCACGAACGCCGCCAGGTCCTTGAGCTGCCGGTACAGCGGGTGGTCGGTGCGGAAGTTGTCCACCGCGCCGGTGCGGTCGCTGCCGATCAGGTCCTCGGCCGCGTACTCGGGGGTCCTGGAGGCGAACATGTCCTGGCGGGCCAGTTTGTCGCCGCCCGTGCCCGCGAAGCCCTGCTCGTCGCCGTAGTAGACGACCGGGTTGCCGCGCCACAGGTACATCAGGGCGTTGCCGAGCTTGAGCCGCTGGAGCAGCTCGGCCTCGGAGACGCCCGGCCGGGCCTGCCGGACCATCCAGGCGATGCGGCCCATGTCGTGGTTGCCGAGGAACGTCGGCAGCGAGGACGCGTTGGAGTCCGCGTCGGTGTACCGGTCGTCGTCCACCAGCACCTCGCCGAGCCGGGCCGAGCCCTGGCCGGACAGGAACGCCGCCGCGCCGCTCTGGAACGGGAAGTCCAGCGTCGCCTGCATCCGGCCGGTGGTGGTGTAGCGGGAGGTGAAGGCCGGGTCGGCGTCGAACACCTCGCCGAAGACGAAGAAGTCCTCCTTGCCGCGCATCGCCGCGTACCGCTTCACGTGCGGCGCGAGGGCCTGCCAGAACTCCATGTTGACGTGCTTGACGGTGTCCACCCGGTAGCCGTCGATGCCGAGCGTGTCGATCCAGCTCGTGAAGATCCGCTTCATGCCCTTGACGACCGTCGGGTGCTCGGTCATCAGGTCGTCGAGGCCGAAGAAGTCGCCGTACTCGTTGGACTCGCCGCTGAACGTCGAGTCGCCGCGGTTGTGGTAGAGCTGCGGGTCGTTGAGCCAGTCCGGCGTCTTCTTCCCCTGGACGACCGGCGTGTACGGCGCGGTGAGCTTCGGGAACGGCTCCTGCCCCGCGATCTTCGAGATGTCGACCGGGTTGCCCTGCTCGTCCAGGTAGGGCTGCGCGCCGGTGCCGATGTAGTCGTGCCGGCCCTCGGCGTAGTCGATGAGGTCGGCGGTGTGGTTGGCGACGATGTCGAAGAACACCTTGATGCCGCGGCGGTGCGCGTCCTGGATGAGCCGCCGCATGTCGTTCGTGGTGCCGAAGTGCGGGTCGAGCTTGGTGAAGTCGGTGGTCCAGTAGCCGTGGTAGCCGGCCGAGACGTCGTCGCCGGAGCCCTGCACCCACCGGTTCTGGAACATGGGCGTCATCCAGATCGCGGTGATGCCCATGTCGTCCAGGTAGTCGATCTTGTCCCGGAGGCCCTTGAGGTCGCCGCCGTGGTAGAAGCCCTTGTCGGCGGGGTCGAACCCGCTCTTGAGCCGGTCGGTCTCGGCCGTGCCGCCGCGGTCGTTGCGCGGGTCGCCGTTGGCGAACCGGTCGGGCATCACGAAGTAGAAGCGCTCACCGGTCAGGTCGGCCCGCAGCGCGTCCTTGGCCAGCGCCTTGTCACCGCCCCGCACACCGGGCGCGATGTCGGTGACCGCGCCGACGGCGAGCCTGCGGGCTTCGGGCGCGGCGCCGGCGGGTGGTGGTACGAACGGCACAACGGCCAGGGCGATGAGCGCGGCGACGGCCCGACGCATCGCGACCTCCTTGTCGCAAGAATTTGCAACCCCCGTCCCGGCAGCCGCCGGGACGGAGTGCACGAAACCACGACAATCAAGACCGGACAAGGCCCAGAAGGCTGCAACTCCTTGCAGATCGTTGCGGCCCTCAGCGCCGAGTGGGCTGGAGGGTCTTGCTCCACAGCGACGCGCCCTTGATGTCGCGCAGCCACACGGTCAGCTCGCCGTCCCGCGTGACCCGCACCTCCCCGAAGTGCTGGAAGCCGTCCAGCGGGGTGGTGTTGGCGGCCGGCGGGGCGTTGACGAACACCGCCTCCGGCCCGAAGGTCGGGTCCAGGGCGTTCGGGCCGAACGCGCCCGCGTTCAGCGGCCCCGACACGAACTCCCAGAACGGGTCGAAGTCCTGGAACGCCGCCCGCTCCGGCGAGTAGTGGTGCGCCGCCGTGTAGTGGACGTCCGCCGTCAACCACACGGTGTTGCGCACGCGCCGCCGCTTCAGCTCGCCCAGCACCCACGCCAGCTCGTGCTCACGCCCGCCCGGCGCGCCCGGCAGGCCGTTCGCCACGCCCTCGATGTCCACGCCGTCCGGCACGGTCAGGCCGATCGGCAGGTCCGCCGCGATGATCTTCCACGTGGCGCGGCTGCGGTCCAGCGAGTCGACCAGCCAGCGGGCCTGCGCCTCGCCCAGCACGACACCCCGGCCGTCACGCGGGGAGGTGTTCGCGTCCTTGTACGACCGCATGTCGAGCACGAACACCTCGACGTGCGCGCCGTAGCGGAACTTGCGGTACACCCGGCCGTCCACGGCCTGCCGCGGGTCGATCGGCTGCCACTCGTGGAACGCCCGGAACGCCCGCGCGGCCAGCACGTCCACCCGCTTCTCGGTGTAGGCGGGCAGGGTCAGGATCTCGCCGGGGTACCAGTTGTTGGTCACCTCGTGGTCGTCCCACTGCACGATCATGGGCACGCGGGAGGCGAACGACCGGTACTCCGGGTCGAGCAGGTTGTAGGCGAACTGGCCCCGGTACTCGTCCAGCGTCTCGGCGACCTTCAGCTTCTCCGGCGTGACGACGTTGCGCCACACCCGCCCGTCGGGCAGCGTCACGGACTCCTGCAGCGGACCGTCCGCGTACACCGTGTCGCCGCTGTTGATGAAGAAGTCGGGCCGGCGCGCCGCCATCGCGCCGAAGATCGGCATGCCGCCCAGGTCGGGGTTGCTGCCCCAGCCCTGGCCCGCCACGTCGCCGGACCACACGAACCGCACCTCGTCCCGGCCGACCGGGGCGGTGCGGAAGCTGCCGACCACGGCCTCGCTGCGGGTGCGGCCGTGCAGGTCCTCGGCCACCACGCGGTAGTGCACCTCGCGCCCGCCGGGCAGGCCGCGCAGCCGCACCCGCCCCGTGCCGCCGGTCTCGGGCGTCAGCACCGGGCCCCGCACGGTCCGGACGTGCCGGAACGACGGGTCCGACGACACCTCCACCAGCATCCGCGAGGGCCGGTCGGCCCGCGTCCACACCAGTCCGCCGTCGACCGTCACGTCACCGGACTGCACGCCGTGCGTGAGCACCGGCCGATCCCCGCCGCGCGCCAGCGCCACCCCACCGGGCACGAACGCCGCCGCCGTTCCGATCGCGCCGGCGCGCAGCAGCGTCCGCCGGTTCACCACACCATCGCTCATGCGCCGGTTTGTAATCGCCGCAGTGGAATTCCGGGTGAACGGGAACCGTCCGCCACTGGCCGGGCGGGCGGCGGGAACCACGACACTCGCCATCTCGCACGACGATCGCGGAATCACCCGGTCCAGCGAACAGCGCAACCCGGGACAACCTGAACCGCATGTCTCACGTTAGCCGGAGAAAAACGGCCCCGGCCCCGGCGGCGACCACCACGCCCAGTCCGAGGCCGCCGACGAGCTGCGGACGAACCGGTCGAGCGACGACGCCGCGGCTGGTCGAGCGCAGGGGCACGGACGAACTGATCGAGCACGGGGAGGTGCGGACGAACCAGTCGAGCGGCAAGGCCGCGTACGAGCGGACGGGCAGCGAGCGGGCGGGCAGCGGGCCTGCGGACGAGCGGCAGGTCCGCGCGCGAGCGGGTCGGGCGGTGGGTCGGGCGGGGTCGTCAGCCCTGCTGCTGGCTCGGCAGCCGCCCCTGGGCCATGCGCTTGGCCACGTCGCGCCGCAGCCACAGCAGGTACACCCACACCAGGCTGAACACGACACCGATCCCGCCGAGCGCGGTCAGGGCGAACCACGACGCGACCATCACGACGTGGATCGCCACGATCACGTACACCGCCCACGGGCGCTTGAGCAGCGCGCACGTGCCGATGAGCGCGACGATCAGCCCGAGCACCAGGTAACCGGTCCCGGTGCCGACGCCGCCGGCCAGCTTGGCCACCACCGGCAGGGCCAGCGCGACGACGATCACCTCGAGGATCAGCGTGCCGGCCATGATGCCGCGGAAGGACTTCATCGGGTCCTTCTTCGGAGCGGGCGCCGGCGCGGACCGCCCCTCCGCGGCCGGCTGTGAGCCCGGCTCCGGTTGCGGGTCCGGCTGCGGGGTGGAGGTCATGACGGCTCCTTGCCGAACAGCGCCCGCGCGTCGCCCGCCGTGACGACGGAGCCGGTCACCACGACGCCGCCGCCGGACACGATGTCGCCGTCGTCGCTCTCCTCGGCGAGCCGCACCGCCTCCTCGATCGCGTCGTCGAGGTGCGGCTGGACGACCATCCGGTCCTCGCCGAAGATCGGGATCGCGACGCCGGCCAAGAGGTCGGGGTCCATGGCGCGCGGCGAGGAGTTGGCGGTCAGGACGACTTCCTGCACGACCGGTTCGAGGGCGCTGAGGATGCCCACGGCGTCCTTCTCCTGCATCACGCCGACGACGGCGACGAGCTTGCGGAAGCCGAATTCCTCGTCCAGCGCCTTGGCCAGCGCTTCCGCGCCGTGCGGGTTGTGGGCGGCGTCGACCAGGACGGTCGGCGCGGTGCGCACGCGTTCCAGCCGGCCGGGCGAGGTGACGGTGGCGAACGCCTCGCGCACGGCTTCGACGTCGAGCTGCCGGTCGGCGCCCGCGCCGAAGAACGCCTCCACGGCGGCCAGGGCGAGCGCCGCGTTCGCGGCCTGGTGCGCGCCGTGCAGGGGCAGGAACACGTCGTCGTACTCGCCGGCGAGGCCCTGGAGCCGCAGCACCTGCCCGCCGACGGCGATGTCGCGCTGGGTGACGCCGAACTCGGAGCCGAGCCGGGCCACGGTGGCGTCCACTTCCGCGCACCGCCGCAGCAGCACCTGTTCGGCGGCGGCCTCCTGCTTGGCGAGCAGCGCGACCGCGCCGGGCTTGATGATCCCGGCCTTCTCCGCGGCGATGCCGGCCAGGTCGCCGCCGAGGTACTCGACGTGGTCGAGCCCGATGGGCGTGATCACGGCGACCTTGCCGTCCACGATGTTGGTCGCGTCCCACGACCCGCCCATGCCGACCTCGATCACGCCGACGTCCACGGGGGCGTCGGCGAACGCGGCGAACGCCATGCCGGTGAGCACCTCGAACTTGCTCATCGGCACGTCGCCGCGCGCGTCCACGATGGACAGGTACGGCTCGATGTCGCGGTAGATCTCGACGTACCGCTCGGGGCTGATGGGCGCGCCGTCGACGCTGATCCGCTCGGTCGCGAGCTGCAGGTGCGGGCTGGTGTAGCGGCCGGTGCGCAGGCCGATCCTGGTGAGCAGCGCGTCGATCATGCGCGACGTGGACGTCTTGCCGTTGGTGCCGCCGACGTGCACCACCGGGTAGGACGTCTGCGGGTCGCCGAGGATGTCGGCGAGCGCGCGGATCCGGTCGAGGCTCGGCTCGATCTTGGTCTCGGGCCAGCGGGTGTTCAGCTCCGACTCGACCTGCCGCAGTTCCTCCAGCCCGCCCGTCTCGAACCCGGTCACGAGTTGTCCTGCGGGAGGGTGTCGAGGCGGGCGTGGATGCGGTCGATCTCGGCGTTGGCCGCCGCCAGCCGGGCCTGGATCTTGGCCACGACGTCGGCGGGGGCCTTGTCCAGGAACGCGGCGTTGTTGAGCTTGCCCTCGCACTGGGCGCGTTCCTTCTCGGCCACGGCGAGGTCCTTGGCGAGCCGCTTGCGCTCGGCCACGACGTCGATCGCGCCGGACAGGTCCAGCTCGACCTTGACGGTGCCCTTGGGCAGGCCGACGTCGAGGGAGACGCTGCCGGTGAAGTCGTCGCCGGGTTCGGTCATGCGGGTCAGCGACCGCACGGCGGGCACCTGGTCGAGCAGGTCGACGCAGCACGCGCCGCGGACCTTGCCCGCGACCTTCTGCGCGGGCTTGAGACCCTGGTCGGAGCGGAACCGGCGGATCTCGGTGACGAGCTTCTTGAGCCCTTCGACGCGGGTCGCGGCGACCTCGTCGCGGGCGGCGCCGGTGGGCTGGGGCCAGTCGGCGACCACGAGGGACTCGCCGCCGGTCAGGGTGGTCCAGAGCGTTTCGGTGATGAACGGCGTGAGCGGGTGCAGCAGCCGCAGCAGCACGTCGAGGACGTGGCCGAGGACGGTCCGGGTGGCGTCGGCGCGGGCGCCGCCCTCGGCGAGCTGGACCTTGGCCAGTTCGAGGTACCAGTCGCAGAACTCGTCCCAGGTGAAGTGGTAGAGCGCTTCGCTGAGCTTGGCGAACTGGAAGTTCTCGAAGTGGCCGTCGACGTCGGTGACGAGCTGGTCGAGCAGGTCGAGGATCCAGCGGTCGGCGTCGGTCAGCTCGTCGCGCGGCGGGAGGGGGCGGTCGGCGGTGGCGCCGTTGTTCAGCGCGAAGCGGGAGGCGTTCCACAGCTTCGTGGTGAAGTTGCGCGAGCCGGCGGCCCACTCGTCGGCGAGCGCCATGTCGGAGCCGGGGCTGGCGGCGCGCAGCAGGGTGAAGCGGGTGGCGTCGGTGCCGTAGGCGTCCATCCAGTCGATGGGGTCGATGCCGTTGCCGCGCGACTTCGACATCTTCTTGCCGAACTGGTCGCGGATGAGGCCGTGCAGGAACACGTGGTCGAACGGCTGCTTGCCGTCCATCGCGTACAGGCCGAACATCATCATCCGGACGACCCAGAAGAACAGGATGTCGTAGCCGGTGGACAGCACGGTGGTCGGGTAGAACTTGGCCAGGTCGGCGGTCCGGTCGGGCCAGCCGAGGGTGGAGAACGGCCACAGGCCGGACGAGAACCAGGTGTCGAGGACGTCCTCGTCCTGGACCCAGCCCTCGCCGGGCGGCTCGTCGTCGGGGCCGACGCACATGACCTTGTCGTTGGGGCCGTACCAGACGGGGATGCGGTGGCCCCACCAGAGCTGGCGGGAGATGCACCAGTCGTTGAGGTTGTCCACCCAGTCGAAGTAGCGCTTGTTCAGCTCCTGCGGGTGGATGGTGGTGCGGCCGTCGCGGACGGCTTCGGCGGCGGCTTCGGCGAGCGGGGCGACCTTGACCCACCACTGCATGGAGAGGCGGGGCTCGATGACCGTGTCGCAGCGGGAGCAGTGGCCGACGGAGTGCTTGTAGGGGCGCTTCTCGGCCACGATGCGGCCCTGTTCGCGCAGGGCGGCGACGACGGCGGGGCGGGCTTCGAAGCGGTCGAGCCCTTCGAAGGGGCCGTGCGCGGTGATGACGCCGCGGCCGTCCATGACGGTGAGCGCGGGCAGGTCGTGGCGGCGGCCGATCTCGAAGTCGTTGGGGTCGTGCGCGGGCGTGACCTTGACCGCGCCGGTGCCGAACGCGGGGTCGACGTGCTCGTCGGCGACGATGGGGACGTGCCGGCCGGTCAGCGGCACCTCGACCTCGGTGCCGATGAGGTGGCGGTACCGCTCGTCCTCGGGGTGCACGGCCACGGCGGTGTCGCCGAGCATGGTCTCGGCGCGGGTGGTGGCGACGACGATGGAGTTGTCGCCGGAGCCGTAGCGGATGGAGACGAGTTCGCCGTCGTCCTCGGAGTGGTCGACCTCGATGTCGGACAGCGCGGTCTGGCAGCGCGGGCACCAGTTGATGATGCGTTCGGCGCGGTAGATCAGGCCGTCGTCGTAGAGCTTCTTGAAGATCGTCTGGACGGCGCGGGAGAGGCCCTCGTCCATGGTGAAGCGCAGGCGGGTCCAGTCGACGCCGTCGCCGAGGCGGCGCATCTGCGCGAGGATCTTGCCGCCGACCTCCTCGCGCCACTCCCAGACGCGCTCGACGAACTTCTCGCGGCCGACGTCGTGGCGGGACTTGCCCTCGCCGGCGAGGGCGCGTTCGACGGCGGTCTGGGTGGCGATGCCCGCGTGGTCGGTGCCGGGCAGCCAGAGGACCTCGTAGCCCTGCATGCGGCGGCGGCGGCTGAGGGCGTCCATGATGCTGTGGTTGAGCGCGTGGCCCATGTGCAGGCTGCCGTTGACGTTCGGCGGCGGCAGCACGATGGTGAACGGCGGCTTGTCGCTGGTGGCGTCGGCCGTGAAGTAGCCGCGCTCGACCCACCGCTCGTACAGCCCGGCCTCTACCTCGGCCGGGTTCCAGGCCGGCGGGAGTTCGGAGCGCTGGGGTGCGGTGGGGGTCTCAGTCACGCCCGAAAGTCTACGGAGGGGCGGGTATCGACTTCTCACCAGATACCTGGTAGCGGCGCCGGTGGCCGATGGCGGGGTGCCGCACGGCGCCCCGGCGGTGACCGTCCGTATCGACAACTCACCCGTCACCTGGTAACGCCTTGGGTAGGGCTTGGCGAGCGTGGGGGCGGTGACGTGGACGAGTACCGGATCGAGGACCACCCGGACCTGCAGGACCGCAAGTGGGCTCGGGACGTGGTGCGGCGGGCCGAGCGGGAGGCGCGGGCGGCGCGGTTGCGGTCGTTGCCGCGGCGACCGCGGCGGCGGTTCTGGGTCGGGGCGGCGATCGCGGTGGCGGCGGTGCTGCTGGGGTGGGCCGTGCTGGCGACGGGGACGGACGGCGCGGTGAGCCGGGGGCTGGACGCGCCGGTGGACCCGGACCGGCCGTTCGCGGGCACGGCGGCGGCGTCGTGGGCGGACGGCGCGGAGGGTGTCGTGGCGCCGGAGGCGGGGCCGGTGGGTCCGTACTCGGCCGAGCAGGTGGCGGCGGCCTACGAGCGGGTGCGGGAGGCGGTGGTCGCGGCGCGGTTGGACCGGCGGGTGGTGCGCGACCACGACCTGGAGCCGTTCTTCGGGCTGTTCGCGCCGGACCTGCGGGATTCGCTGCGGGTGCTGTTCGACGGCCGCAACGACGGCGAGGCGGCGTTGGCGGTGACGCGGGTGGACCAGGGGGTGCGGCTCGCCGAGGCGGAGCCGAAGGTGCGCGGCGGGATGGTGGCCGAGGTGGGGCCGGAGGGCGAGTTGGCGGTGCGGACGGACTACACGTTCGCGTACGCGTTCACGCCGGACCGGCCGGAGGCGGTGCGGGGGCCGTTGGACGTGGTGGCGTTGTCGCGGTTCCAGGTGCGGTACTCGCTGCGCACGGGCGGTCCCGGGGTGGAGGGGTTGTGGGCGGACTCGTCGGTGGGGTCGCTGCACTCGATCGGGTGTTCGGCGGCGAAGCGGGGTTTCCTCGCGCCCGCGTTCACCGAGCCCGCCCTGCCGACGGGGCTGGACTTCGACCTGGGCGCGCCGTCGTCGCCCACCGACGGCTGTCCGGACTGACCCGCGACGGGCGGTAACGCGTCCGTTCCCCGCGGCGATCGAGTGAGGGCATCACTCGCCTGGGGGGACTGTGGACGCGTACGGGTTGGAAGACCACCCGGATTTGAACGACGAGAAGTGGATCCGGGAGGCGACCCGGCGGGCGGAGAAGGCGGCCCGCGCCGAGCGCCCGAAGCGGGTGCGCCGACCGCGACGGCGGCTGCCCGCCGGCCGCGCCCGGACGGTCACGGCCGTGGCGCTCGTCGTGGCGCTGCTCGTCGGGGCGTCGTGGTGGAGCCTGCGGGAGCGGGACGGGTCGGGACCGGGCCCGTGGTCGGGGGTGGACCTGGCGCGGCCGTTCGCCGGCACGCCCGTCGAGGGGTGGGCGGACGGCGAGGCCGGGGTCGTCGTGCCGCGGGCCGAGGCGTTCGGCGAGTTCACCGCGGACCGGGTGGCGGCGGCGTACGAACGGGTCCGGTGGGCCGTCGTCACGTCGCGGCTGGACCGGCGCGTGGTCGAGGGGCACGACGTGGAGCCGTTCCTGGGGCTGCTCGCCCCGGACCTGCAGGACCACATGCGCCCGCTGTTCGACGGCCGCCACGACGTCGAGGCCGGCCTGGTGGTGACGCGGGTGGCGCGGGAGTGGCCGCTGCTGCCGGTCGCGCCGAAGGTCAGCGGGTCGATGCGGGCGGAGGCGGGCAAGGCCGGCGAGCTGGTCGTGCACACGAACTACGCGGTCGCCTACGCGTTCGCCACGGCGGAGCCGGGCCGGCTGACCGGTCCGATGGACATCGTCGCGCTCGATCGCGTCAGGATGACCTACGTGGTGCGCTCGGGCCCGACCTTCCGGGACGGCAGCCACGGCCTGTGGACCGGGGAGTCGTCCGGCTTCCGCTACTCGATGTCGTGCGAGGCGGCCGACCGGGGGTTCCTCGCGCCGGCGATCGCGGATCGCCGGGCGCCGGTGGGGGCCGACGCGCGCGAGGACCCGGAGCACTACTTCGACCCGGACCGACCGATGCCGACGGCCGACAGCTGCCACCGCTGAGGTCACCCGATCGGACGATTCGCAGCACAGTGACGGCGATCACAATGAGCGTTGATCACCGGATCGCCGCAGGTGAGGACGTCGGTTCCACGGGCCGATCGCAACCCCTTGGGGCCCGTGGCAGCGGTCCGCGTCGCCCTCGGCGCGGCCGGCGATCGGACAGACCGCCGGCGCGCTCGCGCGGGGCGCGCCGGCGGCGTACCGGCTGGTTGCACAATGGGGCCATGGACCGCACCCCGCCCCGGCAGGACATCGACGAGTCCCGGCTCGACGTGAGCGAGCCCAAGCGGTGGGCGGCGGGCCTGCCCGGCGTCGCGGTGTCGCTGCGGCGCGGGGTCGAGCAGATGGGCGTCACCCGCACGGCGACCACGTTGCGGTTGCTCAACCAGCGCGAGGGGTTCGACTGCCCCGGCTGCGCGTGGCCGGAGCCGCAGGGGCACCGCAAGCTCGCCGAGTTCTGCGAGAACGGCGCGAAGGCGGTCGCCGAGGAGGCGACCCGGCGGCGCGTCGGCCCGGAGTTCTTCGCCGCGCACCCGGTCGCGGAGCTGGCCGGCAAGACCGACTACTGGCTCGGGCAGCAGGGCCGGATCACCGAGCCGGTGGTGCTGCGCGAGGGCGCGACGCACTACGAGCCGATCGCCTGGGACGAGGCGTTCTCGCTGGTCGCCTCCCACCTCAACGGGCTGGCGAGCCCGCACGAGGCCGTGTTCTACACCTCGGGCCGCACCAGCAACGAGGCCGCGTTCCTGTACCAGCTGCTGGTGCGCTCGTTCGGCACGAACAACCTGCCGGACTGCTCGAACATGTGCCACGAGTCGTCCGGCGCGGCGTTGTCGGAGACGACCGGCATCGGCAAGGGCTCGGTGGGCATCGACGACTTCGCCCGCGCCGACCTGATCGTGGTGGTGGGCCAGAACCCGGGCACGAACCACCCGCGGATGCTGTCCGCGCTGGAGGACGCCAAGCGCGCGGGCGCGCGGATCGTGGCGGTGAACCCGCTGCCCGAGGCCGGGCTGCTGCGGTTCAAGAACCCGCAGAACGCGCGCGGCCTGGTCGGCGCGGGCACGAAGCTGGCCGACGAGTTCCTGCAGATCCGGCTGGGCGGCGACCAGGCGCTGTTCCAGGCGGCGGGCAACCTGCTGCTGTCCTGGGACGCGGTCGACACCGCGTTCGTCGAGGGCTTCACCGACGGGTTCGCCGAGTACGCCGAGCACGTGCGGCGGCTGGACTGGGCGTCGGTCGACGCGGCCACCGGGCTGCCGCGGGCGCAGGTGGAGCGGTTCGCCCGGATGCTCGCGGAGTCGGAGCGCACGATCTTCTGCTGGGCCATGGGGCTGACCCAGCACAAGCACGCCGTGCCGACGATCCGCGAGATCGCGAACGTGGCGCTGCTGCGCGGCATGATCGGCAAGCCGGGCGCGGGCCTGTGCCCGGTGCGCGGCCACTCGAACGTGCAGGGCGACCGGACCATGGGCATCTGGGAGAAGATGCCGGAGAAGTTCCTGGCCGCGCTGGAGGCCGAGTTCGGCATCGAGGTGCCGCGCGAGCACGGGTTCGACACCGTGGCGTCGATCCGGGCCATGCGCGACGGCGCGGCGAAGGTGTTCTTCGCCGTCGGCGGGAACTTCGTCTCCGCCACCCCGGACACGGCGGTGACCGAGGCGGCCATGCGGAAGCTGGACCTGACCGTGCACGTGTCGACCAAGCTGAACCGGTCGCACGTGGTGCACGGGCGCACGGCGCTGATCCTGCCCACGCTGGGCCGCACGGAGAGCGACGTGCAGCACACCGGCGAGCAGTTCGTGACGGTCGAGGACTCCATGTCGGTCGTGCACCGCTCGCGGGGGCGGCTGGCCCCGGCGAGCGACCGGCTGCTGTCGGAGGTGTCGATCGTGTGCCGGTTGGCGCGGGCCGTGCTGGGGCCGGCGCACCCCGTGCCGTGGGAGGAGTTCGAGAAGGACTACGACCTGATCCGGGACCGGATCGCGCGGGTCGTGCCGGGCTGCGCCGACTACAACGAGCGGGTGCGCCGGCCGGACGGCTTCGTGCTGCCGCACGCGCCCCGCGACGCCCGCGAGTTCACCGGCACCCGGTCGGGCAAGGCGCACTTCTCGGCGAACGACCTGACCGTGCTGCGCGTGCCGCCGGGCCGGCTGCTGCTCCAGACGCTGCGCAGCCACGACCAGTACAACACCACGATCTACGGGCTGGACGACCGTTACCGGGGCGTGAAGGACGGCCGGCGGGTGGTGTTCGTCAGCCCCGAGGACCTGACGGCGCTCGGCCTGCGCGACGGGCAGCACGTGGACCTGGTCAGCGAGTGGCCGGACGACCCGACGGGCGTCACCGAGCGGCGGGCCGAGCGGTTCCGGGTGGTCGCCTACCCGACGGCGAGGGGCTGCGCGGCGGCGTACTTCCCGGAGGCCAACGCGCTGGTGCCGCTGGACTCCACGGCCACCGGGTCGGGCACGCCGACGTCGAAGTCCATCGTGGTGCGGCTGGAGGCGGTCTGACGGCCGGTAACGCCTGCGGCCGTTCGGGCGAACCTACGCACGTGATGAGGACCGTGCTCCCCGCCGTGGCCCTGCTCGTGCTGGCCGCGTGCACGAGCGCGCCGCCGAGCCCGCCGGCCGCCGCGCCGGAGGCGTCACCGGCCGCGACCGACTCGGCCGGCCTGACCTGCGCGGACGCGCCGCCGGACGTGGTCGGCGCGGCCCTGGGGCTGCGGCTCAACCACCCGCGGCAGACGATCGCCGGCAACGTCGTGCGCTGCACCTACGACGGCGGCACGACCGAGGTCCGCTTCCGGACCGGCGTCGACGCCGCCTCCTTCGCCGAGGGGCGGCGCGAGCACGGCCAGGTCACCGACCTGCCCGGCTTCCACGACGAGGCGTACCGCGCCACCGCCGTCACGGGCGAGGTCGTCCTGACCGCCGTCGTCGCCCGCGCCGGCGCGATCGAGATCACCGTGACGTCCGGCGCGACCGCCGACCGGGCCCAGCGGCTGGTCACCGACCTCTTCGCCGCCCTCTGAACCACGTGCGGCCCGCGGTCCGCTCGGCCTCCAGCCGCCGCAGCGAGTCGCGGGCCGCCTCGGCCGTGGCGGGGTCGTTCGTCTCGTCCAACCGCCCGGCCGCGTGCCGCAGGTGCTCGGCGGCCCGGTCGGGGTCGCCCAACGACCAGTGCGTGAGCCCGAGGTTGTAGAGCGAGATCGCCTCGCCGTGCGCGTCGCCGACCTCCCGCGCGATGGCCAGGTCCCGCTCGTGGTAGCCGAGCGCTTCGGCGAACCGGCCCGCGCCGCCCAGCGCCTGCCCGAGGTTGCCCAGCACCTGCCCCTCGCCGTGCCGGTTGCCCGTCGACCGGTACACCTCCAGCGCGGCCAGGTAGTGCCGCTCGGCCTCGTCCAGCGCGTCCAGGCGCTCGCAGGCGATGCCCAGGCCGTTGAGGCAGTCGCCCTCGCCGTCCCGGTCGCCGACCTGCCGGCGCAGGTCCAGCGCGCGCCGGTAGAAGTCGATCGCCCGACCGGGGTCGCCCAGGTCGTTGTGCAGCTTGCCGAGGTTCGCCAGGCACCGCGCCTCGCCGTCCCGGTCCCCGGCGGCCCGGTACGCGGCGGCGCTGCGCTCCAGGTGCGGCACGGCCTCCGTGAAGCGGCCGGTCACCGCGTAGGTCGAGGCGATGTTGTTGAGCGAGTGCGCCTGGTCCCGCAGCGACCCCGCCTCGGAGAACAACGCCAACGCGCTCCGGAAGTGGGTCAGCGCCTCGTCGAACCGCCGCAGCCGGTGGTGGGCGCTGCCCAGGCCGTTCAGCGCCTTGCCCTCCCCGATCCGGTCGCCCAGGGCCCGTGCGGAGGCCAGCGCCATCAGCTCGACCGGCATCCACTCCGGGGGGCGGCGCAGGTCGAAGTACCGGAACGACGCGCTGCCCGCGTCGCGCACCTCGGCGTGCCACCCGTGGCGCGCGGCCAGGTCCAGCACCGGCGGCAGGTTGTGCACCTCGCTGTCGAACCAGGCCAGGGCCGCCGAGCGGTCGGCGAACACCTCCCGGACGGCCGAGCCGGGGTCCAGGTGGCTGTGCACGCCCTTGGCGCGCGTCACGTAGTGGTCCACCAGAGCGCGCTGCGCCGTGCGGCGTGCCTCCTCGGACTCCACGGCGGCGCACCTTTCGGCGGCGTAGATGCGCAGCAGGTCGTGGAACCGGTACTCGTCGGCCACCACACCGCGCTGGAGCAGGTGCGCGCGCCGTAATCGGATCAACAACACCCCGGCCAGGGCGGGCGTGACGCCGGCCAGCGCGGCGGCGGTCGCGGCGGTGACCGTGCGACCGGGGTGGAGCGCGGCCAGGCGGAACATCCGCGCCTGGTCCGCGGGCAGCCGCGCGTAGGAGGCGTTGAACGCCGTGCGCACGTCGACCGAGTCGTCGTAGGCCAACTCGCTCAACCGGTCGTGTGCCGCGCCGATGGACTCGGCGAACCGGGTCAGGTCCTCGCCCCGCCGGTCGGCCACCACCTCGGCGACGATCCGCAACGCCAGCGGCAGGAAGCCGCACGACCCGGCCAACGCGCCGGCCGCCGCCGGGTCGGTGGCGATCCGGTCGTCGTCCGGGTCCACGGCGCGGACCGCGTCCTCCAGCACCGCCACGGCCTCGGCGGCGCTCATCACGTCCAGCTCGATCCGCCGCGCGCCGGGCACCGGCAGGGTGTCCCGGCTGGTCAACACCATGCGGTGGGCCCGACCGGCGGGCCGCAACGGCAGCACCTGGTCGGCCGACGACGCGTTGTCCACCACGACCAGCACGGCCGGGCGCGCCGCCAGCTGCGACCGGTACAGCGCCTCGCGATCGCCCTGGCCGGGAGGGATGGCCTCGCCGGGCACGCCGAGCGCGCGGAGCAGGGAGGCCAACGCGTCGTTCGCGCTCAACCGCCGGTCGTCGTTGTACCCCTGGGCGTCCACGAACAGCACGCCGCCGGGGAACCAGCCCGCCCCGACCGCCAGGTGCGCGGCCCGCACCACCAGCGCCGACTTGCCCACCCCGGCCAGGCCCACCACGGCCAGCGCGGTCCGCTCGCCGGCGGGCGACAGGAAGTCCCGCAGCGCGTTCAGCTCCGCGGCCCGGCCCACGAACCCCTCGTCCACCGGCAGGCTCGCCGGGGTCACCGGCGCGGCCGGCCCCACGACGGTCAGCGAGTCCACCCGGCCGACCTGGAGCACCGGGCCGAACACGGTGCCGCTGATCTCGTTGTGGACGTCGCTCACGGCGTCACCGCTCCAGCACCGCCATGGCGGCGTTGTGCCCGCCGATCCCGCTGACCCCGCCGCCGCGCCGGGCCCCCGCGCCGCAGACGAACAGGTTCGCCACGTCGGTCTCCACGCCCCACCGGCCCACCTCCTCCTCGTGCTCGGCGAACGGCCAGGCCAGCTCGTCGTGGAAGATGTTGCCGCGCGGCAGGCCCAGCTCCGACTCCAGGTCCAGCGGCGTGCGCGCCTCCAGGCACGGCTCGCCGTTCGCGTCCCTCGCCAGGCACGACTCGATCGGCTCCTCCAGGTGGGCGTTCAGCCCGGCCAGGTACCGGCCGACCAGCTCGTCCCGCAACCCCGCGTTGTCCCGCTCGAACAACGCCGCGGGCGTGTGCAGGCCGAACAGCGTCAACGTGTGCCACCCGCGCGCCACCAGCTCCGGCGCGAGGATCGACGGGTCGGTCAGCGTGTGGCAGTACATCTCCGCCGGCAGCACCGACGGCGTCCGACCGGCCGCGCTCTCCCGGTACGCCGCCTCCAACTGCCCGTACGACTCGTCCACGTGCAGCGTCCCGGCGAACGCCACCCGGGGGTCCACGCCGCTGCGGAACCTCGGCAGCCGCTCCAGCAGCATGTTCACCTTCACCTGGCAGCCCTCGGCCACCGGCGCGGCCGGCCGACCGCACAGCCGGTCCAAAGTGGACGGAGCGACGCCGCTCAGCACGAACCTCGCCCCCACCGTGCGGCCGTCGTAGTCCACCTCGGCCGTCACGCCGTCCGCCTCGACGCGGGTCACCTCGGCCCGCGTCACGACCTCCGCCCCGGCCTCGCGCGCCACCCGCAGCAACTCGCCGGTGACCGCGCCCATGCCGCCCACCGGCACCTGCCACTCCCCCGTGCCGTTGCCGATCACGTGGTAGAGGAAGCACCGGTTCGCCTTCAGGTCGTGCAACGACGCGTGCGTGCCGATCAACGCGTCCGTGGCGACCACGCCGCGCACCACGTCGTGCGCGAACAGCTCCTCCAGCGTCTCGCCCAACGGCCGCTCCACCACCTGGTCCCACAGCCGCATCCGCGCCACCGAGTCGACCCGCAGCCGGGCGTGCTCGCGCGACAGCAGCGGCTCCAGCAGCGTCGGCGACAACGCCTCCGCCAGCACCTCCAGGTCGTCGTACCAGCGCCGCCACCGCTCCCACTCGGCGTCCGAGCCGGTCAGCGCCCGGAACGAGGCGGCGGTCGCCGGGCCCGGGTCGCGCTCCACCAGCAGGTCGCCCGCCGGGGTGTAGGACGACGCCGACCGCGACCGCAACGCCACCCGCAGCCCCAGGTCCGCCACGATCCGGTCGGGCAGCAGGCTGACCAGGTACGAGTACCGCGACAGGCGCGCCGGCACGCCCGGGAACGCCTCCTCGCTCACCGCCGCGCCGCCGACGTGGTCGAGCTTCTCCAGCACCAGCACCGTGCGACCCGCCCGCGCCAGGTACGCGGCCGCCACCAGCGCGTTGTGCCCGCCGCCGACCACCACCACGTCGTAGGTATCCACGCACCCGACTCTGCCAGACGACGCCGCCGCGATCCCGCAGCTGCCCGCGCGGGTCCGAAGTGGACGACCACCCCGCCCCGCAGTCCGTAACCTGGACCGCGAGACCACCCGGCCAGCAGAAGGAGGCACGCGATGGGGCGGGTCACCGTGCGTCGTCCAGTCGTCACGTTCGCGCGACGGACGTCCCGCAAACGGGTCGACGCGCTCGCCGCCGAGGAGCCGTTGGAGCTGCGGGTGGGCGGCAAGGCGCTCACCGTGACCATGCGCACCCCCGGCCACGACGTCGAGCTGGCGCACGGCTTCCTGCTCGGCGAGGGCGTCATCACCGGTCTGGAGGACATCGCCGTCGCGCGGTTCTGCGAGGGCGCCGGCCCGGACGGCGTCAACACCTACAACGTGCTCGACCTCACCCTCGCCGAGGGCGTCGCGCCGCCGGACGCGAGCGTGGAGCGCAACTTCTACACCACGTCGTCGTGCGGCGTCTGCGGCAAGGCGGCGCTGGACGCGGTCAAGCTCAAGACCAGGCACTCACCCGCCCACGACGACTCCACCGTCGACGTGGACGTCCTCGCCGGCCTGCCCGACGAGCTGCGCCGGCGGCAGAAGGTCTTCGCCGCCACCGGCGGCCTGCACGCGGCCGGGCTGTTCACCACCACCGGCCAGGCGCTGGTCGTCCGCGAGGACGTGGGCCGGCACAACGCGGTCGACAAGGTCCTCGGCTGGGCCGTGCTGCAGAACCGCGTCCCGCTGGCGGGCACCGTGCTCATGGTCTCCGGCCGGGCGTCGTTCGAGCTGGTGCAGAAGGCCGCGATGGCCGGCGTCCCGGTGCTCGCCGCCGTCTCCGCGCCGTCCTCGCTGGCCGCCGACCTGGCCGAGGAGCAGGGCGTGACCCTGGTCGGGTTCCTGCGCGGCGACTCGATGAACGTCTACACCGGCCACGACCGGGTCGCCGCGTGAGACCCCTGGACGGGGTGCTCGTCGTCAGCCTGGAGCAGGCGGTCGCGGTGCCCTACGCCACCCGGCTGCTGGCCGACCTGGGCGCGCGGGTGGTCAAGGTCGAGCGCCCGGAGGGCGACTTCGCCCGCTACTACGACACCGCCTGCGGCGAGGTCTCCTCCTACTTCGCCTGGACCAACGTCGGCAAGGAGTCCCTCACCCTCGACCTCAAGCACCCCGACGCCCGCGACGTCCTGCGCCGCCTCGTCGCCACCGCCGACGTGGTCCTGTGCAACCTCTCGCCGGACGCCGCGCGCCGGCTCGGCGTGGACGCCGCCGCACTCCGGCAGGTGAAACCCGATCTCGTGATCGGCGAACTCTCCGGCTACGGGCAGCCGGGGCCGTACGCGGCGCGCAAGGCGTTCGACGCCCTGGTCCAGTCCGAGACCGGCCTCATCGACCTCACCGGGAGGGACGACGTCACCGCGCGGGTGGGCATCTCGGTGGCCGACATCGCCGCCGGCGTCCAACTCCAGTCCGCCGTCCTGGCCGCCCTCCTGCACCGCGCCCGGACCGGCGAGGGCGCCACCCTCGGCCTGTCCCTCTTCGAGGCGATGGCCGAGTGGATGCACCAGCCCATGCTCTACGCCGCCGGCACCGGCCGAGCCGCGCCGCGGACCGGCGCGCACCACGCCACCATCGCCCCGTACGGCCCGTTCCCGTGCGCGGACGGCACCGTCCACGTGGCCGTGCAGAACGACCCCCAGTGGCGACGCCTGTGCCGCCTCCTCGACCGCCCCGACCTCGCCGACGACCCCCGCTTCACCACCGTCGCGTCCCGCGTGGCCCACCGCGACGAGCTGCACGCCCAGCTCGACTTCACCCGCTGGACCGCCGCCGACCTGCTCCGGGCCCTGGACGAGGCGGACGTGCCCGCCGCCCGGACCCGCGGCGTCGCCGACCTCCCGACCCACCCGCAGCTCGTCGCCCGCGACCGGCGGGCCACCGTCCCGGTGCCGGGCGGCCACGTCACCGCCCTGCGCCCGCCGGTCGACTCGTCGGCGTGGACGTGGACCCCGGCGCCGGTGCCCGCCCTCGGCGAGCACACCGACCACGTGCTGCACGGGCTCGGCTACACCCCGGAGCAGATCGCGGAACTGCGCAGCCGCTCGGCGATCTGAAGAAACGCGAGCGCGGTTCACAGCGATGTGCCCGGAGGGGTGAACCATGCTCAGCAGACGGACGGCGCTCACCGCGCTGGCGGGCGGCGCGCTGGCGACCGCGGGCGTGACCGCCGCGCTGCACGGCAACGCGCCGCTCGGCGAGGCCCTGCGCCACGCGCTCGGCGTGGCGGGCCCGGTGCCGGCCGTCCAACGCGCCGTGGTCACGATCGAACGCGTCCGCTCCGAGCACCGGGGCCGCGACGTGGACCTGCTCACCATGGTGCCGCCGAACACCCGCACCGAAGACCTGCCCATGTCGATCCTGCTGCACGGCCGCCACGGCACCGCCCGCCTCGCGTCCGTGGCGAACATGGACGCGGTGCTGGTCGCGGCCGTCGCCCGGCGCCAGGTCCCGCCGTTCGGGTTCGTCGCGGTGGACGGCGGCGACCACTACTGGCACGAGAACGTGCCCGGCGACGACCCCCTGGCCATGCTGCTCGACGAGGTGCCCCGCTGGCTGCGGGAACGCGGCTTCGGGGCCCCGTTCGCCTGCACCGGCGTGTCGATGGGCGGCTTCGGCGCGCTCCTCTACGCCCGCCGGCGCCACGAGCGCCGCGACCCGGTCCGGGCCGTCGCCGCCATCGCCCCCGCCCTGCTCACCGACTGGGCGGAGATGTCGCAGCGCGGCGCGTTCGCGAGCCCCGCCGCCTGGGCCGAGCTGGACCCGCTGAAGAACACCGACAAGCTGGGCGCGACGCCGATCGGCGTCTGGGCGGGCGACCGGGACCGCTTCATCACCGGCACCCGCCGGTTCATCGCCGCCACCCGGCCCGCCGTGGCCTCCATCGTCCCCGGCGGCCACGACGACGCCCTCTACCGCAAGGTCGTCCCCGACGTCATCCGCTTCCTCGGCAAGCGCGTCCCCTGACGCCCACGGTTCCTCCACACGGCTGTGGTTGCCTGACCCCATGCCGACCACGGTGACCGTGCTGCGCGCCGACGCGCAGGCGCTCCCGCTGGAGGACGACAGCGTGGACCGCGCCCGGCTCGACCGGGTCCTGCACCAGGTCCCCGACCCGGCCGCCGTCCTGGCCGAGCTGCGCCGCGTGCTGCGCCCCACCGGTCGCGCCGCGCTGGCGCAACCGGACTGGGGAGACCCTCGCCGTGGACCCCGGCCCGGTGGCCGTGAACCTGGCGTTCAACCGCTTCGTGTGCGACCGGGTCGTGCCGCACCCGGTGGTCGGCCGGCAGCTCGCCCGCCTGGCCGCCGACGCGTGGCTGACCGACCTGCGCATGGGCCCGTTCCTGGCCTCGTTCACCCTCTTCCGGGTGACCGTCACCGCGGCGTGAGCGGCACCCGCCCGCTGCGCACCCACTTCAGCACCGCGCTCCACGGACCGTAGCCGGCGTCCACGTTCAGGTGACCGCCGCCCACGATCACGTCCAGGTCCACGCGCAACGCCTCGGCCAGCTCCTTGGCCTGCGCCAACGTGCAGTAGGAGTCGCCCTCGCCCGCCACCAGCCGGGTCGACACCGCCGCCCGCCGCACCGCCGTCGGGTCCAGCCGCGGCCCCAGGAAGTCCCGGATCAGCGGCTCGCCGTCGTAGTCGGGCGCGGGCGGCGCGACCAGCAGCACCCGGTCGACCCGCAGCGCCTCGTCGAACTCGCCGGCCGCGTGGTGCAGCCACAGCAGCGCGGCCAGCGAGTGCGCGACCACGACGCGTTCACCCGAGTCGGGCGCCGGCATCGCGGCCAGGTGCGACCGCAGCTCCGCCAGCCACGCCGGCAGGCTCGGCGCGTCCGGGGAGCTGAACAGGGGCAGGTCGACCGACCCACCGTGGTGGGCCAGTTCGCCTGCCAGCCAGTTCTGCCAGTGCTCCGGCCCGGAGCCGCCCAGGCCGTGCAGGATCAGGACGTGCGGGAGGGACAACCCGGACCGGTCCTCAGGCGGACTTCTCGCGGCGCTCGCGCCGCGAGGGCTGCCGCGCCACGATGGTCGGGTTGACGTTCTCCTTCACGGTCTGCTCCGTGATGACGACCTTGGCGACGTCCGTGCGGCTGGGGATGTCGTACATCACCGGCAGCAGGACCTCTTCCATGATCGCCCGCAGGCCGCGGGCGCCGGTGCCCCGCAGGATCGCCTGGTCCGCGACCGCCTCCATCGCCGTCCGGGTGAACTCGAGCTCCACCCCGTCCATCTCGAACAGCTTCTGGTACTGCTTGACCAGCGCGTTCTTCGGCTCGGTGAGGATGCGGACCAGCGACGCCTTGTCCAGGTTCGTGACGCTCGCGACCATCGGCAACCGGCCGATGAACTCCGGGATCAGACCGAACTTGATCAGGTCCTCGGGCATCGACTCGGCGTAGTAGTCCGCCGCGTCGACCTCGGCCTTGGTGCGCACCTCGGCGCCGAAGCCGAGCCCGCGCTTGCCGACCCGGTCCTGGATGATCTTGTCCAGGCCCGCGAACGCGCCCGCCACGATGAACAGCACGTTCGTCGTGTCGATCTGGATGAACTCCTGGTGGGGGTGCTTGCGCCCGCCCTGCGGCGGCACGGAGGCCGTCGTGCCCTCCAGTATTTTCAGCAGCGCCTGCTGCACGCCTTCACCGGACACGTCGCGCGTGATCGACGGGTTTTCACTCTTTCGAGCGATCTTGTCGACCTCGTCGATGTAGATGATGCCGGTCTCGGCGCGCTTGACGTCGTAGTCCGCCGCCTGGATGAGCTTGAGGAGGATGTTCTCCACGTCCTCGCCCACGTAGCCCGCCTCGGTCAACGCCGTGGCGTCCGCGATGGCGAACGGCACGTTCAGCATCTTGGCGAGCGTCTGGGCCAGGTAGGTCTTGCCGCACCCGGTCGGACCGAGCATGAGGATGTTCGACTTGGCGAGTTCCACGCCGTCGTCGCGGCCCTCACGCCCGCGGTCACCTGCCTGGATGCGCTTGTAGTGGTTGTAGACCGCCACCGAGAGCGTGCGCTTGGCCTCGTTCTGGCCGATCACGTACTGGTCGAGGAACTCGTGGATCTCGGCGGGCTTGGGCAGCTCGTCGAGCTTGACGTCGCCGGCCTCCGCGAGTTCTTCCTCGATGATCTCGTTGCAGAGGTCGATGCACTCATCGCAGATGTAGACACCCGGTCCGGCGATGAGTTTTTTCACCTGCTTCTGGCTCTTGCCGCAGAAAGAGCACTTCAGCAGGTCGCCGCCGTCACCGATACGTGCCATGACCGCTGACCTCTGTCCCCTCCGGCGCACGACCTGGTGAGGTGCGCCTGACTGCTGATGTGGCGAGTGCCCGCTGGGTGCGGGGTCCGCCCGTTCCCCTCGACGGTACCTGTCCTACCCGCCTGTGCGGGAGGACCAGCGTGCCCCCGACACGCCGAACCGGGCAGGACCCCTGGTCGGCTCGGCGTGTCGGACGCCACGCCGGGACTACTTCGCCGAGAGCTTCCGGTAGGGCAGGACGCTGTCGACGATGCCGTACTCCTTGGCCTCGTCGGCGGTGAGGATCTTGTCGCGCTCGATGTCGGCGCGCACCTGCTCGGGCGAGCGGCTGGTGTGCCGCGCGAGCGTGGTCTCCAGCAGCCGGCGGACCCGCTGGATCTCGTTGGACTGGATCTCCAGGTCGGAGACCTGCCCGTAGACGCCCTCGGTGGCCGGCTGGTGGATCAGGATCCGGGCGTTCGGCAGCGCGTGCCGCTTGCCGGGGGTGCCCGCCGCGAGCAGCACGGCCGCCGCCGAGGCCGCCTGGCCCAGGCAGTAGGTCTGGATGTCCGGGCGGACGAACTGCATGGTGTCGTAGATGGCCATCAGCGAGGTGAACGAGCCACCGGGCGAGTTGATGTACATCAGGATGTCGCGGTCGGGGTCCTCCGACTCCAGCACGAGCAGCTGGGCCATCACGTCGTTGGCCGACGCGTCGTCCACCTGCACGCCGAGGAAGATGATGCGCTCCTCGAACAGCTTGTTGTACGGGTTGGACTCCTTGATGCCGTAGCTGGTGCGCTCGACGAACGACGGGAGCACGTACCGGGACTGCGGCGCGTGGAACTGGCTCACTTCAGGTCTCCTGGTGCTCTGCTCGCGGTCAGTTGGTCGTCGCCTGGCTGGCACGGGTGATCACCTTGTCCACGAAGCCGTACTCGAGGGCTTCCTGGGCGGTGAACCAGCGGTCGCGGTCCGAGTCGGCGATGATGCGCTCGACCGGCTGACCCGTGTGCTGCGCGATGAGCTCGGCCATCTCGTGCTTGGTCCTGGTGAGCATGTCCGCCTGGATCGCGATGTCCGCCGCCGTGCCGCCGACACCGGCCGAGGGCTGGTGCATGAGGATGCGGGCGTGCGGGAGCGCGTGCCGCTTGCCGGGCGTGCCCGCGGAGAGCAGGAACTGCCCCATCGAGGCGGCCAGGCCCATCGCGTAGGTGGCCACGTCCGGCTCGATGAGCTGCATCGTGTCGAAAATCGCCATGCCCGCGGTCACCGAGCCGCCGGGCGAGTTGATGTAGAGCGTGATGTCCTTCTCCGGGTCCTCCGCGGCGAGCAGGAGGAGCTGGGCGGTGATCTGGTTGGCGATGCCCTCTTCGACCTGCGACCCCAGCACGATGATCCGCTCGCGGAGCAGGCGCTCGTAGACCGAGTCGTTGAGGTTCATCCCCGTGGCCGCTCGCATCAAGGGCGTCGGGAAGGAATGCTGCGTCACGTCTGCCTGCCTAACTTTGCCGACTAGCTGTGCCGAAAAGAGTCTCGTAGCAACGACCTTAACGAAGGCGGGCGGCGTCGACGTCCCGACACCGCCCGCGTTCGCTCAGGGCTTCACTCCGCGTTCGCGGGTTCCTGCTCCTCAGTGGACTTCGTCTCGCCGAAGAGCTCGTCCAGGTCCAGGGTGTTGCCGGCGGAGTCCTTGACGGTCGCCTGCCGCACGACCGAGGCCAGCGCCTTGCCGCGGCGCACGTCGGCGAAGATCGCGCCGAGCTGGCCGGACTGCTGCGCCCGCTTGACGTACTCGTCCGGGCTGATGCCGAACCGCTGGGCCTGGTAGATGATGCGCTCGGTCAGCTCGGCGTCGGTGACGTTGAGCTGCTCGGCGTCGGCGATCGCGTCCAGCACGAGCTGGGTCTTGACCGCCTGCTCGGACGCCTGGCGGACCTCGGCGTCGAACTCCTCCTGGGTCTGGCCCTGCTCGGCCAGCCACTCGGCGAAGCGCGCCTCGTCGTGGTCGAGCGCGTGGATGGCGTCGTGCGCCCGCGCCTCGACCTCGCCCTGCACGACGGCCTCGGGCAGCGGCACGTCGACGCTGGCCAGCAGCGCCTCCAGCACCTTGTCCCGGGCCTGGACGCCCTGCTGCATCTTCTTCACGCGGGCCAGCCGGGTGCGCAGGTCGGCCTTCAGCTCGTCCAGCGTGTCGAACTCGCTGGCGAGCTGCGCGAACTCGTCGTCCAGCTCGGGGAGCTGGCGCTCCTTGACCGAGTTCAGCACCACGGTGACCTCGGCGTCGCGGCCCGCGTGGTCACCGGCGACCAGGGTGGTGGTGAAGTTCTTCGACTCGCCCTCGGACGCGCCGATCAGGGCGTCGTCGATGCCCTCGACGAGCTGGCCGGACCCGATCTCGTAGGACAGACCGGTCGTCTTGGCCTCCTCGACCTCCTCGCCGTCCACCGTCGCCGACAGGTCGACCACGACGAAGTCGCCCTGCTGGGCGGGGCGCTTGACGCCGGTGAGGGTGGCGAAGCGGGCGCGCAGCTCGTCGAGCTGGGTGTCCACGTCCTCGTCGGTGACCTCCTGGTCGTCGACGCTGACGGTCAGCTCGCCGAACGCGGGGACCGTGATCTCGGGGCGGACGTCGACCTCGGCGGTGAACGCCAGCGACTCGCCGTCCTCGATCTTGGTCACCTCGAAGTCGGGGCGGCCCAGGGTGCGCAGCTCGCCGGAGGTGACGGCCTCCAGGTACTTGGCCGGGATGGCCTCCTGGACGACCTCGTCCAGCACGGGCGCGCGGCCGATGCGGCTCTCCAGCACGCGGGCGGGGGCCTTGCCGGGGCGGAAGCCGGGGATGCGGACCTGCTTGGCCAGCTTGCGGTACGCGCGGTCGAAGTCCGACTTGAGCTCGTCGAACGGCACCTCGACGTTGATCCGGACCCGCGTCGGGCTCAGGTGCTCGACGGTGCTCTTCAACGTGGTCTCCTCGTAACGGGCATGACGTGCGGAACACCCCGGGGAACGCGTGGGCGCGTGCCGGGATTCCGCCTGAGTCTAGGCGGTCGGCGGACGCGGCGGCGCTAGCACCCCGGCTCCGGGTGCCGCAACCGGGCGTGACGGCGGGCCCGACGGCCGCCGCCGGCCATTGCGGCGGCAATACCGGGTGGCCGGGAATGCCTTCGCCGGCGCTTCGGGAATTCGCGCGGGCGGCGGAATTTCACCCTTTCGAGGGGGTTGTCGGCCAGGGGCTCCGCCGCGCCCCTCCGTACCGCCGTCCGGACGCACCCGCCGGGCCCCGCGTCCACCTCGCGGGACGGCCGCCGCGGGCGGTGGAAATCACAACGCTGGTTCCTAACCACCCGCCGCCGGCGCTCCCCGGCTGTCCCGCCGGGCCGCCCGCCGCGACCCCCAACCACGGCCGGCAGCTTCACGTCAACGGGCTAGCAGACCGCATTTTCGCGGTTTCGCCAGAGGCGATTCGGGTGTACCTATGCGGCCCAACGGTCGATCGACAGGGTGATCCGTTACTCCGTTCGAGTGGCAATGGGAGCCGTGAGCACTGCGGAGAGCGTCAGCACCGAGCGAGGCAGGACCCGGGTCGTGTAACACGTATGTCGTAGAGGCGACTAACAGTCGGCAACCATCGCGGAGGGGAGGTTCGCCACAAAGAGTGAATTGAGGCCGTTTGGAGTAGCGCTCGCCAGAAAACTTTCACTTGTCGAGATGACTCCAACCGCCGTAGTCCATTAGTGTGGGTTTCAGGTAGCGTGACGCCCGGATCCGCATGTTGGACCAGCAATAATTGGCGTTGCCGGACGTTCTGGGGGGTCAGCAGCGGACGCAACCGGCAACCGGGACCGACAGGAACGAGCGAGACAATGTCATCGAGCTCTTTAACCACCTACCAGACAAGGTGCCGATGACCCGATGAGATCCATTCCGCCGCTGCCGAACACTAACCCAGGACCACCACTGGGCGCCGGCTGTCGCTTCGGGGTCCGACCGGCCCCCGGGGAGCCTCCCGGCCACCGCGTTCCACCCCTGGCGGTAGCGCGGCGATGTTGATCGACCTCGGGCCGCGCCTGATCAGCACGGCCAGGTCAACTGCCGCCACGCACAAGAGATCACGATGCCGTCCCGTACCGGCCTCATCGTGGACCACTTACACGCACCGTTGGGGAGCTCCATGGAGACGCGTCAGCTTTTGGCGTTCACAACTGTGGTTCAAACGGGCAGTTTCACCAAGGCAGCCGCCACGCTGAATTGCTCACAACCCACTATAACCACTCGGATCAAGGCGCTCGAGGAGACCCTCGGCGTCCCCCTGTTCCGACGACTTCCGCGCGGCATCCAGATGACCTCTGCCGGTGTCGAGCTATTGCCTTTCGCGCGGAACATCATCACCCTGACCGACAAGGCCAGGAAAGCGATCACGATGAACGGCGAGCCGCACGGCAAGCTGGTCATCGGCAGCGCACAGAGTCTGACCGACTACCGTCTGCTACCACTGATCGAGTACATGTGCTGGCGCTACCCGAGCGTCCAGATCTCACTCCACTCGCGCAACACCCAGGCCAACCTGACCTCGGTGCGCGAGGGACGGCTCGACTGCACCTTCTTCATCGGCTCCGTGGAGCCCCGCGAGGGGTTGGAGACGACGGTGCTGTGCCCCGAGCCGTTGGTCATGGTCGCCGGGCCGACCCACGCCCTGACCAGGCGTTCGGTGATCACCGAGGACGAGCTGCGCGGGAGCACGCTCATCCGGGCCGAGAACGGCGCCAGTTACTACGAGCAGTTCGAGCAGGCGCTGGGCCTGCAGGACGCCGAGTCGAAGTCGCCCGTGCTGGCGCTCGACTCGATCGACGCCGCGAAGCGGGCGGTCGCCTCGGGCCTGGGGATCTCGCTCGTCCCCGAGGTGACGGTCGCGGCGGAGCTCGCCGACGGCCGGCTGCGCCGACTGCCCTGGGTGCCGCCGTTCCGGGTGTACACGCAGTTCGCGTGGCGCCAGGACAACTCCACCAACCCGTCCGTGACGGCGCTCGTGTCGGCGGCGGCGCAGGTGGTCAGCGAGCAGGTGGCGACCCCGGCGTGACACTGGGAGCCGTTCTTGAGCACCCGGGCGCGGGTGTGCTCAAGAACGGCCCGCGTTTCACGGGGCCGGCGGCGGGTAGGTCGAAGCCATGACGGTGAAGGCGAGTGACCTGCGCGCCCTGCTGGCGTCCGATGTGCCGGACCCCACCCTGGTGCTGGTCGAGGGCAGGGTCGAGGTGGTCAAGGTCGACGACCTGGACACCGACGGCCTCCGCGGTGCGATGCTGCTCGTGTCGAGGGCCGAGCTGCTGGGCCGGGGCGTCGACGAGAGTTCGCCGGACGACGCGCTGGAACGTGAGGCGGCCACGATCTCCACCGCCGTCAACGAGCTGGGCGGCTAGTCGCGGTCGTCGTCCTCGGGGACCACGTCGGGCTCCTCGGCCTCGACCCCGTAGCCGGGCGCCTGCTCGGGCGCCCCCTGCCCGGGATCCGCGGCGGCGATGCGGGGCTTGCCGAACCGTTCTGCGCGGCTGCGTGGTCGCCTGCCGGGCGTGGTGGCAGTGGGTCCGGGTAGCCGACTTCTACGCCCGCCGCGAAGTCGACTGACACCCTGGCGACGCGGTGGCAGGACATCGCCGTCGTGCGCCGCCGGCGCGCGTGGATCAGCGTTACCGGCGCGGTGGTGACCGGGCTCGGCGGCACCGTGTGGTGGTGGGTGTCAGGCGGGGTCGCAGTCGTCGTTGTCGCCGGTGTCACCACGCTGGCGCTCGCCGCTGTTGGACGCCGCAAGGACGGTTCACCGGGTCGTCAGGCCGCGCTCGGCGGTGCCCGGTCGCTGGTCATGCTGATGGACGGCAACAATCTCGTGGAGGCGTTCCGGGCGGCTGGCGCGATCGGCAAGGCCGAAGGGCTGCTGATGGTCGAGCGCCCAGGCAACGACGCCACCGGGTGGACCAATGGTGCTGGATCTGCCGCCGTCCCGGAAGGCGTCCGACGTCATCGCCAAGCGGGAGGCGCTGGCGTCCGTGCTGGCCGTCAACGAGGTGCGGCTCATCCTCCCTGGACCTGTACGTCAGGTTGATCGTGGCAGACGGCAAGGGCCCAGGTAGTTCTGCACTTCGTCCACCACGATCACGGCCAGCGGCATCCCGTGGGTGGGGACGCGGATGATCTCCAGCGTCACCTTCGACTCGGGGCGAGAACGATCTCCCGATCGACCCGGAGAACCCGAAGGGCAAGAGGATCGGGCAGCGGATCTGCGACCTGCTGACCTACATCGCCAAGACCGGCCCGGCCGCCGGGTACTCGCTGGTGCTGACCACGCAGAAGCCTGACGGCAAGGTGCTGCCGGACCGGTTGCGAGGCGAGTTCGGCACCCGGTTCGCGCTCAAGGTCATCACGTAGCAGCCGTCGGAAGCCATCCTCGGTGCCAGCACCTATAAGCGAAGCTGCTCAGGATCCACAAGGGCGTCGGCCTGGTGCTGGCGACGCGGCAGGAGAAACTGTGCTCGGCGGACCCGACGTGCTTGGTCTGCTGGTCGACGTCATCGAGGACGACGAGACTGGCCTGGTCGCCGTCGCCGAACTCGCGGCCCGGATCAGGTGGGACGCCAAACGGTCCGGGGAGGCGCTGACCGCGGCCAGCGTGGAGTGCCCGAAGGCACGGCGGCAGCGGGTCAACGGCTCCCCGAACCCGGTGCCCGTGGTCGAGATTGACGCGATCAAAGCCGCCATCAACCGCTACTGAGGCACCAGGAGAGGGGTGGTCAGCGCCTACCGAGCGACAGCGCAACCTTGCCGGCCTTCGCCTGCTCGAACGTGTAGGACACCTTTCCACGGTGAGAAACCTCGACCTGGTAGATGTTCTCCCCGAGCGGGACGTTCCCCACAACGAACTCGAAGCTGCACACGCTGCCTTCGTACTGGGCGTTACTCAGCTTCCCTAACGCCACAGCCTTGCCGGACGCATCGTAGACAGTGACCTGAGCGCCTTCGGCGATGTCGTCGTAGCCGCGGTACCCGGCGCATTCGCCTGAGTCAGCGTAGCCAGTGGCGCCGTCAGTCAGATCCAGAGTGCCGCGTAGTTCGAACGCGGTCGGTACGAACGAGGAGGCCGTGGGGGCGACACCACCGCTGGACTGTTGGCCGCCCCATAGCCACACGGCGCCAGCGATGATCAGCACACCAACGACGATCCCTCCGAATAAAGCCGTGATCTTGCGGCCGGAGGCGCCTTGGACCGCGAGTTGGTCAGGAGATAACGGGGGCAGAGGGTCAGTCGTCATGTCGTCTCCAGCAGATCGTGGACGGGTGTTAGAAACGTCGAAGCCAACCGGCCTAGCGTTACGTCCCCGAAGAGGCGGTACGCATCGTCTGCCGCCCTCCCGAAGAGGGCGACGGTCCGACCTGGAGGCCGCACAGGGTCGGCGCATGCCGACAGCGGCAACCGTGTGCCGACGTGTCCACGGCCTGCACAACGCGCCCTGAGCTGCGCCGTCCGGGCCCGTGGCGGTCTGTGCGGAGGTGTGCCGACCGTGCCGGTTCGGGCCGGCACAACCAACCGCTCGGCGTCACACGGCTTCCTCTGAGCGCCACGATCGTGGTCGGTAACGAACGACATGACGCGCCTCAATGGCCCAACCCGGACACTGCGTCCATGCATTCGCCACCCCAGCTTGCTCGCTACGGCGGAAAACTCGCAAGTGTCGCCCAAGCACTCGTCGTCATCACGCGCGAACTGGCGATCTCTGCTGCACAACAACAGTCGTCAGTCGTTCCAGTCGAGACGAATCGGTTCCGAAGCGCCCGAGGTGGATGAGTACCAAGGAAGCTGCACAGTACGTCGGGATCTACCACAGGACCGTGTCGAGGTTCGCCGCCGATGGACGACTGCACAGCCACCAGGCCGTACGCCTCGGACGTCGGCTCTTCCACGCAGGCGCCGTGGAAGGATGGAGCCGCGGCGCCACAGAACGACAACAGAGGGAGCTATGTGGCTGCGCCGCACTCAATGAGATCAAGTAGCCGCAACATCATGGCAGGATGTGTCCGCGCGCCGCGGAACGGCGTATCACCCTGGACACCAGCGAGTTTCACCGGTGCCCGCCGAAAGACGACTCCTACCGTGACGTCGATCTGCCGAGCTGGTTGTCGAAGCTGGTCTATGACCACATCGGGCGCACCTCGCCGAAGCTGTGCACGTGCCACGGACGGACCTACGTATTCCGTGGGCTCGGCACGGCGAACGGTGCCGCCCGCCGGACCGGCGCGAAGCGATCGGCGTGGCACGCCGGGCCGACGTGTCCACCGGCACCGTGTCCAACGTGCTGAACCACCCAGAGCGGGTCGTCGACGTGACCCGGGCGAACGTGCTGGCCGCGATCGCCGAACTCGGGTTCGTGCGAGGCCAAGCGGACGGGGAGATCGCGGCGCACTGGCGCCGCAACGGGTTCGCGACGTGGTTGTTCGCGCCGGCGGTGAGCGGCTGGTATCCGCGCAAGGCCCCGCACGACGCGCGCCCGGTGCCGCTGCTGGCCGACCGTGGCCGGCGGGTGCCCGCACGCGGACGCAACGCTGGCGGCCGTGCCGATGCCTGCCGTGTTCCGGTAGCCCCTGGCCTCACACCGCACGGCCGGCGCCACTCGCACCGGACGCTGATGGTCGAGCCGGGAACGCCGGCGGTGCTGAGGGATACCGGATGGGCCACCAGGACGGCTCGCTCCAGGGGCCGCTACTCCCACGTGACGGCGGACATGCAGCCGCGGCTGTTGGACGGTCTCACAGCGGGTGGGAGGCAGCGCTCGACATCAGGGCGGAGATGTGCCCTAGATCACCCGTGACGGCGCTCGCTGAGGCCCTACGGCGCGTCAACCCAGGGCACCGGAGGCGTCTCCGAGGGTTGCTTTGGACGTCGTGAGATGACCCCTGAAACCATGATCGTCTCCCGGATTTCTCCCCAGACGGGTAGAGGCCCTCTCCCCCCGGAGGAGGAAAGAGCCTCTGACCTGGTCGGGGCGACAGGATTTGAACCTGCGACCCCCCGCTCCCAAAGCGGGTGCGCTACCAAACTGCGCCACGCCCCGGTCCACCTCAGCCTATCGCGACCGGCTAAGCTAACCACGCGCCCACCCCGGTGGCCGCGATGCGGGTGTAGCTCAATGGTAGAGCCCCAGCCTTCCAAGCTGGTCATGCGGGTTCGATTCCCGTCACCCGCTCTCTACTCTTCTCGCTGGTAGAGCCCTCACGGACCGTCCTTTTAGGGCGGTCTTTCGCTTCCTGCGGATCTTCCGTGCCCCTCGCGTGCGGGGAGACGAGCGCGGCGTGGGTGGAACTGTGCCCACCCGGTCCGTGAGTCCGCCCTCGGCGAGCGCCTGGGCCAGACGTGGCAACGCGTCACGATCAACGACCGGAGCCGCGTTGCCGAGCCGGAACCCCACCCTCCCGGCGAACACCGGCGGCTCGGCCCGGATCGGCAGGTCAGCGGTGACATGCCAACGGACCATGTCAGCCACCGGGGTCGCGCGGACTTGACGCATCCTTGTCGCGCGCAGGCTGTACCCGACCTTCGCCCGGCACCGGTGCCGGGCACCACCGTGGCTCCCTCGGCACGCCTGGTCGTCAACACTCGTTGCTACGCAACGGCTTCGGCCTCGACCAGATCGCCAAGGCGACCGGCGTGAACGCTGGACAAACCTCCACCGACCCCCGTGTCCCCGGCACCGCCGCGGCCTGGTCGACAACCCAAGCCTGATCAAGACCTACAACGACCCCAACATCGTCGTAGCCGTGACCGCGTTCGTCCAAGACGACCAAGGCCGCCTGCTCATGATCCGCCGCACCGACAACGACCTCTACTCCATCCCCGGCGGAGCCCAAGACGTAGGCGAGACCATCAGCCACACCGTCATCCGCGAGATCAAAAAAGAGACCGAGAACCGGCCGAAGCCCTACTTCACCACCTGACCGTGCCGGAACTCCCGTAGACGCTCCTCACTCCTCTCGACCGCGGCCACCAACTCCGGCTCAGCCTGCCCGATGAATACGGTCACGACGTCTTCCGACCCATAGCGCTCGCGGATCTCAGCGAGCCGATCACCTACGGTCGTCGTTTCGCCATCTGGACTGGTCGTCATATCTGCCCACCAGAGCGCATCGCGCACCGCGAACTGCTCGTCCTCCCACGAAGCCAACTCCGCTGACAGCCCTCTCAACCGTCGAGCAACGACAGCGCAAGCCGGCTTCAGACATCGAGTGGGCCGCGCGCGACCAGACCCAGCCCGGCACCCTGGGCAGCTTGGCGGGGTCCCGGACAATGAACGAGTGGCGATGAGCAGGGACCGGTGGGGAGCGGATTGAGGGTGGAGGGATCGGTGTGGGGCTGGTGATCGGATTGGCTGCTGTGGGGAATGAGGGCCGGTGGGGTGATCACGGGGGAGATTCACGCGGTTGGGGGTGGTGGATTGGGTTGACTTGGGTTCGGTGGAGCGTTTTAAGCTTTCGGCGACGGGTTGAGGTCATTACCCCGATGGCACGTGCGAGGCCCGTCGAGAGGGTTGCGGGAAGTGGTGAAGGGCTGGGACGGCTTCCCGCAACTCCGATCGCAGGAGAACGAAGTGCTCCGCCACGTCGTCGGCCTCGGAGCTTCCGCGATCAGGCGGTCGGGTTCCACCCGGTTCCACTGAGGCCAGGACGGGTCGCTCACGGCGTCCGTCAACGAGGTCGTCCAACGTCCATTGGAAATGAATTGGGAAATAGCGCAGAACCCAATCTGCCCTGTCCGCCGGTGTTGCGCACATAGGCGTCTCCGGGGCGAGCGGCGGGACGCCGTGGGCGGGCTGGCGGTCATGGTGGCTGCGGGCGTCGGGGTAGTCGTAGTGGTACGCCGGTCAGTCCACACCGGACCGTCACGATCGGGGGCCGCGGCTCTCGGTCGCCTGTGAGCCACGACGCTTTGGCCAGACGAACGGGTCCCACGTCGCCTCATGATGGGACCATGCGCCTGAACCAGATCGTGGTGGACTGCCCCGACCCGTCCCGGCTCGTGCGGTTCTGGGCCGGGCTGCTCGGGGGCGAACCGGTCCTCCGCGCGCACGGGTGGGCGCACGTCGTGCCGCCGGGCTGGCCGCGCCTCTCGTTCCAGCCCGTGCCCGAGCCGAAGGCCGTGAAGAACCGGCTGCACCTGGACATCGACGTCCCCGACATCGCCGCCGCGACGCGGAGGGCCACCGGACTGGGGGCGACCGCGCTGGGCGGCGTCCACACCGACGAGCAGGGCAGCTTCCAGGTGCTCCGCGACCCCGCCGGCAACGAGTTCTGCTTCGTCACGCCCCGCTAGGGCGCTCAGGACGACACCGCGCGCCACAAAGCCTCGCCGAAGCGGATCGCCAGCACCACCATGAGGAAGCCGATGCCGAAGGTCACCAGGCACCTCAGGACCACGCGCAGGTTCCTCACGCGCACAGTCTGCTCCCCGGACGGCCGATCACCGGCCGGTTCCGGGAAACCGGCGCGCGTGCCGGAATTGGGTTCGCGCGTGAACGCCCGGCAGCGTATGAACGGGAGATGGCGCTCACCATCCGCACCCTGGCCGCGGACGAACTCGCGGCGTACCAACGCGTCCTCAACTCCGCCTTCCTCGCCGACAGCGTCGAGGACCAGCTCGAACGGTGGCGTGACCTGTTCGAGCCGGACCGCTACCACGCCGTGTTCGACGGCGACGAGCTGATCGGCGGCGGTGGCGTCCAGACCCGTGACATCACCGTGCCGGGCGCGGGTCCGCAGCCCCTCGCCGCGGTCACGGCGGTCGCCGTGAAACCGGGGCACCGCCGCCGCGGCGTGCTCACCCGCGTGATGCGGGCGCAGCTGCACACCCTGCACGACGAGGGCAGGGAGGCCGTCGCCGCGCTGTGGGCGTCGGAGGCGGCGATCTACCCCCGCTTCGGGTACGGGCTCGCCAGCGAGTTCGCCCGGCTGTCCGTGCCGGGTGACGCGGCGTTCCGCCCCGGCGTGTCGATCGACGGCGAGCGGGTGCGCGAGGTCTCGCGGGACGAGGCCATGCCGTTCATGAAGACCGTGTACGACGAGCTGCGGCCGGGCCGAACGGGGTGGCTGAGCCGCACGGACGCCGCCTGGGACGCCTACTTCGCCGACACCGAGCGGGACCGCGACGGGCTCACGGCGTACCGCTACGCGGTGCACCCGCAGGGTTACGCGGTCTACCGGGTCAAGCAGGACTGGCAGGAACGCGGCCCGCGCAACGAGCTGCACGTGCGGGAGATCGCGGCCCGCACGGACGAGGCGTACGCGGCGCTCTACCGGTACCTGCTGGACCTGGACCTGGTGGGCGAGTTGAAGTTCTACACCGCCTCGGACGACCCGGTGCTGCACCTGCTGGACGACGTGCGGCTCGCGCTGCGCAGCCGGTCCGACGCGCTGTGGGTGCGGCTGGTGGACGTCGACCGCGCGCTCGCCGGGCGGCGTTACAACTCCGACGTGGACGCCGTGCTGGAGGTGTCGGACGAGTTCTGCCCGTGGAACGCGGGCCGGTGGCGGCTCACGGTGAAGGACGGCACGGCGACCGTGCAGCGGGTGGACGACGACCCGGACGTCGTGCTCGACGTGCAGGCGTTGGGCGCGGCCTACCTGGGCGGGACGCGGTTGACGACGCTGGCCCGCGCCCAGCGGGTGAGTGAGGTCACGGACGGTGCGCTGAACGCCTTGTCACATGCGTTCCTGGGTGATCGGGAGCCCCACTGCACGGAGGTGTTCTGACCGTTTCGGGAACCTCCGCACCGTGCGTGGCGTTTTCCGGGCATCAAGCATCGGGAGGGTCGATGACCACCACGATCGTGTTGCTCGTGCTGCTCGCCCTGGCCGGGGTGATCTGGTACTCGGCCCGGTCCGCCGCGGAGAAGCGCCGCCGGGAGCTGGAGGACGCCCAGGCCGAGGCGCGCCGCTGGGTGGAGCGGCTGGGCGGCCAGGTGATGAACCTGACCGGCACGGACGTCGCGTCGCAGCAGGCGCTGGCCGACGCGTCCGAGCGGTTCACCGCGGCGGGGTCGCAGATGGAGCAGGCGCGCACGGTGGAGCAGTGCCGCCTGGTCACGCAGACCGCGATGGAGGGCCTGTACTACGTGCGGGCCGCGCGCGTCGCGATGGGCCTCGACCCCGGCCCCGAGCTGCCGGACCTCACCGGCCAGAGCCGCGCGGGCAAGGTCTCGGAGGAGCGGGACGTCACGGTGGAGGGCCACCGGTACGTCGCCTCGCCGCAGCCGGGCGCGCAGACGCCGCACTACTACCCCGGCGGTGTCGTGGCGGGCCGGCCGGTGCCGCAGGGCTGGTACTCCGAGCCGTGGTGGAAGCCCGCGCTCGTGGCCGGCGCGTGGACGTTCGGGTCGATGATGCTGTTCAACGCGATGTTCGTCGGCATGGTCGGGGTGCCCGCGGCCGTGGCGGCCGGTGACGACGGCGGCGGCGACGGTGGGGACGGCGGCGACGCGGGTGGCGACGCCGGGGACGCCGGTGGTGACTACGGCGGCGACTTCGGCGGCGGCGACTGGGGTGGCGGCGGCGACTTCGGCGGCTTCGACATCTGACCCGGTCAGGCCGGTTGGCAGGTCGGGCACCAGTAGAGGTTGCGGCCGGCCAGCTCGGCGGCGGCGACGGGCGTGCCGCAGACCAGGCACGGTTGACCGGTGCGGCGGTAGACGTACACCTCGCCGCCGTGCCGGTCCTGGCGCGGCGCGCGGCCGGTGACCTCGGGCAGGTGCTCGGGCCGCACGGTGTCGATGCGACCGATCTTCACGCCGGCGCGCATGAGCACGACCAGGTCGAGCCACAGGTCGTCCCACAGCGCCCGGTCGATCGCGCGGCCCGCCACGTACGGGTGAACGCCGTGCCGGAACAGCACCTCGGCGCGGTAGACGTTGCCGACGCCCGCGAGCACGGTCTGGTCCATCAGCAGCACCGCGATCGACTGGCGGGACCGGGCGATGCGCGCGTAGGCCCGGTCCGGGTCGGCGTCGCCGCGCAACGGGTCCGGGCCGAGCCGGGCGTGCAGGGCGTCCACCTCGACGTCGGTCAGGACCTCGCAACGCGTCGGGCCGCGCAGGTCCGTCCAGTGGGTGGGGCCGACGAGCCGCATCCGCACCGCGCCGACCGGGTCCGTCACCGGGTGGGGCGATTCGGTGAACGTGCCGTAGAGGCCCAGGTGGACGTGCACGGTCGCGTCGGGGCCGTAGACGTGGAACAGGTGCTTGCCGTGCGCCTCGGCCCGTTCGAAGAGCCGGCCGTCCACGAGGGACGCGGAGAACTTGCCCTGCGGGCTCGACACCCGGACCGTCGAGCCCGCGTACCGCCGCTGGTGCAGCCGGGCCAGGCGGTGCAGCGTGTGGCCTTCGGGCATCAGGGCAGGGCCGGCGCCTCGCCGGTGCGCTCGTACTCGCCGAGGATGGCGATGCGGCGGGCGTGCCGCTCCTGCCCGGAGAACGGGGTCGCGAGGAACGCCTCGACGATCGCGAACGCCTCCTCGGTGGTGTGCATCCGGCCGCCGATGCCGATGAGCTGGGCGTCGTTGTGCTCGCGGGCCAGCTTCGCGGTCTCGACGCTGTAGGCCAGCGCGGCCCGCGCGCCCGGCACCTTGTTCGCGGCGATCTGCTCGCCGTTGCCGGAGCCGCCGATGACGATGCCCAGGCTGCCCTCGTCCGCGACCACGCGGCGGGCGGCCTCGATGCAGTACGGCGGGTAGTCGTCCTCCGCGTCGTACTCGGCCGGTCCGACGTCGACCACCTCGTGGCCCGCGTCGGTCAGGTGCTTGACGAGATGGGTCTTCAGCTCGAAGCCCGCGTGGTCCGATCCCAGGTAAACGCGCACGTCAGCAAGTCTGCCATCCTGGGCCGGGTGTTCGGACAAGAGGGTTCCCGGCTCCGGCTGGAATGGGGTGTCGAGGGCGTGACCGCGCTCGGCGGGCGGTGCGCGGTGCTGGTGGTCGTGGACGTGCTGTCGTTCTCCACGGCGGTGGACGTCGTGGTCGCGCGCGGGGGCGCGGTGCGGCCGGTGCACTGGGCCGACCGGGCCTCGGCGGCCCCGCCGGCCGACCGGTCGTGGACGTTGCGGCCGTCGTCGTTGGTGTCGGTGCCGCCCGGCGAGGTGCTGGAGCTGGCGTCGCCGAACGGCGCGACGTTGTGCTCGGTGGCGGCGTCGACGGGGTCGATCGTGCTGGCCGGGTGCCTGCGCAACGCGCGGGCGGTGGCCGCGGCGGCGCGGTCGTTGGCGGCGGGCGGGCCGATCGGGGTCGTGCCGGCCGGGGAGCGGTGGGGCCTGAACCTGGCGGAGTCCGACGGGGCCGGGCCGCTGCGGCCGGCGGTGGAGGACCTGCTGGGCGCGGGCGCGGTGATGGCGGCGCTGCTCGGGTACGGGTCGGCGTCGGTGGAGGCCGCCCTGGCGGCCGAGGTGTACGCGCGGGCGTCCGTGGCGGACGTGCTGGCGGGCTGCGTGTCGGGCCGGGAGCTGATCGCCGCCGGTCACGCGGGCGACGTGGCCCTGGCCGGCGAGGTCGACGTCAGCACCGCCGTCCCCCGCCTGGCCGACGGCGTCCTGCGCGCCTGACCCCAACCCGCGAGAGTCCAACGCCCACCGCGCGAGAGTCCAACGCCCACGCACCCCGAGTTCAATGCTCGACGCACACGTCCCGGCGCTGGGCGTTGAATTCACGTGGTGTGAACGTAGGACTCTCGCGGTGTGGGTGTCGGACTCTCGCGGTCGCGTGGACCGGATCAGCGCTGGACGGACTTCACCTCGGTGAACTCGTCCAGGCCGTGCGCGCCGAACTCGCGCCCGTTGCCGGACTGGCGGTAGCCGCCGAACGGGGCGCGGGTGTTGAACGCGGCGCCGTTGATGTCCACCTGGCCCGTGCGCAGGCGCTTGGCCACGGCCAGCGCGCGCTCGGGGTCGGCGGAGAAGACGGCGCCGCCCAGGCCGTAGATGGTGGAGTTCGCGATGCGGACGGCGTCGTCCTCGTCCGCGTACGGCATGACGGACAGCACCGGCCCGAAGATCTCCTCCTGCGCGATCGCCATGTCCGGCCGCACGTCGCCGAACACGGTCGGCGCGACGTGGAAACCCCGCTCCAGCGGTCGCTCGGGGCCGCCGAGGGCGAGCTTCGCGCCCTCCTCGACGCCGCGCCGGATGTAGCCGACGACGCGGTCGCGCTGGGCCGCCGACACCGCCGGGCCGAGGCGCGTGCCGGGCAGGGCGGGGTCGGCCGGCTCGTACTTGGCCGCGGCCGCGACGGCGATCTCCACCGCCTCGTCGTGCCGGTCGGCGGGCACCAGCAGCCGGGTCCACGCGCTGCACGCCTGCCCGTTGTTCATGTACGCGTTGGCGACGCCGATCTTCACCGCGCGGGTCAGGTCGGCGTCGTCGAGCACCACGTTCGCCGACTTCCCGCCCAGCTCCAACGCCACCCGCTTGACCGTCTCGGCGGCGAGCGCGGCCACCCGCCGACCGGCCCGCGTCGAACCCGTGAACGACACCATGTCCACCATCGGGTGACTGGCCAACGCCTCGCCGACCACCGGGCCGAAGCCGTGGACCAGCGAGAACACGCCCGGCGGCACACCGGCGTCGGAGAGCACCGAGGCCAGCAGGTCGGCGGTGAGCGGGGCCAGCTCGCTCGGCTTGAGCACCACCGCGTTGCCCGCGGCCAGGGCGGGCACGACCTTCGCGACCATCTGCTGCAACGGGAAGTTCCACGGGGTGATCGCGGCGACCACGCCGACCGGCTCACGCAGCACCAGCGAGTTGCCGATCTCCTCGCCGTCGAAGTAGCCGCCCGCCAGCACGTCCGCCACGCCCCGCGCGATGCCCACCGGGTTCGGCACCTGCACGCGGGAGGCGAACGTGATGGGCGTGCCCATCTCCTTCGTCATGGTCGCGGCGAACTCCTCGGCCCGCGCCTCCAGCGCGTCCGCGACCGACCGCACCAGGGCGAGCCGGGTCTCCAGCGGCGTCGCCGACCACGCCGGGAACGCGGCGACCGCCCTGGTCACGGCCGCGTCCACGTCACCGGTCGTGCCGGCGCGGACGGTGCCGACGACTTCTTCGGTGGTCGGGTTGACGACCTCGATCACGGCGGACTCCCCGGAGACGGTGTGACACCCCTGGACGAAACGTGCCCAAGAGTGTCACACCGAGCGCGTCAGGAGAAGTCCAGGCCGCCGGTCCGCGTCCGCTTCAGCTCGAAGAAGTACGGGTAGCCGGCCAGCGCCCGCGCCCCGTCGAACACCCGCACCGCGTCCTCGCCGCGCGGGATCTTCGTCAGCACCGGCCCGAAGAACGCCACGCCGTCGATGTGGATCGTGGGCGTGCCGACGTCCTCGCCGACCGGGTCCATGCCGCGGTGGTGGCTGGCGCGCAGCTCCTCGTCGTGCTCGTCGGTGTGCGCGGCGGCGGCCAGCTCGGCGGGCAGGCCGACCTCCTCCAGCGCCAGCGCGATGGCCTTGTCGTACTCGCGGTCCTTGCCCAGGCCCTCGTTGTGGATCTTCGTGCCGAGCGCGGTGTAGAGGTCGCGCAGCACGCCGTCGCCCTTGAGCTTGGCCGCGGCGATCGCGACGCGCACCGGGCCCCAGCCCTGGTCGAGCATGGCGCGGTAGTCGGCGGGCAGGTCACGGCCCTCGTTGAGCACGGACAGGCTCATGACCCGGAAGTTCAGGTCGAGGTCGCGCTGCTTCTCCACCTCGAGGATCCACCGGGACGAGATCCACGCGAACGGGCAGATCGGGTCGAAGTAGAAGTCGACCTTCGTGCGTCCCTCTGTCGACATGCGGTGTCCCTCCGTGGCTGTTCGTGTGCACGGCGCGCCGGCGCCGGCGCTCCAATCGTGCACAACCGGCCGGCCCCGCGCAGTCTTCCCTCGGACGCCAGTCCACTTCCGGGGGTCCCACGTGATTGGATGCGACTGTCGTGTTCACCGACTCGACACCCAGTCCCGTTCCGACGAGGCCGGCGCCGAGGTCCCGCGGCGTCGGCAGACGAGGTGACCAGTGGCGGCACCCAACCTCACCCGCGACCAGGCGCAGCAGCGGGCTGCGCTTCTGGAAGTCGACTCCTACCGGATCGAGTTGGACCTGACCGACGGCGGCGGGAAGCCCGGCTCGGACACGTTCCGCTCCACCACGACGATCGCCTTCCGCAGCCGCACCCCCGGCGCGTCCTCGTGGGTCGACATCGTGGCCGCCAACGTGCACCGCGCCGTGCTCAACGGGCACGAGCTGGACGTCTCCGCGTACCGCGAGGAGGACGGCGTCCACCTGCCCGAGCTGGCCGAGGTCAACGAACTGACCGTCGAGGCCGACTGCCGGTACATGAACACCGGCGAGGGCCTGCACCGGTTCGTCGACCCGGTGGACGGCGAGGTCTACCTGTACTCGCAGTTCGAGACGGCGGACGCCAAGCGCATGTTCGCCTGCTTCGACCAGCCCGACCTCAAGTCGGTCTACGACCTCACGGTGACCGCGCCGCACCACTGGAAGGTCGTCTCCAACGCGGCGATCGAGTCCACTGTGGACGGTCCGGGCGGCGCGGACACGCACGTCTTCGCCACCACCAAGCCCATGTCCACGTACCTGGTCGCGCTGGTCGCCGGCCCGTACGCGGAGTGGCGCGACGAGTTCAGCGACGGCGACACCACCATCCCGCTGGGCATCTACTGCCGCGCGTCGCTCGCCCCGCACATGGACGCCGAGCGGCTGTTCACCGAGACCAAGCAGGGTTTCGGCTTCTACCACCGCGCGTTCGGGGTGACCTACCCGTTCGGCAAGTACGACCAGTGCTTCGTGCCCGAGTTCAACGCGGGCGCGATGGAGAACGCCGGCTGCGTCACGTTCCTGGAGGACTACGTCTTCCGCAGCCGCGTCACCCGCTACCTGTACGAGCGCCGCGCCGAGACCGTGCTGCACGAGATGGCGCACATGTGGTTCGGCGACCTGGTGACCATGCGCTGGTGGGACGACCTGTGGCTGAACGAGTCGTTCGCCACCTGGGCGTCGGTGCTGGCGCAGGCCGAGGCGACCGAGTACCGGCAGGCGTGGACCACGTTCGCCAAGATCGAGAAGTCGTGGGCGTACCGGCAGGACCAGCTCCCGTCCACGCACCCCGTGGCCGCGGACATCCCCGACCTCCAGGCGGTCGAGGTCAACTTCGACGGCATCACCTACGCCAAGGGCGCGTCGGTGCTCAAGCAGCTCGTGTCGTACGTGGGGCTGGACAACTTCCTGTCCGGCCTGCGGGTGTACTTCGGCAAGCACGCCTGGGGCAACGCCACGCTGGCCGACCTGCTCAACGCGCTGGAGGAGGCGTCGGGCCGCGACCTGTCGTGGTGGAGCGCGCAGTGGCTGGAGACCACCGGCCTGAACCTGCTGCGCCCCAAGTTCTCGGTCGACGACGAGGGCCGGTTCACCGAGTTCGCCGTGCTCCAGGGCGGGGCCCGGCCGGGCGCGGGCGAGCTGCGCACGCACCGGCTGGCGATCGGCGTGTACAACTCGGACGACGACGGCAAGCTCGTGCGCACGCACCGGGTCGAGCTGGACGTGTCCGGCGAGCGCACCGAGGTGCCGGACCTGGTGGGCGTGCCGCGCGGCAAGCTGGTGCTGGTCAACGACGACGACCTCACCTACTGCACGATGCGGCTGGACGCCGACTCGCTGGCGTCCCTGATCGACCACATCGCCGACATCGCCGAGCCCCTGCCGCGGACGCTGTGCTGGTCGGCGGCGTGGGAGATGACGCGTGAGGCCGAGCTGAAGGCCCGCGACTTCGTGAACCTGGTGCTCGGCGGGTTGCAGGCGGAGACCGAGGTCGGCGTGGTGCAGCGGCTGCTGCTCCAGGCGCAGACCGCGCTGTCGTCGTACGCGGACGCGTCGTGGCGCGACGAGGGCTGGCGCAGGTTCACCACTCGCACGCTGGAGCTGGCCCGCGCCGCCGAGCCCGGCTCGGACCACCAGCTCGCGTTCGTCAACGCGCTGGCCGGGTCCGTGCTGGACGAGGCCACGCTGGCGGTCGTGCGCGGGTGGCTCGACGGCACGGACGTGCTCGACGGCCTCGACGTGGACACCGACCTGCGCTGGCGGCTGCTGCACGCGCTCGTCGCGCACGGCGCCGCCGGCCTGGACGAGATCCAGGCCGAGGAGGAGCGCGACCCGACCGCGACCGGCCACCGCAAGGCCGAGTCGGCGCGGGCGCTGCGGCCCACGGCCGAGGCCAAGGCCGAGGCGTGGGACCGCGCGGTGAACGACGACGAGCTGCCGAACGCGGTGTCGGAGGCGATCATCGCGGGCATCCAGCACCCCGGTCAGAAGCAGCTGCTCCAGCCGTTCGTGGCGCGGTACTTCGCCGACGTCGCCGACGTGTGGGAGCGCCGGTCGAGCGAGCGGGCGCAGTCGATGGTCGTCGGCCTGTTCCCCTCGTGGTCCATCTCGAAGGACACCGTGACGGCGGCCGACGAGTGGCTGGCCGAGGAGCGCCCGCCGGCCCTGCGGCGGCTGGTGTCGGAGGGCCGTGCGGGCATCGTGCGGGCCCTGGCGGCCCAGGAGTTCGACCGCTCCTGACGGTTCGACGTGCGCGACGGGGCGGGGCCTCAGGCCTCGTCCCGTCGCGCGTCCGGGGCCGAGCGGGTGTCGCGGTCGTAGGCGTCGGCCCACCGGGCGAACACGTCGCGCGACTGGGCGGCGGTCAGGACGAGCTGGTCCAGCCGGCGCATCTTCACCTGGTAGGCGCTGACCGCGTCCGGGTCGTCGTGGAACACGGTCGCCGCCTCGGTCTCCGCGTACGCCAGCGGCTTGATCGGCGAGGCGAACGTCAGCACCGTCGCCGCGTGGCGCAGCGCCTCGTGCGACGGCGCGCTCATCGGCACGATCCGCGGGCTGATGCGCGCCCACCCGCACATCAGCGTCAGCCGCAGCATCTGGTCCCGCATCACCTTCGCGTCGCCCACGACGACCCGCAACGCGGCCTCGTGGATGTAGATGACCGTCTCCGGGCCGCCCGGCCTGCGCAGCGTGTCCTGCCGGTCCATGCGCGCCTGCGTCATCTCCCGGTCGTTGGTCAACGCGTACGCGTAGTCCTCGGTCTGCGCCAGGCTCGGCACCACCAGCGGCTCGTAGGTCGCCACGGTGCGCGCCGCGTGCTCGTGCATCGACAGCGCCGTGAGCGTGTCCGGCCACGGGTCGTGCAGCCGCAGGAAGCTGCCCGTGTCCAGTTCGCTGGCCAACGCCAGGATCCGGTCCCGCGTCGGTTTGTCCGCGCCGCACCGGCCGAGCAGCGTCCCGATTTCCCACGCGCTCGTGCCGCGACTGCCGGTTTCGAGTTTCGACAACTTCCCCAACGACCACCCCAACGCCTCGGCGACGTAACCGGAGGACAGCCGCGCCCGGTGTCGGACCCGGCGCAACTCCTCTCCCAATTCCCTGCTGCGGGCGGTGCTCAGCCGCGCAGGCGGCTTTTCTTCGGACTCCATCGACAACCCCGTTCACACTGCGAATGAAAAGGCACGGCGAGTGGTGGGCGCTGCGCACTCCCCGCGCGCTCCACCACCCGCCGTGCATGCCCGACCAGCGTGCGGACTGGCCGGTAGCTGGTGCACAACACCTTGGTCGGGCACGCAACAGCCGGTCAATACCCTTTTCGAGCGAGAGACTTGACCACCGGTCCAGCCTTAAGGTGCATTCCCATGAACCGCAATACCTCGAAGGCCATCGCTTTGGGAGCGCGCCTGCGCAACGCACGAAAGGCCAACAATCTCAGCCAACGCGCACTCGCAAAGAAGATTGGCATCGTACATTCGTTGCTCTCGCGCAACGAGAACGGCCTGCGCGTGCCGACGCGGACCGAAGTCATCCGCATCCTCGAACCCCTGCACATCTCCGAGCGGGATCGCGAAGAAATCCTCGCGATGACCGACGACCCGAGCGGATCACCCCTGGCGGTGATCCAGATGCCCGAACGACGGGTGCAGATCGCCGCACTGGTCGAGGTCGAGCAGATGGCCAGGGAGGTCGTGAGCTGGTCGCCGTTGCTCGTGCCCGGTCTCCTCCAGGTCAGCTCCTACACCCGCACGATCATGGAGGCCGCGCGCATCCCGGACGAGGAGGTGGCCACCCGCGTCGCCGTCCGGATGGGCCGACGCGACATCCTCACCCGCCGCAACCCGGTCCACTACACCGCCCTGATCGGCGAGAGTGTGCTCAGCCAGAACTTCGGGGGTTCCGCGGTGATGGCCGAGCAGTTCGACCACCTGCTGATGATGAGCGCCCACGAGAACGTCGACCTGCGAATCGTGCCCACCACCACCGGTTGGCACCCCGGGCTCTGCGGCTCCTTCTTGCTGCTGAAGTGCGACGGAACGTCGTTCGCGCACCTGGAGAACGCCGTCAGTTCGGTGTTCGTGCAGGAGCCCGAAGCGGTGGCAGCTTTCGAAGCGTGCGTGCCAGAGTTGCTCAAGGTCGCGATGAGCCCGGAGCAGTCGTTCGAGATCATCGCGAAGGAGGTGCAGCGCCGGACGACGGGAGTCTCATGACCCTGCGATGGAAGAAGTCCAGCAAGAGCAGCGCCAGCAGTGACTGCGTCGAGGTGGCCCACCACCTCGGCGCGGTGCGCGACAGCAAGAACCCCGACGTCGTCCTCGACGTCAGCCCGGCGCGCCTCAGGGCGTTCGTGAACGCGCTCAAGGCCCGCTGACGACGAAGGCCCCGGCGAGGTTCGCCGGGGCCTTCACGTCGTCGTGCGTCAGGCGGTCCTGGGCGCGTGGCCCGCCTGGTCGGTCAGCATCCGCAGGCCGCTCACCAGGCCGCCCGCGAGGTCGCCCTCCTTGAAGGAGGCGACCATGCTCATCACCGCGAGCTTCGCGCCGCGGTCGGCGATCCGGCGGTGGGACTCCTCGCCGGTCACCACCTCGACCCGGCGCTCACCGGGCGACACCGCGACGAGCACGGCGTGCGACGGGCGCGTGGTGCTCGCGTGCAGCTCCTCGGCCCGCGCGCGGGAGTCCGCCCCCAGCTCGCCGAGGTACACGCTGAAGTCCAGCCCGGTGGTGCGGCTGGCCAGCGTCAGCGCCTCGTCCAGGCTCGCGAGCTGCACCGGGGTGAACGGCAGGCTCGGGGCGTGCGGCTCGTACATCTTCGCGGCGGACACCCGGCCGCTGTTGGTGACGACCGTGCCGACCGGGAGGGTCGACGGGTCCACCTCCGCCTTCGTCAGCTCACCAGTTGCCACGGGCACCTCCCTTGGCGGTGCGGCCCTCGACCGGGGCCGGGACGGCCTGGTGCGCGCCGCCGGGCAGGCCCGCCGGGTTCGCGGTCCACCAGACGGGGGCGTAGTTCCACTCCTGGCCGGGCCGGTACCGCTGAATGCGGGTGGCCTTCGGCCTCAGCGTCAGTAGCGTGATCACGCCGTAGATGGCCAGCGGGATCAGCGCGAAGACGAGCACGGTCTCCACGATGGTCACGGCGGCTACGGTAACCGATCGGCCTGGTCACCTCAGGGCGAGGGGCACCCGTCTCCGCACTGGTGGGGGTCGGCCCCGGCGCGCGGGGGCGTCGGACCGCCCGGAGAACTGTGAACGAGCCCCCGCGGGCGCGGTCCGGGACTACGCGGAGGGCGGTGACCGCATCCCGGGACGCCGCCCCCGGCCCGACCGGTGCACGGCTGTCCGTGATGTGGCCTCGCCACTTGGCATGTGCGTGTGTGATCCGCGTGACCCCTACCTGGGACGACGTCACTCTCGGTACTCATCGGTGCCGAATGCACTAGCTCTCCGGCTCGATCGTCGCAGCGCGTACGCCCGGTCGGCCTTCCCCCGGACGGAGGCGAATGGCGGCCGGTTTGGCGTCTTGTCCTGGGCCCACTCGGCTTCTAGCTTTTCACCTGTACGGGTCTTGCGCATCCGAATCCGGAGACCAATTCCCGCCCGATGAGTCTCGGAGGACACGACATGTACACCCTGAACCTCGTTCTGGTCGCCGCCCTCACCCTTTCGTCGTACACCCAATCGGAGCAGAGCGTTACCACTGTTCAGCCTCCGTCGGTGCAGGCCGACTCGGTCCGCATCACCTCCGAAGACTCCGTCCGGGCCACCAACGCCGGCTCCGTTCGCATCACCGGGGCGACGGACGGCTCCGTCCGGATCACGACCGTGGGGTCCGTGCGCATCACGTCCGGATCGGTGCGCATCACGTCCGGTTCCGTGCGCATCACGTCGGGATCCGTGCGCATCACGGACGACGGCCCGGAGCGGGTCGTGTCGGTGTGAGGGCGGGCGTCAGGCCGCGGGCTCGCCGAGGTAGGGCAGCCAGAGCGGGTCGGCCTCGGTGACGCCGGCCAGCAGCCGCCAGTGCGGCCCGCGGGGAGCGCTGGGCACCACGCGCAGCCGCCAGCCCAGCTCCGAGAGGAGCTTGTCGGCCTTGCGGTGGTTGCACTTGGCGCAGCAGGCCACGCAGTTCGTCCACGAGTGGGGGCCGCCGCGGCTGCGCGGCACCACGTGGTCGATGGTCTCGGCGCGGCCGCCGCAGTACGCGCAGCGGTACCGGTCGCGGTGCATCAGCCCGGCCCGGGTGAGCGGCACGCGGCCGCGGTAGGGCACCCGCACGTAGTTCGCCAGCCGGATCACCGACGGGACGACCACCTGGGACGTCGAGGAGTGCACCACCGCACCCGCCGGGTCGCCGTGCACGACCTCCGCCTTCCCGCACACCACGAGCACCACGGCACGGCGCAGCGGCAGCGCGGTGAGGGGCTCGAACGTGGCGTTGAGGAGCAGCACCTTGCGCCTGCCCCAGGGCAGCGCCACGGGGGCCGGACCGGTTCCCTCCCCGCCGGCCACGGCGTGCACGGCGGTCGCCGAGAGCTGTTTTTGGCCGGACGGGACCGACGACGCGATCCCGGTGTTCACCAGGGCGCCGATCGGGGTGGGTTGTCGGTCTGGCACGCGACCACCTCCACCGGTTCAGCCATAGCAGACCACAGATCGACCCCAAAAATCACCTGTGATATGTGACGTGTCACGAAGCCGTGGGCGAAACCCCGGTGAACAGGCACCTATCGGTGATGGTTTTCATCACGCCGGCTACGCTGGGGAAGGTGACCGATGCTTCCCGCGCAGCGCTGCCTGCGACGATCACCTACCCCGACGCCCCGCGCCTCGACCTCGTCGAGGACCTGCACGGCCACGCGGTGGCCGATCCCTACCGGGCCCTCGAGGACGCTGCGGACCCCCGCACCGAGGCGTGGTCCGCCGCGCAGGACGCCCTGGCGCGGTCGTGGCTGGACGCCCTGCCCGGCCGCGAGGCGCTGGCCGCCCGGCTGGGCGAGCTGATGCGGACCGGCTCCGTGGGCACGCCCGTGTGGCGGGCGGGGCGCGCGTTCTACACCCGGCGCGGGCCGGACCAGGACCACCCCGTGCTGTACGTGCTGGTGGACGGCGTGGAGCGGGTGCTGCTGGACGTGTCCGCGCTCGACCCGTCCGGGCGGACCACGCTCGACCGGTGGTCGCCCTCGCGCGAGGGCACCCGGCTGGCCTACCAGGTGTCCGTCGGCGGCGACGAGCACTCGTTGCTGCACGTCGTGGACGTGGACACCGGGGAGCTGCTGGACGGTCCGATCGACCGCTGCCGGTACTCGCCGGTGGGCTGGCTGCCCGGCGGCGAGGAGTTCTTCTACGTGCGGCGGGTGAACCCGGCGCTGGTGCCCGAGGACGAGCGGCAGTTCCACCGGCGGGTGTGGCGGCACCGGGTGGGCTCGCCCGCGTCCGAGGACGTGAACGTGCACGGCGACGGGCTGGACCACACCTACTACTACGGGCTGTCGCTGTCGGAGGACGGCCGGTGGCTGCTGGTGAACGGCGCGCCCGGCACCGTGCGGCGCGACTCGGTGTGGATCGCGGACCTGCACGGCTCCGGCGAGCTGCGGCCGGTCGTGCTGGACTCCGACGACGTGCAGTGCACCGCGTCGGTCGAGCCGGACGGGCGGCTCTACCTGCGCACGAGCCGCGACGCGCCCCGGTTCCGGCTGTGCGTGGCCGACCCGGAGCGGCCGACGGAGTGGACCGAGCTGGTGGCCGAGCAGCCCGACTCGGTGCTGGACGCGGTGACGTGGCTGGACGGGTCGCTGGTGGTGCTGCGGACCCGGCACGCGGTGTCGGAGCTGCACCTGCACTCCCCCGTGACGGGCGAGCACCTGCGGGAGATCCCGCTGCCGGGGACGGGGTCGGTGCACGGGTTGTCCACAGCCGACGCGGCGACCGTTGCGGACCGGGACGTGCTGTGGTTCGGCTGGTCGGACTTCACCACGCCCTTGTCGGTGTACCGGTACTCGCTCTCGGAGGGCCGGACGGAGCTGCACGCGGCGGCACCCGGAACGGTGACCCTCCCCGAGTTGTCCACACAACAGGTCTCGTACACGTCATCCGACGGCACGGTCGTGCGAATGTTCGTGGTGTCCGGCGCGCGGCAGCCGGACCTGCCCCGGCCGGCGCTGCTCACCGGCTACGGCGGGTTCGCGGTGGGCCGCGGTCCGGGGTACAGCGCGACCACGCTGGCGTGGGTCGAGGCGGGCGGCGTCTGGGCGCACGCGTCGTTGCGGGGCGGTGACGAGGAGGGTGAGGAATGGCACCGGGCGGGCATGCGGGAGCACAAGCAGAACGTGTTCGACGACTTCCACGCGGCGGCCGAGCGGCTGATCGCCGACGGCTGGACCACGCCGCAGCAGTTGTCGATCATGGGCGGGTCGAACGGCGGGCTGCTGGTCGGGGCGGCGCTGACCCAGCGGCCGGAGCTGTACGCGGCGGTCGTGTGCTCGGCGCCACTGCTCGACATGGTCCGTTACGAGAACTTCCTGCTGGGGCGGCTGTGGGCCGAGGAGTACGGCTCCGCGTCGGTGCCCGAGGAGCTGGAGTGGCTGCTGGCCTACTCCCCGTACCACCGGGTTCGGCCGAGCGTTGAGTACCCTTCGGTGCTGTTCACGGTCTTCGAGTCGGACAGCCGCGTGGACCCCAACCACGCCCGGAAGATGTGCGCGGCGCTGCAACACGCGACGTCGAGTGATCCGACCAAGCACCCGGTGCTGCTCCGCCGCGAGACCGAGGTGGGGCACGCGGGCCGATCGGTGAGCCGGTCGGTCGGCCTGGCCGTGGACCAGTTGACCTTCTTGGCCTGGGCGACCGGCCTGGAGTTGTGAGCGGAGGACTGAGCTGGTGCTGGAGGACGTGGAGTCGACCCTCGCCGTCGAGTGGTGGGTGGTCAACGGGCCCAAGATCGCCGAGGGTGCGTTGCGGATCGCCTTGACGGTGATCATCGCGGTGGTGGTCCGGTTCCTGCTCCGCCGGTTGATCGACCGGATGACCCGAGGCAACGGCGGGCGCAAGCCGAAGCTGCTCAAGCCGCTGCGGGAACGCGCGCCGCAGGCGTTGGGCGCGCTGGTCTCCGAGCGGCGCGAGCAGCGGGCCAAGACGATCGGCTCGGTGCTCAAGTCGTTCGTCACGATCATCGTGTTCGGCGTGGCGTTCATCCAGGTGCTGACCGAGCTGGGGATGAACCCCGCGCCGATCCTGACCTCGGCGGGCATCCTCGGCGTGGCCCTCGGTTTCGGCGCGCAGAACCTGGTCAAGGACTTCCTGTCCGGCATGTTCATGATGCTGGAGGACCAGTACGGCGTCGGGGACGTGGTGGACCTCGGGCCGGCGACCGGCACGGTGGAGGCGGTGGCGCTGCGGATCACCACGATCCGCGACACCAACGGCACCGTCTGGTACGTCCGCAACGGCGAGATCATGCGGGTCGGCAACTCGTCCCAGGGCTTCGCGGTGGCCGTGGTCGACCTGCCGCTCGCCTACGGCGCGAACCTGGCCTCGGCCACCGAGGTGCTGACCCGGGCCGTGACCGAGGCGACGGCCGAGGAGTCGCTGGCCAAGGACGTCACCGACAAGCCGCAGGTGCTGGGCGTGGAGAAGGTCACGCCGGAGGGCATCACGATGCGGGTGACGGTGAAGGTGCGGCCGGGCCGCCAGTGGGCCGTCCAGCGCGCCCTGCGCGCACGCCTGATGCCCGCCCTGGACGAGGCGGGGATCTCGCTGAAGTCGTGAGACCGGCCGGTGGCGGGGCGGGCCGTGCAACCGCACCCACCCCGCCACCGCCTGCACCCACCACCCCACTCGCCACCGACCAGGCCCACACCCGGCCAAGCCCACGACCGGCCCACCACCACCGGCCGAGCCCGCGACCGCCCCACGCCACGGCGCACCCGCCACCGGCACCCAACACCGGCCCATCGCGATCCCGGCCCATCGCGATCCCGGATCGGCCCAATCCCGACCCGACCGGATCCGGGCTGCGGTCCGGGCCGAGCAGCGATCCGTGCGCGACTGCCGCGTAGTCGTCAGGCCGCGCGCACGACCAGGGCGTTGATCGGGCCACCGCCCGGCCGAGGCACGGGCCGGACCGCGGCTTGGCCGGGGTGTCAGGCGGCGGTCAGCGCGGTCAGGGTGTCGACCAGCGGGCGGGCGTCCTTGGCGTGGGCGGAGTCGGCTTCGGCGCGGTCGCGGATGGCGTTGATGCGGTCGAAGGTCCGGGTCGAGCTGATCCGGCCGGCCGGGCTCAGCAGGGTGGACGCGAGGCGGTTCGCCTCCGCGTGCTCGCCCTGCAGGACGCGGACGCCCACCAGGGAGATGACGTCGAACAGGTTCGACCGCTGGTAGGTGGCCCGGCGCAGGCGCAGCGCCTCGGCCAGGTGCGGCTCGGCCTTGCGCTCCGTGCCGGGCCGGTGCTCGGCCGCGGTGCGGTAGGACAGGGCCGCCATGCCCTCCAGTCCCGCCCGGTCGAAGTAGGACAGCCAGGCCGGGGTCTCGTCGGGGTCGGCCTTCGCGAAGTGCGACTCGGCGTCCCCGACCGCCCGGTCCACCGCCTCGACGTCGCCGAGGGTCGCGTGCGCCCACGACTCGCAGGTCGCGAGCATGGCCGACGCCATCGGGTCGAGCCGGCCCGCCGAACCGCGCCGGGCCAGCGCGACCAGCGACAGGGCCTCCCGCGGTTTGCCGACGTGCACCATCTGTCGGGCCATCCGAGACAGCACCTCGACGCCCAGCCCGGTGTCGCGGGCCCGTTTGGCGCAGTGCAGGGCCAGGGTGAAGTACCGCTGCGCGGTCACCTGGAGCCCGACGTCGTGGGACATCCAGCCGGCCAGCCGGGCGAGGTCCGCGGTCGAGCGGAACAACCGGCGGGAGATCGCGTCCGGGTAGCTGTGGTCCAGCAGGTCCGCCATGGCCTTGAGCTGCCCCACCACGGCCTCCCGGTACAGGCCGCCGCCGCGTTGGGCGTCCCAGGTCCAGAACGTCCCGGTCGCGGCCTCCAGCTCCGCGATCTCGGCCGTGCCGATGCGCCCAGGGCCGAGCGCGGGCGCGGCCGGCGGCGGCGAGTCGGGGTGCAGCCAGCCGGCCAGCCTGCCCTCCAGCACCGCGCCCGTGGCCAGGGCCGCCGTCGCGCCGAGCACATCCCTGCGTTTGATCATCAGATCGCTCCTGGTGAAGTCCTGCACGGTGGCGACCAGGGTCCGGTGGTCCCAGGAGACCCGGTCGTGGGTCGTGGGCGTCGCGGCCAGCCCGAGGTCCGCGGCGGTGAAGGGGCGGCCCAGCCGTTCGGCGAACAACGCCACCAGCAGCTCCGGCACCGGGTGCCGGGGCCGTTCGCCCTCCAGCCACCGCCGCACCCGCGAGCTGTCCGGCGCGACGTTGTGGCCGCGGGCCTGGCCGAGCCGCCCGACCGCGCGCGCCAGTTCGAGCTGCGTCCACCCGGCCTGCCGGAACCAGTGCAGGAGCGCCGCGTTGGCCTCGCCCATGTCGTGTCCTCCCTCACGGCGGGGGCCGTCGGGCACAGGATGGGGTGCCGCGCGCGGCGGTCACCAGCGACGGCGGCGGTGCGCCACCACTTCGCCAACCGCCGCCGGGACCGGGCGGCCACCCCGGCCACGTCCGGAGCGGCCCGGCTGAGGCAGGATGGAGGGGTGACCACGCCTCCGGACAACTTCTACGAAGCAGTGGGCGGGTACGAGACGTTCCACAAGATCGTCGCGCGCTTCTACGAGGAAGTGGCGAAGGATCCGATCCTGCGTCCCATGTACCCCGAAGAGGACCTCGGTCCCGCCGAGGAGCGGTTCCGGCTGTTCCTCATGCAGTACTGGGGCGGCCCGCACACCTACTCCGACACCCGCGGTCACCCCCGGTTGCGGATGCGGCACGCGCCGTTCGTCATCGGTCCCGCGGAACGGGACGCCTGGCTGCGCTGCATCAAGGTCGGCGTCGACTCGGTCGACCTCGACCCCGAGCACCGCAAGGTGCTCTGGGCGTACCTGGAGATGGCCGCGAACAGCATGATGAACGCCTGGGTGTGATCCTTGATCCCCCGAACGGGGTCGTGCTGTCGGTCGCGAATGGCAGGATGACTCCTCGTGCGACGATCCTCCGATCCCCGACCAGAGATCGCCGACGAGTCCGCCTGGTGGCGTGACGCCGTCTTCTACCAGGTCTACGTGCGGTCGTTCGCCGACGCGAACGGCGACGGCGTGGGCGACCTCGACGGCATCCGCTCCCGGCTCGGCTACCTGGAGCTCCTCGGCGTGGACGCCCTCTGGCTGACGCCGTTCTTCACCTCGCCCATGGCCGACCACGGCTACGACGTGGCCGATCCCCGTGACGTCGACCCGCTGTTCGGCGACCTGGCCGCGTTCGACCGGCTGGTCGCCGAGGCGCACGCGCACAACCTCCGCGTCACCATCGACCTGGTCCCCAACCACACCAGCGACCGGCACCCCTGGTTCCAGGCCGCGCTGCGGGCCGGGCCGGGTTCGGTCGAGCGGGACCGGTTCATCTTCCGGGACGGCGGCGGGTTCGACGGGTCCGTGCCGCCGAACAACTGGCCGAGCCAGTTCGGCGGGCCGGCGTGGACGCGGGTCCCGGACGGCCAGTGGTACCTGCACCTGTTCACCCCCGAGCAGCCCGACCTGAACTGGGACAACCCGGAGGTCGCCGCCGACCTGGCGCGCACGCTGCGGTTCTGGCTGGACCGCGGGGTGGACGGGTTCCGCATCGACGTCGCGCACGGCATGGCCAAGCCCTTCGGGTTGCCGAACATCGACCCGCGGGCCCGGCTGGGCGCGGGGGTGATGCACGACAACTCGCTGGACCCCCGGTTCGACAACGACGGGGTGCACGAGGTCCACCGGATGATCCGCAAGGTCATCGACGAGTACCCGGGCCGGATGGCGGTCGGGGAGATCTGGGTCGCCGACGACGAGCGGTTCGCCCGCTACGTGCGGCCCGACGAGCTGCACCTCGGGTTCAACTTCCGGCTGGTCGAGGCGTCGTTCGACGCGGACGCGGTGCGGTCGGCGATCGAGCGCTCGCTGGGCGCTGTCCAGGGCCTGGACACGCCGCCGACCTGGACGTTGTCCAACCACGACGTGCCGCGGCACGTGACCCGGTACGGCGGTGGCGCGATCGGCGCGCAGCGGGCGCGGGCGATGGCGCTGGTGCAGCTGGCGCTGCCGGGCGTGGTCTACCTGTACAACGGCGAGGAGCTGGGCCTGCCGGACGTGGAGCTGCCGGACTGGGCGTTGCAGGACCCGATCTGGCTGCGGTCCGGGCACACCCAGCGCGGCCGGGACGGGTGCCGGGTGCCGTTGCCGTGGGAGGGCGACGCGCCGCCGTTCGGCTTCTCCCAGGGCGTGAGCACCTGGCTGCCGCAGCCGGACGAGTGGGCCGGCCTCACCGCCGAGTCGCAGCTCGAGGACCCGGAGTCGATGCTGTCGTTCTACCGGCACGCGCTGGAGCTGCGGAAGTCGCACGGCTCCTTCAGCGGCGACGAGCTGGAGTGGTACGGCGCGCCGCCCGGCTGCTTCGCGTTCCGGCGCAAGGGCGGCGGGCTGATCTGCGCGCTGAACACCTCGGGCGGCCCGGTGCCGCTGCCGCCGGGCGAGGTGCTGCTGGCCAGCGGCCCGATGGAGGGCAGCCTGCTGCCGCCCGACACGGCGGTCTGGCTGGTCTAGCGGGACAGGCGGGCGCGGCCGTCCCGGACGGCCGCGCCCAGTCGGGGTCAGACCAGCAGCGGCAGCATGGAGTGGCGGCGGCGGACCACCGCGCCGAAGCGGGCGTCGATGCGCAGCCACGAGTCGGTCGCGGTGATGCGCACGTCGTCGCCGCCCAGGAAACCCATGCCGGACAACGCGAACAGGCACCGCATCGGCACCTTCACGTCCAGCCCCGACCCGCTGACCGTGATCACCGTCTGGTCGAGCAGCGAGGCGGGCGGCGTGCCGCGCGGGCCCGCGTTCTCGCGCGCCACCTCCACGCCCTTCTCCGCCAGCTCGGACACGACGCTGCCCGGCAGCCGGTCCACCGGCAGCCAGCCCGCGACGGGCGGCAGCGCGGAGCGCCACATCATGTCGCGCGCCGGGCCGGGGTCGACGGTCTCGCTGCGCACCACGGCCAGCCCGGTGAGCAGATCGGTCCCGGACACCGTCACGTCGGCGGGCGTGATCCGCCCCTCCACGGTGCGGGTGGCCAGGGTGTCGAACGGGGTCGAGACCCAGGCGTCCACCAGGCCGCCGGACGCCCGGTTGCGCAGCCGCACCACCGCTTGGCCGTCCAGCCGCACGGCACGGGCGACGAACGCGCCGAGGTCGTCCCGCTCGGCGGGGTCGGCGAGGACCAACTCAGGCACCATTACCTCCGGCACGCCAGCCGGCGAGGAAGTCGCGCTCGGCTTCGAGGAGACGGCGCGGGCGTCCGGCCGTCAGGTTGTACGGCACCATGAGGGTTTCCGCCGTCGTGACGACGGGGCTGCCCTCCTGGCGGCTGCCGCGGACCGTGTAGTCCAACGTGAACGACGCGGACTTCAATTCCCGCACGGACAGCTCGACGCGGACCTCGTCACCGGTGAACACCACCGGCGCGAGGTAGTCCACCACGAGGCGGGCCACCACCATGCCCTGCGACATCTCCGGCACGCCGTGCCGGGCCGCCTCGGTGAACAGCAGGTCGATGCGGGCCTCTTCCAGCAAGGTCACCGTGTTGGCGTGGTTGACGTGGCCGAACGCGTCCATGTCGGACCAGCGCGGGCGCACACCCGTGACGAACACACCCAACTTGAACGCGCCTCCCGGTGTCGATGCGTGACGTGACCTTATCGACGTGCTACACCCAGGTTAAGCGGACGTCCAGGTCGAGGAACCGGCCCAGGTCGGCGATCTCCTCCGCCAAGTCGGGACGTTCACCGAACGGGTGGACCTCGACCCGCGCGCCGGTCCGCCGCCACACCGCGACCACCCGTCCGTCGACCACGACGTGCGGGGTGAGGAAGCCGCCGCCGGTCTGCACGAGCGGCGCGTGCCGGGGCGCGAGCGCGGCGGAGCGGTCGCGGTAGCCGAGCAGGTAGGGGTCGAAGTGGCCCAGCAGGCGGACCGCACCGGTCGGCTCGGCCGGTTCGTCGGCCACCTCGGGCAGGTCCTTCACCTCGCGCTTGGGCAGGCCGCTCCACGCGGCGAAGTCGTCGGGCGTGGCCGGGCCGTAGGCGCGCCGGTAGCGCCGCCACAGCTCGTCCACGCCGCGCGGCTCGGCGTCGACGCGCAGCAGGCGGTAGGTGTCGTCCAGGCCCCGGCACAGCACGCCGGAGTGCGCGGCGAACGCCAGCAGGTGCGCCGGGGCCTGCGACTTCGGGTCGAGCGGGAGGCCGACCTCGGCCAGGCGGCGCACGACGTCCGCGCGGTCCAGCGGCTCGGTCAGGATCTCGCGGAGCGCGGGCAGCGCGCGTTCGCACAGCTCGTCGGTGAGGCCGAGCTGCGCGCGGCGGCGCCGTCCGGCGGCGATGAACGTCGGTCCGAGCAGGCGCACGACCCACAGGTCGTCCTCGTGCAGCAGGTGCAGGGTGCCGCGCATCGCCCAGGTGCGCACCAGGGGACCGTCCAGGGACCGCACGCCCCGGGCGCGCGCCGCGAGCCGTGCCGCCGGGACGTCCTGGGCCTGGAGGGCGAACACGGAGGCGAACAGGTCCGTGACGCCGGCGGCCGGGTGCGAGAGCCGTTGGGCCCGCATCCTGCGCGCGAGCAGCGTCATCTCGGTCGCGCGCCGGTCGAGCCGCGCACCACCAGCTCGGGCTGGAACACGAACTCGGCGTGCGTGCCCGAGAGGGGGCTCCTCAGCGTGCCGCCTATCTCCTCCAGCAACGCGTGCACGGCGGCCTGCCCCATCGCCTCGACCGGTTGCCGGATCGTGGTCAGGGGCGGGTCGGCGAACACGATCAGCGGGGAGTCGTCGAAGCCGACCACCGACACGTCGCGCGGCACGTCCAGGCCGCGGTGGCGGGCCGCGCGGATCGCGCCGAACGCCATCAGGTCGCTCCCGCACACGATGGCCGTGCAGCCGCGGTCCAGCAGGGCGTTGGCCGCCGCCTGGCCGCCCTCGACCGAGAACAGCGAGTGCTCCACCAGGTCGGCGGCCTGCGGCCGGACGAGCGTGAAGCCCTCCACCATGCGCTGCGCGGGCACGAACCGGGGCGGTCCGACGGCCAGGCCGATCCGCTCGTGCCCCAGTTCCACCAGGTGGGAGACGGCGAGCCGGACGCCCGCCCGGTTGTCCACCGACACGAACGGCGCGGACACCTGGTCGGTGTAGCCGTTGATCATCACGAACGGCACGCCGCGACCGGCCAGCTTGACGTACCGGTCCTTGTCGGCGGTCGTGTCGGCGTGCAGGCCGGACACGAAGACGATCCCGGTGACGCCCCGGTCGACCAGCATCTCGGTCAGCTGGTCCTCGGTGGAGCCGCCGGGCGTCTGCGTGCACAGCACCGGCGTGTACCCGTCGCGGGTCAGCACCTGCTCTATGACCTGCGCGAACGCCGGGAAGATCGGGTTGTTCAACTCGGGGGTGATCAACCCGATCAGCCCGGCGCTGCGCTGGCGGAGCCGGGGCGGGCGCTCGTAGCCGAGGACGTCCATCGCGGCGACCACCGCCTGGCGCGTCGCGGCCGAGACGCCCGGCTTGCCGTTGACGACCCGGCTGACCGTCGCCTCGCTCACGCCTGCCTGGGTCGCGATGTCACTGAGCCGCGCTGTCACACCGGGTGACTCTACGGGCGCGAGAGCCACACGGTCGTGTCCGGCGGCACGAGGACGTCCGCGCCTTCGGTGGCGCAACCGCCCGAGGCGAGCACCACGTGACCGTCGAGGGGCAGCCGCGCCACGTCCGGGCCGAAGTTCACCACGCAGGTGAACGCCCCGCGACGGAACGACAGCACGTCCTCCGGCACGTCCAGCCACTCGACGTCCGAGCCCGCGCCGAGGTCCGGGTGCTCCCGCCGCACGCGCAGCGCGCTGCGGTACAGCTCCAGCACCGAGTTCGGGTCGCCGAGCTGGCTCGCCACGCTCAACCGCGCCCAGTCGGCGGGCTGCGGCAGCCACGAGCCGCCGTCGCCGAAGCCGAACGACGGGCCGTCCGGCGTCCACGGGATCGGCACGCGGCAGCCGTCGCGGCCGCGGTCGGTGTGCCCGGACCGCACCCACACCGGGTCCTGCAGCACGTCGTCGGGCAGGTCCAGCACCTCGGGCAGGCCCAGCTCCTCGCCCTGGTAGACGTACGCGCTGCCGGGCAGCGCCAGCATCAGCAGCGCGGCGGCGCGCGCCCGGGCCACGCTGCCGTACCGCGTCACGTGCCGCTGCACGTCGTGGTTGGACAGCACCCACGTCGTCGGCGCGGCGACCGGGCGCATCGCGGCCAGCGAGTCGTCGATGACCTGCTTGAGGTCGGCGGCGTTCCACTCGGCGGTCAGGTAGTGGAAGTTGAACGCCTGGTGCAGCTCGTCGGCGCGCAGGTAGCGGGCGGTGCGCTCGGGGCTGGGCGTCCACGCCTCGGCCACGCCGATCCGGCTGCCCGGGTAGGAGTCGAGCACCTTGCGCCAGTCGCGGTAGATCTCGTGCACGCCGTCCTGGTCGAAGAACGGCAGCGCCTCGGTGCCCAGCAGCTTGAGGTGGCCGGGCGTGCCCACGTCGGGCAGGCCGTCGGCCTTGACCATGCCGTGCGCGACGTCGATGCGGAAGCCGTCCACGCCCAGGTCGAGCCAGAAGCGCAGCACGTCCAGGAACTCGTCGCGGACCTCCGGCTGGTCCCAGTTCAGGTCCGGCTGCTCGGGCGCGAACAGGTGCAGGTACCACTGGCCGTCGGGGACGCGGGTCCAGGCGGGACCGCCGAATACGGACTCCCAGTCGTTCGGCGGCTGGTCGCCGCGGCCGTCGCGGAAGTGGTAGCGGGCGCGTTCCGGCGAGCCCGGCGCGGCGCGCAGCGCGGCCTGGAACCAGGCGTGCCGGTCGCTGGTGTGGTTCGGGACCAGGTCCACGATCACCCGGATGCCCAGCTCGTGCGCTTCCCGGACCAGTGCCCGCGCGTCGTCGTTCGAGCCGAAGAGGGGATCGACGGTGCGGTAGTCCGCCACGTCGTAGCCGCCGTCGGCCATCGGCGAGGTGTAGAACGGCGTGATCCAGACGGCGTCCACGCCGAGGTCGGCCAGGTAGGGCAGCCGGGAGCGGATGCCGGGCAGGTCACCGACGCCGTCGCCGTCCGAGTCGGCGAAGCTGCGCACGTAGACCTGGTAGATGACGGCATCGCGCCACCAGTCCTGCGTCATGGGGAGTCCTTCCGGATCGGTTCCGCCGGAGGGCAATGAAATACTTTGCAAGTGTTTTCAGCAAGTCTTCCGACTGGTATGACCTAGAGCACATCCCCTGCCACCTAGGAGACATCGTGGTTTCCGCCAGTCGACGCGCCTTGGGCGCGATAGCCGTACTCCTGTTCAGCCTTTTGGCCGTTCCGCAAAGTTTTGCGACGCCGCCGTCCGCCAAGGACGTGACCGCGACCCTGTTCCAGTGGCCGTTCTCGCGCGTCGCCGCCGAGTGCACGAACGTGCTCGGACCCAAGGGCTACGGGTTCGTGGAGGTCTCCCCCGCGACCGAGCACATCCAGGGGTCCCAGTGGTGGACCTCCTACCAGCCCGTCAGCTACCGGATCGCCGGGCGGCTCGGTGACGAGGCGGCGTTCCGGACCATGGTGAACACCTGCCACGCGGCGGGCGTGAAGGTCATCGCGGACGCGGTGATCAACCACATGAGCGCCGGGTCGGGCACGGGCACCGGCGGCTCGTCGTACACGAAGTACAACTACCCCGGCATCTACGGCGACCAGGACTTCCACTCGTGCCGGTCGCACATCAGCGACTACCGCAACCGCGACAACGTGCAGAACTGCGAGCTGGTCGGGCTGTCGGACCTCAACACCGGCAGCGACTACGTGCGCGGGCGCATCGCGGCGTACCTGAACCACCTGATCTCGCTCGGGGTGGACGGGTTCCGGATCGACGCGGCCAAGCACATGGCGGCGGCCGACCTGTCGGCGATCAAGGCGCGGCTGAGCAACCCGAACGTGTACTGGGTGCACGAGGTGATCTACGGCGCGGGCGAGGCCGTGCAGCCGGGCGAGTACACCGGTTCGGGTGACGTGGACGAGTTCCGGTACGCCTACGACATCAAGCGGATCTTCGCCAACGAGAACCTGGCGTACCTGAGCACGTTCGGGCAGTCGTGGGGCTTCCTGCCGAGCGGCCAGGCACGGGCGTTCGTGGACAACTGGGACACCGAGCGCAACGGGTCGACGCTGAGCTACAAGGACGGCTCGACCTACACGCTGGCGAACGTGTTCATGCTGGCGTGGCCCTACGGTTCGCCGAACGTGTACTCCGGCTACGAGTTCTCCAACCACGACGCCGGTCCGCCGTCCGGGTCGGAGTGCTACACGTCCGGGTGGAAGTGCCAGCACCGGTGGACGCAGATCGCGTCCATGGTCGGGTTCCGCAACGCGGTGTCCGGGACGGCGGTCGTCAACTGGTGGGACAACGGCGGCGACGCCATCGCGTTCGGCCGGGGCAACAAGGGGTTCGTGGCGATCAACCGGGAGTCGGCGCCGCTGACCCGGACGTTCCAGACCTCGCTGCCCGCCGGGTCGTACTGCAACGTGCAGCAGGAGGGGTGCGTCGCGTACACGGTGGGGTCGAACGGCCAGGTCACGGCCACGCTGGGCGCGGGCGAGGCGCTGGCGCTGCACGTGGGCGCGACCGGCGGCGGGGGCAACCCGGTGGGCACGGCGTCGTTCGCGGTGAACGCCACCACGTCGTTCGGGCAGAACATCTTCGTGGTCGGCGACCACCCGTCGCTGGGCGCGTGGAACCCGGCCGCCGCGGTGGCGCTGTCGTCGGCCTCGTACCCGGTGTGGAAGGGCTCGGTGTCGCTGCCCTCGGGGACGTCGTTCCAGTACAAGTACATCCGCAAGGACGCGGGCGGCGCGGTGACCTGGGAGAGCGGCGGCAACCGCACGGCCACGTCACCCGCGGCGCTGAACGACACCTGGCGCAACTAGCCCGACCCGGTCGGGCGGGGTCCGGGGTGTCGCGGTCGGTCGACCGCGACACCCCGCGGACCTCAGCGGATCATGCTGCGGACCTGGCGGGCGGCCACGGAGAGCGTCGCCAGGTCGAGCTTGCTGACCCGGTTGATCTCCGCCAGCGCGGCCCGCGCCCGGCCCAGGCGCGAGGAGTTGGCCTGCTCCCACGCGGCGATCTTCTCCTCCGGGGTGTCGCCCGGCTCGGCCGTCCGCAGCACGTCGATCGTGATCGACCGCAGCGACGAGTAGAAGTCGTCCCGCAGCGCCAGGCGCGCCAGCGCGTGCCAGCGGTTCAGGCGTTCCAGGTTCGACACCGAGCTGAGCATCCGGTCGACGTCCAGGTGCTCGGACAGCGCGAAGTACAGCTCCGCGGTCTCCTCGTGCGTCCGCTCCTGCCCGGTCGCGCCCTCGCCCTCCTCGCGCTCGGCGAGTTCGGCCACCTCGGTCACGTCCAGCAGCCCGTAGGTGAACAGCAGCCCGGCGATCCGCCGCGCCAGCTCCACCGGCACGCCGTGCGCCACCAGCCGCTCGACGTGCTCGATCACGGACTCCTTCTCGCGCCCCTGGAGCATGTCGATCGTGCGCGGCGCGAGTTCGGCGACCACCGGGGCGAACCGGCTGATCGTGGACCCGACCGCCAGCGGCTGCGGGCGGTTGGTGAGCAGCCACCGCGACGCCCGGTCGAGCAGGCGCCGGGTCTCCAGCACCATGTCGTCCTGCACCTCGGTCGCCACGACGTTGTCCAGCGCCCGGATCTCCCGCCAGATCGACGGCAGGTCGTAGATCGCCGTGACGACCGTGTACGCGCGCACCGCGTCCGTGGCCGACGCGCTGATCTCCTCCGCCAGCCGGTACGCGTACGACACGCCCGCGCCGTCCACGACCTCGTTGACCAGCACCGTGGTGATGATCTCGCGGGACAGCGGGTGGCTGCCGATCGCGTCGGCGAACCGCTCGCGCAGCTCGCTCGGGAAGTAGTCGGGCAGCCGGCGGGCCAGCACGTCGATCGTCGGCAGGTCGCTCGCCAGCACCTCCTCCTTCAGCGCCAACTTGACGTGCGCGAGCAGGGTGGCCAGCTCCGGCGACGTGAGCCCCTGGCCCGCCTTCTCCAGGGCCTTGAACTCCGCCGGGCTCGGCAGCGCCTCCAGCGTGCGGTCCAGCACGCCGCGCTGCTCCAAATCGGCCACCAGGCGCGCGTGCACCGACAGCATCGGCGCGGCGTGCGCGCGGGAGACGCCGAGCACCGCGTTCTGCGCGTAGTTGTCGGCCAGCACCAGCTCGCCGACCTCGTCGGTCATCTGGCCCAGCAGCTCGTTGCGCTGCCCCTGGTCGAGCCGGCCGTCGCGGACCAGCTCGTCCAGCAGGATCTTGATGTTGACCTCGTGGTCGGAGCAGTCCACGCCGGCCGAGTTGTCCAGCGCGTCGGTGTTGACCTTGCCGCCGTGCCCGTCGGGTCCGCCGACCCGGGCGAACTCGATCCGGCCGCGCTGGGTCAGCCCCAGGTTGCCGCCCTCGCCGACGACCTTCACCCGCAGGTCCGCGCCGTTGACCCGGATCGCGTCGTTGGCCTTGTCGCCGACCTCGGCGTGCGACTCCGCGCCCGCCTTGACGTAGGTGCCGATGCCGCCGTTCCACAGCAGGTCGACCGGCGCGAGCAGGATCGCCTTCATCAGCTCCGGCGGGGACAGCTTGACCACGCCCTCCGGCAGACCCAGCGCCACCCGGGCCTGCTCGCTGACCGGGATCGACTTGGCCGTGCGCGGCCACACGCCGCCGCCGTCGCTGATCAGCGAGCGGTCGTAGTCGTCCCACGACGAGCGGGGCAGCTCGAACAGCCGCTTGCGCTCGGCGTAGGAGGCGGCCGCGACCGGGTTCGGGTCGATGAAGACGTGCCGGTGGTCGAACGCCGCGACGAGGCGGATGTGCTCGGACAGCAGCATGCCGTTGCCGAACACGTCGCCGGACATGTCGCCGACGCCGACGACGGTGAACTCCTCGGTCTGGGTGTCGACGCCCAGCTCCCGGAAGTGCCGCTTCACGCTCTCCCACGCGCCGCGGGCGGTGATGCCCATGGCCTTGTGGTCGTAGCCCACGGACCCGCCGGACGCGAACGCGTCGCCCAGCCAGAAGCCGTAGGACTTCGACACCTCGTTGGCGATGTCGGAGAACGACGCCGTGCCCTTGTCCGCCGCGACCACCAGGTAGGTGTCGTCGCCGTCGTGCCGGACGACCTGCGGCGCGGGCAGGACGGTGCCGGCGTTGAGGTTGTCGGTCAGGTCCAGCAGGCCGGAGATGAACTGCCGGTAGCAGGCCACGCCCTCGGCCAGCAGCGCCTCGCGGTCCACGCCCGGGTCGCCCGTCGGCGCGGGCGGCCGCTTGACCACGAACCCGCCCTTCGCGCCGACCGGCACGATCACCGCGTTCTTCACCGCCTGCGCCTTCACCAGGCCCAGGATCTCGGTGCGGAAGTCCTCGCGCCGGTCGGACCAGCGCAGACCGCCGCGCGCCACCGGGCCGAACCGCAGGTGCACGCCCTCCAGCCGGGGCGAGTACACGAAGATCTCGAACCGCGGCCGCGGCTGCGGCAGGTCCGGGATCGCGCGCGGGTCGAGCTTCACCGCCAGGTACGGGCGCGGGTTGCCGTCGACGTCGCGGACGAAGTAGTTCGTGCGCAGCGTGGCCTGCACCAGCGTGAGCAGGCTGCGCAGGATGCGGTCCGCGTCGAGGCTGGTCACGTCGTCGATCATGGCGGTGATCTCGGCGGCCAGGTGCTCGGTGCGGTCCCCGCGCTCCTCGTCGGGCACGGACGGGTCGAACCGGGTCTCGAACAGCCGCACCAGGGCCGTGGCGACGTCGGTGTGCCCGAGCACCGCGTCCTCGATGTAGTCCTGGCTGTAGGGCGTGCCCGCCTGGCGCAGGTACTTGGCGTAGGCGCGCAGCATCGCCGCCTGCTGCCACGTGACGCCCGACTTGAGCACGAGGGTGTTGAAGCCGTCCACCTCCGCCTCGCCGCGCCACGCCGCGGCGAACGCGTCCTGGAAGCGGGTCCGCACCGACTCCTCGTCCTCGGCGGCCAGCTTGTCCAGCGTCGCCTGGTCCAGGCGCAGGCCGAAGTCGTAGATCCAGCACTCGACGCCGTCGTCCAGGCTCAGCTCGTACGGCCGCTCGTCCACCACGACCACGCCCATGCGCTGGAGCATCGGCAGCACGTCCGACAGCGTCAGGCGGGCGCCGACCAGGAACAGCTTGAACCGCCGCTCGCCCGGCTCGGCGTCGCGCGGCGCGTAGAACGCCAGGTCCAGGTCGCCGGGCCGGAGCGCCTCGATGCGCCGGAAGTCCGCCAGGCCCTCGGCCGCGGTGAAGTCCTCCTTGTACGCCTCGGGGAACGCCGCCGCGATCCGCTGGCCCTGCTCGGACGACGACTCCGCGCCCAGGCCCGTGCCGCGGTCCTCCAGCACCGCCTCCACCATGCGGTCGTCCCAGGACCGCACGGCCTCGGCCAGCAGCTGCTGGATGTAGCCGGTGTCCGGCTCGGCCAGGCGGCTCGGGTCGGTGTGCACGGTGAAGTGCACGCGGGCCAGCGCGGACTCGCCGACGCGGGCGCTGTACTCCAGGTTGATGCCGCCGAGCTGGTCGATCAGCACCTCCTGCATGGCCAGCCGCGACGTCGTGGTGTAGCGGTCGCGCGGCAGGTAGACCAGGCACGAGTAGAAGCGGCCGTACGGGTCGCGGCGCAGGAACAGCCGCAGCCGGCGGCGCTCGGCCAGCGCGATCACGCCCGTGACGGTCTGGTAGAGCGTGTCCGTGTCGACCGAGAACAGCTCGGTGCGCGGGTAGTTCTGGATCACCTCCAGCATCCGCTGGCCCGAGTACGAGTGCAGCGGGAAGCCGGCGCGGTGGATGACGTCGCGGACCCGGCGCTCGACGGCCGGGATGTCCAGCACGTCCTCGTGCAGCGCCGTGGTGGAGAAGACGCCCAGGAACCGGTGCTCGCCGGTCACGTTGCCCTCGGCGTCGAAGGTCTTCACGCCCACGTAGTAGGGGTAGACCGACCGGTGGACGCTCGACTGGGCGCTGGCCTGCGTCAGGACCAGGAGTTCGGGTGACAGTGCCTGCGCGCCCGCGTCCGGGCCCGCCGTCAGGCTGCGCGCCGCGAGGCTGTCCTGTCTGAGCACGCCCAGACCGCTGGCCAGGACCGCGCGCAGGGCGGGTTCGCCGTCCGTCGCCGGGTCGTCGTGCAGCAGCTCGTAGCGGCGGTAGCCGAGGAACGTGAAGTGGTCGTTCGCGAGCCAGCGCAGCAGGTTCGCGCCGTCGGCGACCTCGTGGCCGGGCAGCGGCGGCGGGTCCGACTCCAGGCGCTCGGCGAGCTTGAGGGCCGTGCCGATCATCTTCTCGGTGTCCTCGACGACCTCGCGCACGTCGTTGAGCACGGCGTGCAGCTTCGTCTCCAGCTCGCGCGCACGGTCCGGGTCGGTGAGCAGGTCGACCTCGATGTGCATCCACGACTCGGCGATCGCGTCGCCGGGCGGGGCGGCCGGGTCGGCGGTCGGCAGCACCTCCTGCAACGCGCCCGTCACCACGTCCCGGCGCACCACGACGATCGGGTGCACCACCCGCTGCACCTGCACGCCGCCGCGGGTCAGCTCGGAGGCCACCGAGTCGACCAGGTACGGCATGTCGTCGGTGACGACCTGCACGACCGTGGCCGGGCACGTCCAGCCGTCGTGCGCGCGGGTGGGGTTGAGGATCCGCACCACCGGGCGACCCGGCACCCGGGTCTCGGCGAGCTGGTAGTTCGAGCGCACCGCGCCCACCAGGTCCACCGGGTCGTCGTCGTTGACTTCCTCGGCGGGGACGTGGCGGTAGTACAGGCGGATCAGGTCGGCCAGCTCGGGGGCGTTGGCGGCGGCCCGTTCGATCAAGTCGTCACGAGCCTGTTCGGGACTGGCCGGGCGGGCCGCGCCGACGTCGCGCGCGGCGGGTCCGGATCGGGTCGGGGCTCCAGTCGAGGTCATGTTCAGGCGACTCCACGCTATCCGGTACCTCTGTGTACCGGGTCCGCGCACCACCTAACCAGACGCACGCGAACCCGTTCGCCACAACCCTCTCACTGAATCGAACAACTTGCCGGAAAGTGGCAAATTCACCGTGGCGGGGCTTATTTCCCGCCTTTGTTACCGGCGGGAAACCTTATTAGAACCTCAAATCGGTTCAGGATTCGGGAAGCGTCCAGGTGTCGAACCGCGAGGTCGGGTCGACGCGCTGGATGGGAGCGGTCGTCTCGGCGTCCGACTCCGGCGGCGGGTTCCCGACAGGTGGGATGGGCACGGTGTCCTCGTCCACGCGGCCGGCCGCCTCGTCCTCGCGCCGGGCGTCCTCGTAGGCGACGAGGGCCTCGGCGAGCAGTTCGGCCAGGCTGAGGTCGCTCTTGTGGCGGCGCGAGGCCCGCGTGGCGCTGGGCGAGTCGGACGTGGGGGCGTCCGGTTCGACCAGGGGGGGCAGGTCGATGGTCCTGCCGCCGACCACGACCGCCGTGACGAACGGTTCCTTCGGCAGGTCCTCGGCGGGCGGCCGGGACGCGGTCCCGGGTGCGGGCTCCGGGGTGATTTCGGGCACAGTCGTGGCCTCGACGCGCGTTCCGGCGTCGGGCTCGGGCTCGTCGTCGTGATCGGCTTCGACATCGGCCGCGCCGAGGAACCCGGTCGGGCGGAACGGCGGGGCGGGAGCCCTTTCCGCCCCGGCGGGGGAGGTTTCCCCGACTGGGTCGTCGGGTGCCGATTCCGGCCCGGCGGTAACCGTTTCCTGACCGCCGGTGACGGTTTGCGCGGTGGGCGTGGCCGTTTGCGGGGTGGGCGTCGAAACCACGTCGTCGGGCGGGAAGACGGGCCGCGACTCCGGCTCCGCCGCCGTGAAGTCGGACAACGCCATCGGGAAGTCGAGGACGGGCGGCAACGGGAAGTCCGGCGGCTCCGGCACCCGCGCCGTGGGGATGACGGGCCCCTTCACGAAGGCCGCGCCGAGCCCGGTCGGCGGCACGTCGTCGCGCACGACCGGCTGGACCATCGTCGGCGAGTCGAACATGTCGACCGGCGGCGTCGGCTCCTCGCCGCGCAGCCGCGGCGGTGGCTCCACGCGCCACTGCACCGCGTCCGGCTCGGGCTCGGGCCGGGCGGGGGCTTCGTCGTCGGCCTCGGGAGCCCGCCGCCGGCCGCCGGCGCGCTGGGGGTCGAGGAGGCCGGCGGCCTTCAACGCGTCCAGCACGTTCGGGTCGGACCCGGAGTCGCCGGGGGGACGCTCCCCCTCCTCGGCCTCCCGCGCCGCCCGCCGCCGCCCACTGCGTACCGCGCCCGCGGCGGCGATCAACCCGGCCGCCGGCACGCTGCGCTCACTGCCATCGGCCACGCCGTCACCCGAACCGGCAGCCTCGCCCGCCGACACCGCTCCACCGGCCGCCCCATCAACCGCCGCGCCGGGAGCAACCGCCGCGCCGGAAGCCCCTCCGGCCGCTACCGCTCGACCAGCCGAGACCGCTCCACCGGCCGAGGCGGGGGAAGACTCGCCCACCGGCGACGCCGCTTCCGCGACCGACGCCTCCCCCGTTGGGACCGCCACGTCACCGACCGACGCGGCGGAAGCCTCCCCCGCCGAGAACGTCACGTCACCGAGCGAGGCGGCGGGCGGCTCGGTCACCGCGTCACCGGGACGCGTCGGACCGCCGGCGACGGCGGAGAACCGCTGCGTGCCCTCCCCGTGCGCGGTGTCGCCCGGCGTGCCCTGCCCGGGGGCGTCGGAGGACGCGGGGCGCGCGCCGGCCGCCGAGTGGGGCGGCCACCCGCCGACCAGCGGTGCCGCCGGCTCGGGGAGCTGCCGCGCCTCGCGCGCATGCGCACCGGTCGGGGCGGTCGGGGCAGTCGAGCTAGCCGAGGTGGTCGGTGCAGCCGGAGTGGTCGAGGCAGCCGGGGTGGTCGACTCGCCTTCCGCCGACTGCGAGAAACCGCTGTCCGACGCACCACCGGGGGCGGCAGCAGGTGCGGGCACCGTGGGCGCGGTCGGTGCCGATGGAGTGGCTGCCGGCGGAGTGGCTGCCGGCGGGGCGGCTGCGGACGCGGCTGGAGGGTTCGGCGCGTTCGGGTTCGGCGCGTTCGAGGTCGACAGCGAGTCGACCGTCGCAGCGGTTCCTGCCGCTACCGGGTCGCCGAGCGCTCCCCCGGCCCGGCCCGATCCCCCGATCCCCGCCAGGCCCGCCAGACCTGGAATGCCCACCAGCCCGGCGGTGCCAGGTGGCACGGCGGTGTCTGCCGCTGCCACACCGGTGCCCGGTTCGGCCGCGCTCTCCGTTGGAACCGCCGAGCCGGCCGGCGTGGTGCCGGAGGTCGGGGCTGCGGTGGTGGTCGGCGTGGTGGTGGTCGGCGTGGTGGTGGTCGGCGTGGTGGTGGTCGGCGTGGTGTCGGCGGGCGGCATTGCGGTGGCGGCCGGTGGTGGTGAGGTGGGGTCTGGTGCGGGAGTCGGGGTGGCGAGGGGCCTGGCCTGGCCGCTCCTCGCGTGTTCAGGGCGTCCCTGGGTGGCGGCCCCGGCGCTGCCGAGCACGCTCGTGCCGGGCGTCTCGGGCGTCGGTTCCGGTGCCCGGCGGCGGCCGCCCGGTTCGCGGTCGGTTTCCGTCTCGCCGAACGGTTGGACCAGGCGCCAGCGATCGGCGGCGTGCGCCCTCGCGGCGGAGATGCCTTCGACCGTCATGTCCTCCGCGGCACGGCGGGAGCGCTTCACCCGGACGCCCTCGTTGCGGTGCATCTGGACCGGACGCCACTGGCGCAGTTGTTGCTTGACCTCGGGGGCCAGGTTCGGGTCGGCGGGCGGCGTGGCGGTCGGAGCGCCGCCGTCGCGGAGGAGCGCGGCCAGTTCGTCGTGCAGGCCGCCCCCCGCCGGCTGGCGGTGGACGCCCGCGAACTCGGCGGCCAGCCTGGCGCGCACGGCGTAGACCGCTCTGGCCCTCCGGCGTTCGGCGGCGTGGGCGGAGCGCAGGTTGGCCAGGGCCTCGGCCAGGTCGCCCGCCACCTCGTGGACGTGCGCCAGCGCCAGCAGGCTCTCCGCGAGCAGGGTGTCGAGCTGGTGCCGTTCGGCGCTGTCGGCGGCGTCGCGGAGCAGGTCGCGGGCCTGGTCGACCCGGCCCGCGGGCAGGTGGACCCTGGTGGCCAGCGCCAGGCGCAGCCATCCCGCGGTGGCCGCCGACGGCGCGCGCACGGGGCGTTCGAGCAGGGGCGTGCCGACCTCGGACGCCTCGCCCGGCTTGTTCAGGTCCATCAGCGCGCAGACCAGCTCGACCGTGAGCCTGCCGCGGACCTGGCCGTTGTCCGACGCGGGCTCCTTGAGCCGGTCCAGCAGCGCCAGGCCGTCACGGGCGGCGGCCTCCGCCGCCCGCAGGTCGCCCCAGCGCCGGTGCTGGCCCGCGGCGGACGCGCGGAGCAGGCCGCGGTGCAGCAGGGTCGTGTCGTGGTCCAGCAGCGGGTCGGCCTGGTAGAGGCCGTCCGCCTCGTCCAGCGCCCGCGCGAGCGCCGCGCCCCGGCCCACCGACACCAGGCACTCGCTCGCCTGGACGAGCGCGGTGGCCCGCAGGCCCGGCGGGACGTCCTCGGCTTCGAGGACCGGGCGGACGGCGGCGAACCCGGTGAGGGGCGCGCCGACCGACCTTGCGCTGTCGGCCAGTTCGACCCGCAGCCGCCAGGCCGTCTCCCGCTCGGACGCCGCCTCGGCCGCCTTGAGCGCGTCGAGCGCCCGGTCCGCGATCCGGACGCCCCGGCCCATGCGGTTGCTCGCGAAGACCACCAGGGCCTCCGCGCGCAACCGGTCCACCTCGTCACGGCGGGTGGAGGCGAGCGCGACGGCGCGTTCGCCCAGCACCAGAGCAAGCTCCGGTGCCCGCCAACGCAGCCGCCAGGCGGGCACGACCAGCGTGCTCACCTCGACGTCCGCCTGCGCCTCGCCCCTGGCCGCCACGATGTAGGTACCCGGCTCTCAATCCCGTGTGAGCTTGCGGTAGGTCACGCGGTGCGGCCTGGCCGCCTCCGCGCCGAGGCGCTCGATCTTGTTCTTCTCGTAGCCCTCGAAGTTGCCCTCGAACCAATACCACTGCGACGGGTTCTCGTCCGAACCCTCCCACGCGAGGATGTGCGTGGCCACGCGGTCGAGGAACCACCGGTCGTGCGAGATGACCACGGCGCAGCCGGGGAACTGCTCCAGCGCGTTCTCCAGCGAGCCGAGTGTCTCGACGTCCAGGTCGTTCGTCGGCTCGTCCAGCAGGATCAGGTTGCCGCCCTGCTTGAGCGTCAGCGCCAGGTTGAGCCGGTTGCGCTCGCCACCGGACAGCACGCCCGCCGGTTTCTGCTGGTCCGGGCCCTTGAAGCCGAACGCGCTGACGTACGCCCGCGACGGCATCTCGACGTTGCCGACGTGGATGTGGTCCAGGCCGTCGGAGACGACCTCCCACACGTTCTTCTTCGGGTCGATGCCCGCGCGGTTCTGGTCGACGTACGACAGCTTGACGGTCTCGCCGATGCGGACGGTGCCCGCGTCCGGCTCCTCCAGGCCGACGATGGTCTTGAACAGCGTCGTCTTGCCGACGCCGTTCGGACCGATGACGCCGACGATGCCGTTGCGCGGGAGGCTGAACGACAGGCCGTCGATCAGCACCCGGTCGCCGAAGCCCTTCTTGAGGTTCTCCACCTCGACCACGACGTTGCCCAGGCGCGGGCCCGGCGGGATCTGGATCTCCTCGAAGTCGAGCTTGCGGGTCTTCTCCGCCTCCGCGGCCATCTCCTCGTAGCGGCCGAGGCGGGCCTTGGACTTGGCCTGGCGGGCCTTCGCGCCCGACCGGACCCACTCCAGCTCGTCCTTGAGCCGCTTCTGCAGCTTCTGGTCCTTCTTGCCCTGGACCGCCAGCCGCTCGGCCTTCTTCTCCAGGTAGGTCGAGTAGTTGCCCTCGTACGGGTGGGCCCGGCCGCGGTCCAGCTCCAGGATCCACTCGGCGAGGTTGTCGAGGAAGTACCGGTCGTGGGTGACGGCCAGGACCGCGCCCTGGTACTGCGCCAGGTGCTGCTCCAGCCACAGGACGCTCTCCGCGTCCAGGTGGTTGGTGGGCTCGTCGAGCAGCAGCAGGTCCGGCTTGCTCAGCAGCAGCTTGCACAGGGCGACCCGGCGGCGCTCACCACCGGAGAGCGTCTTCACGTCCGCGTCCGGCGGCGGGCAGCGCAGGGCGTCCATCGCCTGCTCCAGCTGGGAGTCGAGGTCCCACGCGTTCGCGTGGTCCAGCTCCTCCTGGAGCTGGCCCATCTCCTCCATCAGCTCGTCGGAGTAGTCGACGGCCATCTTCTCGGCGATCTCGTTGAAGCGGTCGAGCTTCACCTTGATGTCGCCGAGCCCTTCCTGGACGTTGCCCAGGACGGTCTTCTCCTCGTTCAGGGGCGGCTCCTGCTGGAGGATGCCCACCGTGTAGCCCGGCGAGAGGAACGCCTCGCCGTTGCCCGGTGTGTCCAGGCCGGCCATGATCTTCAGCACGCTCGACTTGCCGGCGCCGTTCGGACCGACAACGCCGATCTTCGCACCGGGGAGGAACATGATGGTGACGTCATCCAGGATGACTTTGTCCCCGTGCGCCTTGCGCACCTTCTTCATGGTGTAGACGTACTCGGCCATGCCCGCGATCGTAGAGCGGTGCCGATCGGGCCCGAACCTCGGACGCCGGCAACGGACGTGGGCACAACGCAGAGTTAACGCGAACGTGGGTCACCCACAGACGTAACACGACCCCTGGGCATGCCTGGCGCGACCCTGCGACCAGCGACTCCGACCCCATGCGCGAACTCGGTGCGCTGTCAACCCCCGATGCCTGCGTGCGGACCCGGCCCTGGCGCCGGCCCGACGACCTCCCTCCTCCACGCTCACAACGGCGACGACTGCCCGCGCATTGTCTCCGCCGATCGGGCCGCCGGGAGCCCTTGTAGCTCGATCGGCCCAGAGCGGCACTTCGGACACTGCCTTCGGACGCCCCGCGTCGCCCGGGAAGACCAACGCCGACTCGTCCACTTCCCCACGACGCCACCACACGCGCCGGCCACCACACGCCACGTCCCGGTCGGGCGTTCCGACGGGGACTCCGGCAGCCGCGCCGCGAGCAACCGGGTCGGCTGCCGGCACGGCGTCCGCCACCGCCCGGCACGCCCCCGCCTGCTCCGACCCGCCATCCGCAGGCGGTACGGAGCTGGGCGACGGGCGTCGTGCGAGCGATGCCTCGGCCAGGACGGATGGCTCCGCGCCCCGGACAGCCGGTCACTTGACCGGCACAGCGGCTCCGCGGAAGCCGCCGCGTGCGGGCGAGTGCCGCCGACACCGACCGGCGGACCTGCTCGGCGGGTGGTGTCAGGGGTGTCGGGGGGTGAAAGCGGGGTCGGGAGGGTGACGGGGGCGGTCGGCTCAGAACGGCACCTCGGCCACCTCCCTTGGTCGGTCCGCCGCCGCGCCGTCAACCTTCGGGCGGTTCACCGCCACACGGTCTGCTCTCGGCCGGTCCGCCGCCACGCGGTCGACTTTCGAGCCGGCCGCAGGCACGCGGTCGGCGTTCGTCCGGTCTGCCGCCGCGTGGTCGACCTTCGACCGGGCCGCCACCGCGCGGTCGACTTTCGAGCGGGCCGCCACCGCGTGGTCGGCGTTCGGCCGGGCCGCCGCCGCATGGTCGGCGTTCGAGCGGGCCGCAGGGACGCGGTCGGCGTTCGACCGGTCCGCCGCCACGTGGTCGGCGTTCGAGCGGGCCGCCGGCACGGGGTCGGTCGCCGGGCGGTCCACCTCCCCCATAACGATCAGCGGCAGGTCGTCCGCCTTGCGGGGAGCGGCGATCTCCGGCGCGGCCCGCGCCTCGACGGCGTCCGGTGTGTGCCTGGTGCGCGTGGGCACGGCTGTGCACAGGGCCAGGTTGTGGCCGATCGCGGTGGCCTCGATCTCGACGAGCGGGCGCACCGCGCCCTCGTACTCGACCTCCTTGATCGTCAAACGCCCGGTGACCACGACCGGGTCGCCCTTGTTCAACGACGCGTGCGCGTTGTCCGCGAGCATCCGCCAGCACGACACCGACAGGAACATCCGCGCGCCGTCCTCCCAGGTCCGCTGTTCGGCGTCCCAGACGCGCTCGGCGGTGAACAGCCGGAACTTCGCCCGGCTGAACCCGGTGCCGACGGTGCTGCGGGTGACCGCGCTCGCGACGTTGCCGCACACGGTGACCCGGGACTCGTTGTAGGCCATGTCCGCCTCCTCGTGGTGATCGCCTGGGACCAGGTTGCCGGGCGGTCCGGGTCGTGGACAGGGGCGGTTCCGGATCTGTGGACAACTCGTGAGACATGCATAATCGACATGAGTGAGCGCTCACTCGTTGACATGAGTGAGGACTCACTCCTATGCTCGGACCATGCCCGAGGACACCACCCAACGCCGTCGACGCGCGCCGGCGATGAGCCCCGAGGACCGTCGCGAGGCGATCGTCACCGCCACCGTCCCGCTGCTGTTCGAGCACGGCGCGAACGTGACGACCAGCCAGATCGCCAGGGCGGCGGGCATCGCGGAGGGCACCGTCTTCCGGGCGTTCAAGGACAAGCGCGAGCTGATCCACACCTGCGTGCGCAGCGTGCTCGCGGTGGACTCCGAGCTGGAGTTCCTGGAGCAGGCGAAACAGGCCGACACCCTGGCCCGCCGCCTGTCCTGGGCCATCAGCGCCGTCTCCGGCTACCTGGACCGGATGTGGAAGTTGATGAGCGTGCTCCGGGACTCCGGCTACGACCCGCACGACGGGCACGACACCAAGCGCGAGCACAAGGGACCGCCGGTCGAGATGCAACGCATCACCGAGCACGTCGCCGCGCTGTTCGGCCCGGACGACGACCTCCGCGTCGACCCGTCCCTCGCCGCACGCCTGCTGCTCGGGCTCGTGTTCACCAACCGCATGCAGGGCAACGGCTTCAGCGACGTCACCGCCGACGCGGACCAGCTCGTCGAGCTGTTCCTGCACGGCGTGCTCAAAGAGAACTGAGGGGGAACGAGTGGCAGACCTGATGATCGAGGCGACCGACGTCGGCAAGGTGTTCGGCGCGCAGAAGGCGCTCGACGGCGTGAGCGTCGCCGTGCCGAAGGGCACCGTGCTCGGCCTGCTCGGCCACAACGGCGCGGGCAAGACCACGCTGGTCAACGTGCTCACCACGATGCTCCCGCCGGACTCCGGCCACGCGCGGGTGGCCGGGTTCGACGTGGTCGCGCAGGCGCACCAGGTGCGCAGCCGGATCGGCCTGACCGGCCAGTTCGCCGCCGTGGACGAGCAGTTGTCCGGCCTGGACAACCTGGTCCTGATCGCCCGCCTGCTCGGCGCGAGCCCGCGCGAGGCCAGGACCAGGGGCTCGGAGCTGCTGGAGCTGTTCGGCCTGGCGGACGCGGCGAAGCGGCCGTCCCGCACCTACTCCGGCGGCATGCGGCGACGCCTCGACCTGGCCGCGAGCCTCGTCGGGCACCCCGAGGTGATCTTCCTGGACGAGCCGACCACGGGCCTGGACCCGGCCAGCCGGCTGGGCCTCTGGGAGATCGTGGAGGGCCTGGTCACCGACGGCACCACGGTCCTGCTCACCACCCAGTACCTGGACGAGGCCGACCGCCTGGCCGACTCGATCACGGTGCTCGCGCAGGGCAAGGTCGTCGCCGCGGGCACCAGCGCCGAGCTGAAGGCCCAGGTGGGCCGGCGCACGGTCACCGTGACGCTGGCGGACGTCTCGGACGTCCCCAAGGCCGCCGGGGCACTGGAGCGCGCGGGCCTGCACCCCGTCCCGGCGCGGAACACGCTGACCGCGCCCGTCACGTCCTCGCGCGAGATCGCCGTCGTGGTCCGCGCGCTGGACGAGGTCGGCCTGGAGGCCACCGAGCTGGCCCTGGGCGAGCCGACCCTGGACGACGTCTACCTCACCCTCGCGCAGCACGCGGCCTGAACAGGAGCCACCCCATGACGACCCTCACCGCCGCGCCCCGCTGGCGCGGCACCGACTTCGGCACGCAGGTGCTCGTGCTGACCCAGCGCTCGCTGCGCACGCTGGTCAACGACCCGCGCATGATCGTGTTCAGCATCCTCCAGCCGCTGATCATGCTGACCCTGTTCAGCCAGATCTTCGCCGGCATCGCCAACACCCCCGGCTTCCCGCAGGGCGTGGCCTACATCGACTTCCTGATGCCCGCGATCCTGGTCAACACCGCCATGCAGTCGGCGTTGCAGGCGGGCGTGGGCCTGGTCACCGACATGAAGAACGGCGTGCTGGCCCGGTTCCGCTCGCTGCCCATCCGGCCGGGCTCGGTCCTGGTCGCGCGGAGCCTGTCCGACCTGGTCCGCTCGGCCGCCCAACTGCTGCTGATGCTGGTGTTCGCGGTCGCGGTGTTCGGCTACGCGCCCGCGGGCGGCGTGACCGGCACGGTGGCGGCGCTCGCCCTGGCCCTGGCCGTCGGCTGGGGTCTGGGCTGGATCTTCCTGGCCATCGCCGCGTGGCTGCGCAACGCCGAGCTGATGCAGACCGTCGGCTTCCTGGCGATGTTCCCGCTGATGTTCGCCTCCAGCGCGTACGTGCCGATCACCGGCCTGCCCGGGTGGCTCCAGGCGATCGCGAACGTCAACCCGTTGACGTTCGCGGTGGACGCGGCGCGGTCCCTGGCGCTCGCCCAGCCCGTGACGGGCGTGGTCGGCGCGCTGGTGACGAGCGCCGTGCTGGCCGCCGCAGGGTGGGCCGTGGCGGTGCAGGGGTTCAAGCGACCGCTGTAGTCCTCACTCCTTGCCGGACATCTTGCGCAGCATCGCGTTGTACGCGGCGAGGTCCGCGTCGCCGTCCGCGTCCGCCCGCCGGTCCGCCCGGCGGGCCTCGCGGCTGTCCGACCGGGCCCACTGCACCAGCAGCGCGACCATGACCACGATGAGCGGCAGCTCGCCGGCCGCCCACGCGATGCCGCCGCCGAGCCGCTGGTCCTCCAGCTGCGACGTCACCCACGGCAGGCCCAGCGAGCGGTAGAAGTTGTCGCCGATCACCGTCTGGGAGCTCATCAGCACGATGCCGAAGAACGCGTGGAACGGGATCGAGGCGAACAGCAGGCCGAGCCGGCCCAGCGGCGGCAGCCGGTTCGGCGACGGGTCGATGCCGATCACCGGCCAGTAGAAGACGTAGCCGACCAGGATGAAGTGGGCGTTCATCAGCAGGTGCGCCCAGTGGTAGTCGAGCGCCGAGTCGAACAGGCCGGAGAAGTACAGGCCGTAGAACGAGCCCACGAACAGCGCCAACGCCACGAACGGGTTGGTCAGCACCTTCGCCACCGGCGAGTGGACGAACGCCAGCAGCCACTCCCGCGGCCCCGGCGGGTTGTCCTTGCCCGCGGTGGGCAGGGCCCGCATCGCCAACGTCACCGGACCGCCCAGCACCAGCAGGATCGGCGCGAGCATGGACAGCAGCATGTGCGCTTCCATGTGCACGCTGAACATCGCGGGCGCGTACCGGCCGACCCCGGACGACGTGGCGAACACCACGGTCAGGCACCCCGCGACCCACGCCACCGTGCGACCGACGGGCCACTTGTCGCCGCGCTTGCGCAGCCGCCGCACGCCCAGCAGGTACGACACGCCCAGCGCGATGAAGATCGAGCCGAAGACCAGGTCGAACCGCCAGTCGAACAGCAGCCGCCCCAGCGTCGGCTCGCCGTACAGGTCGTAGCCGATGCGCAGCTCGACCGTGCTCGGCAGGGCGCGGCCCTCGACCGGCGGCGGCGTGCGGCTCAACGCGGCGGCCAGGCCCAGCGTGAGGAACATCAGCAGCACCTCGACGCCCGCCAGCTTCACCAGCGAACGCCCGGAGCCGGTGGCCACGACCTCCTTCACGCTCTTCTCGCGCTGGAACCAGCCCACGACGCCCAGCACCACGAGCGCGACCGTCTTGCCGACCACCAGCAGGCCGTAGTCGCTGCCGAACACCTGGTCCAGCGGCAGCCGCACCCAGGCGTTGACCACGCCGGACACCGCCATGACCAGCCAGCACACCAGCGCCAGCTTGGAGAACCGCGACGTCGCGAGCCCCAGGTGGTCGCCGCCCCGCCGGCCGTGCGCGAGCAGCGCGATCAGCCCGCCGACCCACAACGCCGCGCCGACCAGGTGGAACAGCAGGCTGTTCGTGGCCACGTCGTGCGAGCCGCCGCCCGACGAGTGCCCCGTCACGGCCACCGGCATCAGCGCGAACACCGACAGGAAGAACAGCGGCACGGTCCAGCCCCACGACAGCACCAGCCGGCAGCCCAACGCCAGCAGCGCCACGACCACCGCCGTGATCATCCACGCCTTCGCCTGCTCCACCAGCCCCGCGACCTGGAACAGCACCGACGGCTCCAGCAGGGCCGTCACCGGCTGCCCCAACGCGTCGGCCACCGTGAACGGCACCGCCAGCACCGCGCCCGCCGTCCACACCAACGCCGCCCAGCCCGCCGTGCGCAGGGCCGCGTAGCCGTCCGCCGCCAGCGTGCCGCTCCCCTGCGGGGGGACCAGGAACGCCGCCAGCAGCAGCGCGCCGACCGTCACCACGGCGGCGGCCTCGGTCACCACGCGCACCACGATGAGCCCGGACGCGTCGGCCCCGACGAGCACGAGCAACCCCGCCGCGACCAGCGCGGCTATCGTCGTGCCGACGAGGAGCAGGGGGACGAGACCGGTCCGCCGGGTGCGGGAAGGCGCTTCAGTGGGCACGTCACGAGCGTAGGCGGCGCGACCGCACCCTCACCAACCGCCGGACGTGCGCAGATCACACCCACTACCGTTGCGGGACGTGACCGGTACCCGCGCGCTGCCCGCAGTGGCCCTCGCCGTGCTCCTGTCGTCCGGGTGCAGCTACTCCGTCAACGGCGACGCGCTGCCCGAGGCCGGGGTCACGCCCGCGACCACCACCTCCGCCGGGTCGGGCGCCGCGCCGAAGATCGCCAAGCCGCGCACGGTCGTCGGCGTCGAGCCGTGCTCGCTGCTCAGCAAGGACGACCTGAAGTCGATCGGGCCGTTCAAGAAGGAACCCGCGCGCAAGGACGACGTGATCCAGGAGTCGTGCCAGTACGTGCTGGACGACGGCTCGCAGGCCGGGCGCACGGTGGTCGCCGCGCTCTACCAGAAGTACGAGCAGGTGCGGACGCGGCAGGCCAAGGGGCACGAGGTGGTCGTGGACGGGCACTCGACCTGGGTGCTGTGCGAGCCGACCGGCGGCGAGACGGCGTGCACCGCGACGCTGGCCGTGAACGCCAACCGCAGCGTCCTGGTGGCGATGGCGCAGCCGTCCGGCGTGCCCGAGCAGATGCTGGCCACGATGCAACCGCTGCTCAAGGCCGCGTTGGCGAAGCTCCCCGTCGTGTGAGCTCGCGGGCGCGGGACCGGCGCGCCAGCAGCACCGCGGGCACCATCAGCGCGATCACGAACGCCACGAAGCCCAGCGAGATCGACAGGTTGCTCACGTGCGCGAGACCGCCGACCACCGGCGGGCCGAGCAGGAAACCGGTGTAGGCGACCGTCGTCACCAGGCCGATCTCCCGTTCGCCGCCCGTGCCGTCGGCGCGCTTGCCCGCGTCGCCGGCCAGGTCCATGATCACCGGGAAGGCGAACGCCAGGCCCAGGCCGGCGAGGCCGAACCCGACGTAGCCGACCGCGGGCAACGGCACCAGCACCGCCAGCGCCAGGCCCGTCGCCGCCACCACCGCGCCCGAGGCCAGCAGCCGGTACGGGCCGAACCGGCGTTGCGCGGGCTCGCCGAGCAGGCGGGCGACGGCCATCGCGATGGAGAACCCGGCGTACGCCGCCGCGGCGGCCGCCTCACCGACACCGCGCTCGTTGACGAAGAACAGCGCCGACCAGTCCGACGCCGCGCCCTCCGCGATCGCCGAGAACAGCGTGATGGTCGCGAGCAGCCACAACAACGGCCGCTTGAGGACCGGACGGTCGTCCCGGACGGCGCCGGGGGTCTCCCCGGTCTCGCCCGGCACGGCCCTGATCACCCACGCCATCGCGACCGCGCCGATCACCGCGGCCGTGACGAGGTGGCGGGTCAGGCCCCACCCCGCGCCCGCCGCGGCCGCCGCGCCCAGCGACCCCACCAGGCCGCCGACGCTGAAACCCGCGTGGAACTGCGGCATCAGCGGCCGGTCCAGGCTGCGGGTCACGGCCACCGCGGCGACGTTCATGCCGACGTCGATCGACGCGCCGCACGAGCCGAGCGCGAACAGCACGAGCCCCAGTTGGAACGGCGTGTCGGCGAGCGTGAGCGACGGCACGGCGACCACGGTGACCGCCGCCCCGGCCAGGACCAGCTTCCGCGCGCCCACCCGGGCGCACACGCGCGCCGCGAACGGCGCCGTCACCGCCAGGCCGACGCTCGCGCCGAACAGGGCGAGGCCGAGCGTGGCCTCGGTCGCGCCGACCTGCGCGGCCAACGCGGGCATGCGCGCGGCCCAGGACAGGAACAGCGCCCCGTTGAACAGGAACACCGCGAAGACGGCGAGGCGTGGCGTGGGCATGGTCCGAGTGTGAACTAGAGCGCTTCAGAACGTCCATCCGATTACCTGGTTACGCTCACCACGTGGACCGCCCTCGCAAACCGACGCTCGACACGGTGGCCGGCGTGGTCGGCGTGTCGCGCGCCACGGTGTCCAACGCGTACAACCGGCCGGACCAGCTCTCCGCCGCGTTGCGCGAGCGGATCCTGGAGACGGCGGCGTCCCTCGGCTACGCGGGGCCCGACCCGGTGGCGCGCAGCCTGGCGACCAGGCACAGCGCCGCCGTCGGGTTCATGCTCGGCCAGGGGCTGTCGGCGTCGTTCGCGGACCCGGCGCTGTCGATCGTGCTGGACGGGCTCGCGTCGACCGTGGACGGGCACGACCACTGCCTGGTGCTGATGCCGGGGCGGGACAAGGGCGGACCGCGGCCGGAGACGGTGGCGCGGGCGCAGGCCGACGTCGTGGTGGCGTACTCGCTGCCGGACGACGCCCCCGCGCTGGCGGCCGTGCGGGCGCGCGGGCTGCCGATGGTCGTGATCGACCAGCCCGTGCTGCCGGACACGGCGCGCGTGGAGGTGGACGACTACGGCGGTGCGCGGCTGGCGGCGTCGTCGTTGTGGGACTCGGGGCACCGACGGTTCGGCGTGGTGACGTTCGCGCTGCACCCGGACGGGCGCAACGGGCCGGTGACGCCCGAGCGGCTGGCGTCCACGTCGTTCCGCGTGACGCGGGACCGGCTGCACGGGTACCTCGACGTGACGGGCGCGGGCACGCCGGTCTGGGAGTGCGCGGCGAGCAGCCGTGAACTGGGCCGTGCGGGCGCGCGGGCGTTGCTCTCCGGCTCGCCCCGACCCACGGCGCTGCTGTGCGCTTCGGACGAATTGGCGTTCGGCGCGCTCCAGGCGGTGCGCGACCTCGGGCTGCGCGTGCCCGACGACGTGTCCGTCATCGGCTTCGACGACGTGCCGGCAGCCGCCCACTCGGACCCGCCGTTGACTACGGTGCGTCAACCCCTGGCCGAGAAAGGCCGTCAGGCGGGCGAACTGGCACTCCGACTGCTGGACGGCGGCAGACCGGGCGAGCCGACCAGAGTGGCGGTAACCCTCGTCGCGCGCGACTCGACGGCCGCACAAAAGTGATCCACATCACTTTTCGGCCATCTTGATCACCCTTCCGGCGGGAACCGGAAACGCGACGAGTCTTCCGGACGATGTGTCCGGTGGGGCGGCCACACTGCTACGCCGCGTGGTCAACAGCCCCTCCAGCCTCCGTAGCTCAGTGGAGAGAGCGAGGGACTTCTAATCCCGAGGTCGCAGGTTCGAATCCTGCCGGGGGCGCAGTAGAGCGCCGATGATCGACGGCTTGGGCGGCCGGCACTCCAGGACACCCCACGGGTGTGAGTGCCGGCCGTTTTGGCTGTTCAGGGGACGTTCGAGCGCCGAGGCGGCGGGCGAGCCCAAAAAATCTCGAAGAAGTTCGGGTCCGTGTTGTCGGATCGGGCCGGTCGCGTTCGTAGCAGGGGTGAGGCCGCCCGCGAGGGGCGGCGCCGAGGGTCGGGGCGCGACCATGGGGTCGACGCCCCCGACGTCCGCAGGAGGGATCCAGCGATGCAGTACCTGGTTTCGGTGATCGACGACAAGAGCAACCCCGGCCGCACGGACCGGCAGCCCGCCATCAGTGAGTTCAACGAACGGCTGATCGCCGAGGGCCACTGGGTGTTCGCGGGCGGGCTCGCGGACACCGAGGCGGCCACGGTGGTGGACAACCGGGGTGGGGAGCCGGTGTTCAGCGACGGGCCGTTCGTGGAGTCCAAGGAGTACCTCGCGGGCGTCTGGGTGTGGGAGGCCCCCGACCTGGACGTGGCGCTCAGGCTCGCCGCCGAGGCGTCCAGGGTGTGCGACCGCAAGATCGAGGTCCGGCCGTTCCGGTGAACGTCGTCGAGGAGGCGGTGACCCGCGCCCACCGCGACGAGTGGGCGCGGGTGGTGGCCGCCCTCGCCAAGCGCTTCGGCGACTTGGACGTCGCCGAGGAGGCGGCGGCCGAGGCGTTCGCGACCGCGGTCGAGCGGTGGCGGGCCGATGGTGTGCCGCCCAACCCCGGCGCGTGGCTCACCACCACGGCCACCCACAAGGCGATCGACCGCATCCGGCGCGAGAGCAGGCGCGAGGACAAGCACAAGGAGGCACGGATGGCGCACGACGACGACCCGCCCGAGCCCCTCGGCGTCATCGACGACGACCGGCTCCGGCTGATCTTCACGTGCTGCCACCCGGCGTTGGCGGTGGAAGCGCGCCTGGCGCTGACGCTGCGCATGGTCGGCGGCCTGACCGTGCCCGAGATCGCCCGTGCCTTCCTGATGACCGAGGGCGCCGTCGGACAGCGGATCACCCGGGCGAAGGCCAAGATCAAGGCCGCCGGCATCCCGTACCGGGTGCCGTCCGCCGAGGACCTCCCGGCCCGCGTCGGCGGAGTGCTCGCCGTGCTGTTCCTGGTCTTCAACGAGGGCTACCTGGCCACCGGTCCCGACACCGACCCCGTGCGCCACGAACTGACCGCCGAGGCGATCCGGCTCACCCGCCTGATCCGGACCCTCCTGCCCCGGGACGGCGAAGTCGCCGGGCTGCTGGCGCTGATGCTGCTCACCGAGGCCCGCCGCACGGCCCGTGTCTCGGCCGGCGGCGAGCTGGTCGCCCTCGGCGAGCAGGACCGGGGCGCCTGGGACGCGGACCTGATCGCCGAGGGGCACCGGCTGGTGCGCGAACGCCTGGCCGCCGGGGTGGCCCCGGGCCGCTACCAGATCCTCGCCGCGATCAACGCCGTGCACACGTCCGCCCGCGACATCCGCGACACCGACTGGTCGCAGGTCCTCGCCCTCTACGACCAGCTCGTCCGCCTCGACCGCTCCCCGATCGTCGCGCTCAACCGGGCCGTCGCGGTGGCCGAGCTGGACGGCCCGGAGGTGGCGCTGGCGGCCGTGGACCGGCTCGAACCCCGGCTGGCCGGCTACCACGCCTTCCACGCCACCCGCGCCGACCTGCTGCGCCGGCTCGGCCGGGGCCGGGAGTCGCGGGCGGCCTACGACCGGGCGATCGAGCTGGCCGGCAACACGGCGGAGACCGCCTACCTGACCCGCCGCCGCGACCAACTGGGGTAGCCCGGTCACACCGGGCGGGCGGAACGGCAGCTCGCGGCCGGGCAGCCCCACGTCACGCCGGTCGAGCCGACCGTGACCAGGGCGGCGTGGACGAGGAAGCGGTCGCGCTTGGTGCGTTCGTCCAGGGCGGCGCACTGGCACGGGGCGTCGGCCTCGACCGGTTCGTCGTGCGCCAGGCCCATGTAGCCCAAGGGGACGCCCAGGCCCTCGGCGATGTCGGTCAACGTCTGGTAGGACTCGACCTTCGCCCCGGACAGCACGCGGTCCACGTCGTCGTGCGGTTGGCCGGTCAGCGCGGCGATCCGGTCGCGCGGCACGCCGTGGTGGGTCAGCAGCCGGTACACCGCGGTGATGTCGCGCAACGCCAACGCCTCCCGCATCTCGTCCAGCTCCCACACGTCGGGCAGGTCGGGCCGCTCGCGCGTCGGCCGCACGGCGCGTTCCTCGACGGCCGGTCCGGGCGCGGTGGCGGCGAGCCACTCGGACCACGCCCACTCCGGTTCCGCCGCGCGGACCGCCGCGCGCGGGTCGGCGGCCGACAGCGCCACACCGCGCACGGCGTCGCGGAACCGGTGCGGCACGGCGGTCGAGTCCGGGATGCCGCACGCCGATCCGCTCAGGATCGCGGCCACCGCGCCGCTCGGCGGACCGCCCCGCCAGTACAGCTCCAGCACGTCCCCGACGACGATCCCGTCCAGCCACGCGGCCCCGCGCCACAGCGGCAGCCGGCGCAGCACGCCGCTCATCAGGTCCGCCGGCACCGGGGCGCGCGGCGCGGACTCGCGCGGGTCCAGGTCGGCGCTCAGCGCCAGGTCGACCGGCAGACCGGCGGCCACGCACCGCCGCCAGCGCTCCCGGGTGACGCCGAGCAGGCGCACCTCCCCGTCGGCCGAACGCAGGTCCAGGTGGTCGCGCCGGGGCCGCACGCGCAGGCCCGGCACGCCGCGGACCCGGTCGCCCACGACCACCGGCAGCACCTCGGCCAGCAGGTGCTCCAGCGCGGCGTCGTGCACGCGCAGGCCGAGCGACTTCGCGTCCGGCCGCACCCGGACGACCAGGGACGTCGGCCGCAGCGGGTGGCCGCGCCGCCGCATGCCGGCCATGGTGCGGTTGGCGGCCTGGAGCACCGCCGCCTCCAGCCGGCGCTGGCCCGGCGTGCGGGCGCACGGCACCGACGAACCTGGCTCGACACCCGCGTCACCGCGTTGCCTGCGCACCATGTTCGGCGTCTCTCCGGTGCACCAGTAGCGCTTGAGCAGGTGCGGGGAGCTTGTCGACACGAGAACCTCCGCGGACGCCGCCCGGTCGACGCACCGGGCTCGCGGCACCGAGCCCCGGGAACCGGCGGACATGCGGGCACGTCGCTCGAACGCGCTCTGGAGGCACCCACTCCATCCGGGTCAGGAGGAGCCTCGGTGGCAGCCGCACCTGCCAGGTCACGAAACTACAACATCGCGGATGGCCGACGGGGCATGGTCACTCGAAGGTGCGAACTCCTCGGTTTTCGCCCTCAGCGCTTGCGGCCGACGGCGGCCAGCCCGGCGAACCGCTCCGGGTGCTCGTCCACGTCCTCCGGCGAGGCGGGCCGCCACAGCGGCAGGTGCACGACGCCGGGCTCGACCAGCTCGTAGCCCTCGAACAACGCCTCGACCTCGGCCTTGGACCGCATCGTCATCGGCGTCGCGGTCCGCCGCCGGTACAGGTCGGTGTGCTCGTCGGCCTGGGCGTCCTGGCCGTCGTGGGTGGCGTGCGAGAGGACCAGGTAGCTGCCGGGCGCGACGGCGTCGCGGTAGGCGGCGATGATCTTCGCCGGGTCGTCCTGCACGAAGTGCAGCACCGCGACCATCATCACCGCGACCGGCCGGTCGAAGTCGAGCAGGTCGGTGACGGCGGCCTGGGCCAGCACGTCGTCCGGGCGGCGCAGGTCGTCCAGGACGACCGCGGTCCGGGGGTCGTCGCCGAGGATCGTGCGGCTGTACGTCACCGCGATGGGGTCGTTGTCGACGTAGACCACGCACGAGCGCGGGTCGGCGTCGCGGGCGACCTCGTGCACGTTGCCGACGGTCGGGATGCCGGAGCCGAGGTCGAGGAACTGGGTCACGCCCCGCGCCACGCAGAACTGCACGGCCCGGCGCAGGAACGCCCGGTTGGCCTGCATGATCAGCGGCAGCTCCGGCCACATCGAGATCGCCTGCTCGGCCATCTCCCGGTCGACCGCGAAGTTGTGCGCGCCGCCGAGGTAGTAGTCGTACACGCGTGCGGCGCTCGGCCTGGTGAGATCGATGTCCGGTCGCTCGGCCACGGCTCGCTCCTTCCCCCGGACGCAGCTTAGGCGCTGCGCCGGACGGCGTTCGCGCGGTGCGGGTCCGATCCCGTCCGACCTGCGGATACCCCGTTCAGCGCCCGCGCTTTGTCGGACCCCGGCGGTAGAATCGAACACGAGTTCGATCGCGCGCGAGGGGAGCTTGCCGTGGAGCCGATCAGCGTCACCGCCCTGTCCTTCACCGAGTACGTCATGAGCGGCCAGCGTGGCCGGATCAGCATCGTGTCCGAGCAGCGGCGGATCTACCTGTCGTCGGAGCAGTGGGTGGCGGGCTTCTACAACCCGATGCGCGACGCCATGCGCCGGGCGGCGAACTCGCCGGACCCGGCCGCGGAGCTGGACAAGGCGGTCGAGGCGGCGCACCGGCAGCCGCGGGCCGGCCAACCGCGGGCGTACGAGGAGCTGCGGGAGGGCTTCCTGCCCTGGCTGCGGGCCACGAGGGCGACCGGCGTGCCGACGGGCGCGGCCCGGTGGCAGGCGGGCGACCTCGCGCTGCGGGTCCGGCCGCACCTCGGCCTGCGCCGGCCGGACGGGTCGCGGTCGGCGGTGCTGGTGTACGTCAAGGAGACGCCGATGACGCAGGAGGCGGCGAACGTCGGGCTGCGCATCCTCCAGCAGACCCTCGCCGACACGCTGCCGGGCGCGGAGCCGCTCGTGCTCGACGCGCGGCGCGGCCGGGCGTTCCGGATGTCGCGGCGGACGAACCTCGCGAAGCTCGACGCGTTGATCGCGGCCGAGGCGGCGGGGTACGTCGTGCACTGGCGGATGAGCGCCTGACCCCGGGTGGTCACCCGGTGAAGCCGGCCGGGTCGTGGGCGAACTCGCCGCCCACGACCGTGGCCACCACGCCGATGTCGCCGATGGCGGACACGTCGCAGGTGAGCGGATCGGCGTCGAGGACGGCGAAGTCGGCGAGCCGGCCCGGCGCGATGACGCCCAGCACGTCGTCGACCCGGCAGGCGTAGGCGGCGCCGGTCGTGTAGGCGGCGATCGCGTCCCGCACCGCCACGGCCTCGTCGGGGCCGATGGCCCGCCCGGTCCTCGACCGCCGCTCGACCATGAACTGGATGGCGCGCAACGGTTTCCCGTCCGCCACCGGGCGGTCCGAGCTGCCCGCCACCACGATCCCGCGGTCCAGGAACGCCTTGCCGCGGTACATCCACGGTGCGCGGTCGGGGCCCATGATCGCGGCGTAGTCGTCGCCGTACGCCCACAGGAAGGTCGGCTGGACCACCGGGATCACGTGCAGCCGCGCGATCCGGTCCAGCTGGTCGGGCCGCACCAGCCCGCAGTGCTCGATCCGGTGCCGCGCGTCCGACCGCGGCACGGCCCGCTGCGCGTCGGCCAGCGCGTCGAGCGCGAAGTCGATCGCGCGGTCGCCGATCGCGTGCACCGCGAGCTGCCACCCGGCGGCGTGCCCGTCCACGATCGCCGCCCGCATCGACTCCGGGTCGTCCTGGAGCTGGCCGGAGGTCTCCATCCCCTCGTACGGCCGGGTCAACGCGGCCGTGCGGGCGATCATCCCGCCGTCGGTCCACAGCTTGAGCGGCCCGATGGACAGCCGGTCGCCGCCCAGGCCGGTGCGCAGGCCCAGCGGCACGGCCCGCCGGATGCCGTCGGCGGCGTGCGCGGCCACCGGTTCGAGGCGGTCCGCGGACACCATGAGCTGCACCCGGATCGGCAGCGACGCGCGCTGGTACGCCTCGACCTCCAGCGGGCTGCTGCCGATCAGGCCGCCGCCGACGCCGGCCTCGGCCGCGAGCACCACGCCTTCCCGCAGGCACTGGCGCGTCCCCGCTTCGACGTCCGCCGCGATGTCGTCCAACGAGTACGGCAACCGCAGCGCGCGCACGGCCGTCTGCGCGCCTTCGGCCAGGAACCCGGTCGGCGCACCGTTTTGGTCCCGCTGGGCCTCGCGCAACGCCGAGGCGGGCAGCTCGGCGAGCACGTCGCCGCTCACCACGCACGCGTGCCCGGAGACGTCCTGCACGTAGACCCGCGGCCCGATCGCGTCCAGGTCCCGCGAGGTCAGCGGCCGGTCGAGGGCGCGGTGGTCGTAGCCCGCCGCCTCGACCCAGCCGGAGGACCGGGCCGCGCCGCGCAGCACGTCGAGGACCTGCGCGACGGACGTGCACGGGGAGACGTCCGGGATCCGGGCCGCCCGGCCGGCCCACGCGAGGTGGTTGTGCGCGTCGATGAACCCGGGCAGCACCACCGCGCCGTCCAGGTCGACCACGCGCCGCGCGGGCAGGTCCGCCACGTCGTCGTCCACCCCGACGACCCGCCCGGCCCAGACACCGATCACCGACGCCGCCGGCCGGTCCGGGTCCATGGTCACGACCCGCCCGTTCACCACCTTGAGATCAAGGATCACCCGCCCAGGCTAGCCCAACCTAGTTAGGTTAGGGTTGGATAACTTAGGCGAGCCTATCCAAGGAGGAGCTCCCATGCGGGTCGTCATGTTCGGCTACCAGACCTGGGGCCACCGCACGCTCCAGGCCCTGCTGGACTCCGAGCACGAGGTGGTGCTGGTCGTCACGCACCCCAAGAGCGACCACGCCTACGAGCGCATCTGGAGCGACTCGGTCGCGGACCTGGCCGCCGAGCACGGCGTCGAGACGATCATCCGCAACCGGCCGGACGACGACGAGCTGTTCCAGCGCCTCAAGGAGGTCGAGCCGGACGTCATCGTCGCGACCAACTGGCGCACCTGGATCCCGCCGCACATCTTCACCCTCCCCAAGCACGGCACGCTCAACGTGCACGACTCGCTGCTGCCCGCCTACGCGGGCTTCTCGCCGCTGATCTGGGCCTTGATCAACGACGAGAAGGAGGTCGGCGTCACCGCGCACATGATGGACGAGACGCTGGACGCGGGCGACATCGTGCTCCAGCGCGCCGTCCCGGTCGGCCCGCGCGACACGACGGCCGACCTGTTCCACAAGACCCTGGAGCTGTTCGGCCCGATCACGGTGGACGGCCTGGCCGAGATCGCCAAGGGCCGCACGGACTTCACCAAGCAGGACCGCTCCAAGGCGAGCTTCTTCCACAAGCGCGCGGAGGAGGACCTGCGCATCGACTGGACGTGGGAGGCCGAGGAGCTGGACCGGCTGATCCGCGCCCAGTGCGCGCCGTACCCGAGCGCGTTCGCGTTCCACAAGGGGAAGCGGTTGGAGATCCTCGAAGCCGAGGTGTCCCAGGGGCGCTACGGCGGCACGCCCGGTCGGATCTTCTACCGCGAGGGCGACGGCGTGGCGATCGTCGCGGGCGCGCTGGCCCGCCGGGGCCGCAACCACGCGCTGCTGGTCAAGCGCGTGCGCACGGAGGACGGCCGGGAGCTGGGCGCCGCGGAGTACTTCACGCACATGGGCGGGTACCTCACGAGCCGCCCCTGAGCGACCCCGGCGTCGAACGGCCGTCGAAGGCGGCTCGCGTTCGGGTTTGTCCGGGGCGATTTCGGCCCGGGTGTTCCGGTCCGGGCGATCATCGCTGATCATGGTGGCATGAGGGGCAAGCGGTCGACCACGGTTGTCAGCGGTGTCGTGATGATCCTGATGATCATCGCCGGGTGCGGGACGGACGTCCTGACCCCGGACACCTCGCCCACCGCGCCGGGGCCGTCGGACCCGCCCGCGCCCGGCGCGGACCCGGCGGCGCAGCTCGCCGCGTTGACCGTGGCGCCCGAGGGCAAGATGACGGGCTACAGCCGAGAGCGGTTCCCGCACTGGAGCAGCCAGGGCGACGGGTGCGACACGCGGGACGTGGTGTTGCAGCGGCAGGGCGCGGACGTGCAGGTCGGCGCCGGCTGCAAGATCACCGGCGGGACGTGGACCAGCGCCTACGACAACGTGGTCGTGACCAACGCGAGCGAGATCGACATCGACCACACGGTGGCGCTGGCCGAGGCGTGGCGCTCGGGCGCGGACAAGTGGACCGACGAGCAGCGCGAGAAGTTCGCCAACGACCTGGGCGGGTTGCAGCTCATCGCGGTGACGGCGAGCAGCAACCGGGCCAAGGGCGACCAGGACGCGGCGAAGTGGAAGCCGCCGGTCGAGGCGTACTGGTGCACGTACGCGCGGGCCGTGGTGTCGGTGAAGACGCTGTACTCGCTGACCGTGGACCAGGCGGAGCACGACGCGTTGAGCGCGATGCTCAAGACCTGCTGACCCGCGGCCACCACGGGGCACGGCGCTACGGGCGCTACGGGCGCTACGGGCGCTACGGGCGCTACGGGCGCTACGGGCGCTACGGGCGCTACGGGCGCTACGGGCGCAGCGTCTCCAACTGGTCGACGATGTCGTTGTGCGCCTCGGCCCGGCGGACCCACGCGGCGAAGCCGGAGCCGGCCGAGGGCACCTCGCCCAGCGGCGAGATCGGGTCCGTGACGCCGTACTCCAGGCGGTAGGCGACCAGCGCCACGGCGGCCTCCACCCAGCGGCTCGGGTCGGGACTCGTGATCTCGCCCAGGCCGACCCGGAACCACAGCGGCAGGCGGGTGTCGGCGGCCAGCGCGCGGTGCAGCCGGCGGCGGGCGATGTCGAGGACCTCCTCGCGCGCCTTTTCCCCCGCCACGACGGCGTCCGCGCGCCACGGCTCCTCGGCGGCCAGCCGGTCGGCGGCCAACCGCTGCGCGGCGGCCATCGCGCCCGCCTCCTGCGCGTTGACCCGCCAGTCCAGGTTCTGCACCTCGTGCTGCAACGCGTCCCGCTCGAAGCGCGGCATCCGGCCCGCCGACAGCTTGGCCAGCCCGGCGTCCCGTTGCTGCCTGAGCGACTCGTACTCGGAGACCTCGGCCTGCAGCTCGGCGCGGACGGAGTCGGCCAGCAGCTCCTGCTCGGCGTCCCACGCGGCGCGCAGCGCGGTGACCGTCGCGGTGATGCCCTCGGTCGAGTCGAGGTCCTCGTCCGGCCCCGAGCCCGCCCCGGCGAGCCTGCGCTCCAGCACGTGCAGGCGGGCGCTCACCCGTTCCAGCTCCGCCGACAGCGCCTGGGTCGTGGCGACGAGGTCGGCGACGGTCGGCTCGACCTCGTCGAGCCGCTCCTTCTCTGTGGGCACGCGATCAGCCAACCGCACCCGGATGCCGCGTCCAGGGACGAAACCGGAAAACCACGCGGACGGGCCGACACAAACCCCCGAGTTGGTTAACGTTCAATCACCGACCGTGACAGCTCCTCGCACATGCCTGAACCGGCCTCGAACGGTGTATGTCTGATACATGTCGAGGTCGGTGCACGAGACGGAACGCAAATACGAGGCCCCCGGCGGCGCCGCGCTGCCGGACCTGGCCGACCTGCCCGGCGTCGCCGCCGTGGCGGGCCCCGAGGAACAACGACTCGAAGCGGTCTACTACGACACCGAGGACCTGAGGTTGGCGCGCGCCGGGTTGACGCTGCGCCGCCGCACGGGCGGCGACGACGCGGGCTGGCACCTGAAGCTGCCGGTCGGCGCGGACACCCGCGAGGAGGTGCGGCTGCCGCCGGGCCGCGCGGCCAAGACCCCGCCGCGGCAGCTCGGCTCGCTGGTGCAGGTGCACGCCCGCGGCCGCGGGCTGGCGCCGGTGGCGCGCATCCAGACCACGCGGCAGCGCTGGCAGCTCGCGGACGACAAGGGCCGGCTGCTCGCCGAGGTGGTCGAGGACCTGGTGTCCGGGCAGTCCCTGACCGACGACTCGGCGGTCGACTCGTGGCGCGAGATCGAGGTCGAGCTGGGCGAGCGCGGCGACGTCGCGCTGCTCGACCGCGTCGAGGAGCGGCTGGCGTCGGCGGGCATCGCGCGGTCCGCGTCGTCGGCGAAGCTGTCCCGCCTGCTGGCCGACCGGGTGGCGCCCGCCGCGCCGCCGCCCGGGGACGGCAAGTCCGCCGGCGATGTGGTGCTGGCCTACCTGCGCGCGCAGGCCGACGCCTTGAAGCACCAGGACCCGCGGGTCCGCCGGGGCGAGGACGACGCCGTGCACCAGATGCGCGTGGCGACGCGACGGATGCGCAGCGCGCTCCAGGCGTTCGGCACGATCGTGGACCGCGACGCCACGCGCGAGCTGACCGACGAGCTGAAGTGGCTCGCGGGCGTGCTCGGCGAGGCCCGCGACCTGGAGGTGCTGCGCGCCCGGTTCGAGGGCCGCGTCGCCGGCCTGGACCCGGTCCTCGTGCTCGGCCCGGTGCAGGCCCAGCTCACCCGCCACTTCGCCCCGCTGGAGGCCGCCGCGCACGGAGCCGCGGTGGCGGCGCTGGACAGCGACCGGTACTTCGCCCTGCTCGACGCGGTGGACGCGCTGGCGGCCGAGCCGCCGTTCACGCCCGCCGCGGCGCGCAAGGCGACGAAGGAGCTGCCCGCCCTGGTCGACCGCGCCTACCGCAGGCTGGCGAAGCGGGCCGAGGGCGCGGACGACGACATCGCGCTCCACGAGGCGCGCAAGGCCGCCAAGCGGCTGCGGTACGCGGTGGAGCTGTCCGAACCGGTGTTCGGCAAGCGGGCGAAGAAGTACCGCAAGCGCGTCAAGGCGGTGCAGGAGCTGCTCGGCGAGCACCAGGACGGCGTGGTGGCGCGGCCGGTGCTGCGCGAGCTGGGCGCGAAGGCGCAGCTCGACGGGGAGAACGGCTTCACCTTCGGCCTGCTGCACGGGTTGGAGACGGCGGCGGCCCGGCGCGTCGAGGAGCGCTTCCCGGCCGTGTGGCGAGGGCTGGGGAGGCCGAAGCTGCGGTAATTGGTCTGGACCTTGACACCTCCCGGTGCGGCTGTAACGGTGGCTGGAGCCGCCGCTCGGTGATCCACGCTGGCCAGGAGGACGTCAGTGCTTCTCACAGAAGGCGCCGGACGGCGCGGGTTCGGTCGAGCGCTCGTCGCGCTGCTGTTCGTCGGCGCGACAGCCGCGGCCGTGCCCGCCCAAGCAGCTCCGGAGACGCCGTTGCAGCACATCGTGCCCGCCCCCGTCACTGTCACCCCGCGGCCGGGCGTGACGTTCACGCTCACCGCCGACACCAGGATCTACACCCACCCCGGCTCGGCGGGGGCGCGCCAGGTCGGCGAGTTCCTGGCGGGTGTGCTGCGCCCGTCCACGGGCTACCGGCTGCCGGTCGTGCCGGGCGCGTCCGGTCGGCACATCTCGCTGCTGCTCGTCGGCGCGGACGCCCGCGTCGGCACGGAGGGCTACCAGCTCGACGTGACCAAGCGGGGTGTGCTGATCCGGGCGCGCACGGCCGCGGGCCTGTTCGCGGGCGTGCAGACGTTCCGGCAGATCCTGCCCGCGAAGGTGGAGGCGAAGACGAAGCAGCGCGGGCCGTGGACCGCGCCCGGCGGCCGGGTGCTGGACTACCCCCGCTACGCCCACCGGGGCGCGATGCTCGACGTGGCCCGGCACTTCTTCTCCGTGGCCGAGGTGAAGCGGTACATCGACCAGATCGCGCTCTACAAGGTCAACCGGCTGCACCTGCACCTGACCGACGACCAGGGCTGGCGGCTGGAGATCAAGAGCTGGCCCAACCTGACCGCGCACGGCGGCAGCACCGAGGTAGGCGGCGGCCCCGGCGGGTACTACACGCAGGAGCAGTACAAGGACCTCGTCGCCTACGCCGCCGCCCGGCACATCACGGTGATCCCGGAGATCGACATGCCGGGCCACACCAACGCCGCGCTGTCGTCGTACCCGGAGCTGAACTGCGACGGCGTCGCGCCGCCGCTCTACACCGGCATCGAGGTCGGCTTCAGCTCGCTGTGCATCGACAAGGACATCACCTACCGGTTCGTGGACGACGTGCTGCGCGAGGTGGCGGCGTTGACGCCGGGCGAGTACGTCCACATCGGCGGCGACGAGGCGCACGCGACCACCGACCCGGACTTCAACCTGTTCATGGACCGGGTGCTGCCGCTGGTGGCCAAGCACGGCAAGACCGCGACCGGCTGGCACGAGTTCGTCAAGGCGGGTCCGCCCGCCGCCGCGGTGCCGCAGTTCTGGGGCACGAAGACGGTGGCGCCGGACATGGTCGAGGCGGCCGCGCGGGGCAGCGAGATCGTGCTGTCGCCCGCCACCAAGGCGTACCTGGACATGAAGTACGACGCCAACACCCGGCTGGGGCTGAGCTGGGCCGGGTACACCGACGTGCAGGACGCGTACGACTGGAACCCCGGCGCGTACATCGAGGGGCTGCCCGCGACGGCCGTGCGCGGCGTCGAGGCGCCGCTGTGGAGCGAGACCATCACGGACTCCGCCGACCTGGAGCACCTGGCGTTCCCGCGCCTGCCCGCGATCGCGGAGCTGGGCTGGTCGCCGTGGTCGACGCACGACTGGGACCGGTTCAAGGTCCGGCTGGCGGCGCAGGCCGACCGGTGGGACGTGATGGGCGTGAACTACTACGCCTCGCCGCAGGTGCCCTGGACGAGGTGACGGCGGTGGAGGGGGAGCCGAGGGGCACCGGCTCCCCCTCCTGGTCTCATCGCCCCTGCTCCGGGTAGCCGACCAGCAGGTCCTTGGTCCGCTGGTACCGGTCGAGCACCGCCCGGTCGTTCCCGCCGGGCCGGCCGCCGCCGAACGCCGCGTGCGCGGGGTGGGCGTGGTGGCTGTTCACCCACACCCGGCCGGCCCGCAGCTCGCGGGCCGCCCGGTAGGCCACGCCCGCGTCGCGGGACCACACGCCCGCGCCGAGCCCGCACGGCGTGCCGTTGGCGGTCTTCACCGCGTCGTCGAAGTCGTCGAACCGGGTCACGCACAGCACCGGCCCGGGGACCGGCTCCTGGAAGACCCTCATCCCGTGGTCGCCCTCCAGGATCGTCGGGGCGACGTAGTAGCCGCCGGACAGCTCGCCGCCGAGGTCGGCCCGCTCGCCGCCGAGGATCACCCGCGCGCCCTCCCGCCGGCCGGCCCGGACGCACGAGAGCACCTTGTCCACCTGCTCGCGGCCGACCTGCGCGCCGACCTCGGTCCCGGGGTCGAGCGGGTGGCCCTGCCGGAGCGCGCCGGCGCGTTCGGCGGCGTCGGCCAGGAACCGGTCGTACGCCGGGCTCTGGACCAGCGCGCGGGACGGGCACGCGCCGGGCCCGCCCTGGTTGAGGGCGAACAGGGCGAAGCCCTCCAACGCCCGCTCGTGGAGCGCGTCGCGCCGCGCGGCCACGTCGGCGAAGACCACGACCGGGCTCCGGCCGCCCTGGTCCGGCGCGGCCACCACCTCGGCGACCCGGCGGTGGGCGGCCAGCAGCATCCCGGCCTCGGCGGCGAAGCCGTTGACGACGTTGACCACGCCGGGCGGCAGCAGGTCGGCGATCAGGCCGACCAGCACGTGGATCGACGCCGGGGTCTGCTCGGCGGGCTTGAGCACGACGGTGTTGCCGGCGGCCAGCGCGGGCGCGAGGTGCCAGGCCGCCGCGAGCAGCGGGAAGCTCCACGGGACGAGTTGGCCGACCACGCCCAGCGGCTCCGGGAAGCGGTGGGCGACGAGGTCCTCGCCGAGCTGCGACAGGCCGCCCTCCTGCGCCCGGACCACGCCCGCGAAGTGGCGGAAGCAGTCCACCGCGAGCGGCAGGTCGGCGGTCAGCGCCTCGCGGATCGGCTTGCCGTTGTCCCAGGTCTCCGCCACGGCGAGGGCGTCGAGGTGGTCCTCCAGCCGGTCGGCGATCTCGGTGAGCACGGTGGCCCGCTCGGCGGCCGGCGTGCGGCCCCACCGGCGGGCCGCGCCGTGCGCGGCGTCCAGCGCCCGGTCCACGTCCGCCGCCGTGCCCCGCGCCACCTCCGTGAACACCTCGCCGGTGACGGGGGTACGGTCGGCGAAGTAGCCGCCCCGGGCCGGCGGCACGTACTCGCCGCCGATGAAGTGGTCGTACCGGTCCCGGTACGTCACCGCGCTGCCCGGCTCCCCCGGCGCCGCGTACCTCGCCATGTCCCCTCCCACGTCCCTCGCGCTGGTCGTGCGCAGCAGCGTGGTCCGCGCAACGTTGCAGTCGCGTTGCACCCGAACGGATCAGCGACGTGCTTGCCGCGGTCCGCCGGGCGGGGCCATCCTGGTCCGGGGAGGCGCCATGCAACCGGACCCGCGACGGCTCGCGCACGTGCGCGACGCGGTGCTGGGCGGCGGCCGGGCGCGCGGCGCGCGGGAGCTGATCGTGGAGTCGTGGCGGCGGTCGCTGGCCGCCCGGATCGACCCCGACCGGCACGAGGCCCCGGTGGTGCTCGACCCGGCGGAGGTGGCCGACCGGCGCGCGGCGCACCCGCTGGCGGCGGCGCTGCCGGTGCTGCGCGAGACGCTCGTGGGCATCGCCGACGAGGCGCAGCACGTCATGATCGTCACCGACGCGGACGGCACCGTCCTGTGGTGCGAGGGCGCGACGTCCGTGCGCGGCCTGGCCGAGCGGGTCCGTCTCACCGAGGGCACGTGCTGGGCCGAGGAGGCGATCGGCACGAACGCGATGGGCACCGCGCTGGCGGTGGGCCGGCCGGTGACCGTGCACTCCGCCGAGCACCTGGTGCGCACCTACCACGGGTGGACGTGCGCGGCGAGCCCCGTGCGCGACCCGGACACCGGCCGCACGGTCGGCGTGGTGGACGTGAGCGGGCCGCTGAGCAGCACGCACCCGGCGATGGTGGCGCTGGTGTCGGCCGCCGCGCGGCTGGCCGAGGGCCAGTTGCAGGTCCGGCTGGCGGCCCGCGACGAGCGGCTGCGGTCGGTGAACATGCGCCACCTCATCGGCCTGCGCGGCGAGCCGGGCGCGTTGCTGAGCCCGACCGGCCGGGTGCTGGCCGCCGAACCGCACGGCCTGCTGACCTCCCGGGTGGACGTCGGCGACGGGCGCGTGCGGCTGGCCGACGGGCGGGAAGCGGTCCTGGAGCGGTTGGACGAGGGGTACCTGCTGCGGGTGCCGCGGCGGGGCGCCCGCAGACCCGTGCTCGCGCTGCGGTTCCTGGGCGAGGTGGCGGCGTCGCTGGACGGGCGGCCGCTGCCGCTGTCGCTGCGGCACGCGGAGCTGCTGACCGCGTTGGCCCTGCACCCGCGCGGGCTGACGGCCGAGCAGGTGGCCCTGCACGTGTACGGCGAGCGCGGCAACCCGGCGACCGTGCGCGCGGAGCTGCACCGGCTGCGCGACCGGTTGGGCGGGGTGCTGCTGACCAGGCCGTACCGGCTGGCGGCGCACGTGCGCGGCGACTTCCTGGACGTGCGCGACGCGGTGCGGTCCGGCGACGTCGGCGCGGCCGCGGCGGCGTACCGGGGCGAACTGCTCGCCCGGTCGGACGCGCCGGTGGTGTGCGAGGAGCGGGAGGAGCTGGCGGCGGCGCTGCGCCGGGGCGTGCTGGAGCGCGGCGACGTGTCGGCGCTGTGGGCGTTCGGGCTGGTGGCGGAGGACGCGGCGGTGCTGGAGCGGCTGGTGCGCCTGCTGCCCCGGACCGACCCGCGCCGCGAGGTGGCGGCGGCCCGGCTGCGACGCGCCCTGGCCTGACCGCGAGCCGGCGGCCGGCGACACTAGCCTGATCGGCATGCGGTACTTCCAGCCGGGGGACGTGGCGTTGCGCCGCGAGGTGTTGCACGACGAACCGTGGGCGGTCACCCCGACCCGGGTGGTGCGGGACGGGCCGGACCTGCTCGTCGTCTACACCGCGCCGGGCACCGAGTTCGGCTTCCACCCCCACCCGCGCACCCACCACTGGCAGGAGCTGGGCCGCACCAGCTGGACCGGGATCGGCAAGCTCCAGCTCCACCGCCCCGGCGACGCCTACTCCGTCGACCTGTACTGGCAGGGCGACGACCGCCGGTTCGCGGGCTTCTACCTCAACCTCCAGGCGCCGTTCCGCCGCACGCCCTTCGGCTTCGACACGCTCGACCACGCGCTGGACTTCTGGGTGCCGGTCGACGGCGACTGGCGCGAGCTGGACCGCGACGAGTTCGAGGAGATGGTCGCGGACGGCAAGTACGGCTCCGAGGAGGCCGAGTCGATCCGCCGCACGGCCAAGGAGGTCGAGGCCATGCTGATCGCGGGCGACACCTGGTGGGACCCGGCGTGGGGGCGGTGGGAGCCGGACCCGGACTGGCCGGTGCCGCGGCTGCCCGCCGGCTGGGAGGGCCACCCGGTCCCGTGAAGGTCGTCCCCCTCTCCCCGCGGGCCCTCGTGGACGAGCTGGTCGCGCGGATCGACGCGTTGCCGCGCTCGACCTGGGCCCGGGTGCTGGTCGACGGCGCCCCGCCGACCAGGCCGGGCGAGCTGGCCGACGCCCTGGTGGACCCGCTGCGCGCGTTGGGGCGGCCGGTGCTGCGGGTCTCGGCCGGGGACTACCTGCGGCCGGCGTCCGTGCGGCTGGAGTACGGCCACGAGGACCCGGACTCGTTCCGCGACTCGTGGCTGGACGTGGGCGGGCTGCTGCGCGAGGTGCTGGAACCGCTCGACCCCGGCGGGTCCGGCCGGGTGCTGCCCGCGTTGTGGAACGCGGCCACGGACCGGGCGCACCGCGCCGACTACGTGACGCTGGGCGCGGGCGGCGTGCTGCTGCTGGACGGCACGATGCTGCTGGACAAGTGGCTGCCCGCGGAGCTGGCCGTGCACCTGTGGCTGTCGGCGGGCGCGCTCGACCGGCAGATGCCCGACGAGTGGCGGTGGACGCTGCCCGCGTACGCCTCCTACGAGCCGCAGGCCGACGTGACGGTGCGCTACGACCACCCCGCGCGGCCCGCCCTCGTGGGTACAGTGGACTGAGATCGCGGGGAGGTGGGACATGGCCAGGCTGCGGCTGCTGTTGGCGCTGTGCCTGCCGGCCCTCTACGCCCTCGGCCTGCTCACCACGCCCACCGAGGTGCTGGCCGCCGTGACGGCCGTGGCCCTCGTGCTGCTGCTGCTCACCGCCTCACCGGTGGTGCAGGGCGCGCCCGCGTGGGTGCGGTCGCTGTCGATCCGCGAGAAGTCCCTGCGCGCCGCGTTCCTGCGGCTGCGCGACCCCGACGCGGCGGGACGCCCCCGTCCTCGAGCACCGGGACTCGGCCTCAGTTCCTGACGGCCCGCAGTCCCCCCTTGCTCCGAGGACGGAGTTCCCCCTTGTTCCACGCTTTGGGCTCGGCCCTGGCCGGGTTCGCCACGCCCGCCCTGGCCATCGTCGCCTTCACCGTCGTCGTCCGACTGCTCATGCACCCGCTCAGCCGTGCCGCCGTGCGCGGCGAGAAAGCCCGCGCCGCGCTGGCGCCCGAGGTCCGCGCGCTGACCGAGAGGTACGGCAAGGACCGGGTCAAGCTCCAGGAGAAGACCATGGAGCTGTACCGGTCCAACAACACGTCCCTGCTGGCCGGGTGCCTGCCCGCGCTGGTGCAGGTGCCGTTCTTCATGGTCGTGTACCGGCTGGTCACCACGCCGAACCCGCTGCTGGACGGCACGCTGCTCGGCGTGCCGCTGGGCACGCACTGGTTCGGCGTGTGGGCGCACACGCCGGTGTTCCTGGCGCTGTTCGCCGTGCTCGCGGCGGTCGCGTTCGGGACGTCCCGCTGGCAGGCGGCGGTCGCGGCGCGGGCCGGCGGGCCGCAGCCGCCGTTCACGAGGCTGCTGCGGCTGATGCCGTTCGGCACGGTGCTGATCGCCGCCGTGCTGCCGCTGGCGGCCGGGATCTACCTGGTGACGACGACTACCTGGACCCTGCTGGAGCGAGCTTTCCTGTACCGCGCAATTCAGCTCCCGCCTCGTGCAGGTACTTCAGCACGAACCCGTACGACGTGAACAGGCCGCACTCGGCGTAGGAGACCGAGTGCCGCCCGCAGAAGTCGCGGACCAGCGCCTGCGCCCGGCGCAGGTGCGGCCGCGGCATGCTCGGGAACAGGTGGTGCTCGATCTGGTAGTTCAGGCCGCCGAGCAGGAAGTCGGTGAACCAGCCGCCGGTGACGTTGCGGGAGGTCAGCACCTGCTTGCGCAGGAAGTCGAGCTGGTGGCCCGCCTGCAGGACGGGCATGCCCTTGTGGTTGGGCGCGAACGAGATGCCCATGTAGACGCCGAACACGCCCTGGTGGATCGCGATGAACACGAGCGCCTTGCCGGGCGACATCAGCAGGAACACCGCGCCGAGGTAGACCGCGAAGTGCACGGCCAGCAGCACCAGCTCCAGCCGCCAGCCCTTGACCTCGCGGCGCGCCGCGGCGGCCGTGCTGATCACGTGCAGGCTGAAGCCCTCCAGCAGGAGCAACGGGAAGAACAGGTACGCCTGGTGCTTGACGACCCAGCGGAAGAAGCCGCGCTTGCGCTCGGCCTGCTCGGCGCTGAACGCCAGCACGGCGATGTCGACGTCCGGGTCCTCGTCCTCGTGGTTGGGGTTGGCGTGGTGGCGGGTGTGCTTGCCCATCCACCAGCCGTAGCCGACGCCGATGAGCAGGTTGCCCAGCAGCAGGCCCGCGGTCTGGTTCGCCCGGTGGTCGGCGAACACCTGCCGGTGCCCCGCGTCGTGGCCGAGGAACGCGATCTGGGTGTAGACGACACCGAGCACGGCGGCCGGCACGAGCTGCCACCACGAGTCGCCGATCAGCACCATCGCGGCCCCGGTGAGGCCGAACGCGGCGATGACGACGACCAGGAACGTGACGTAGAAACCGATGCGCCGGTCCAGCAGCCCCTGCTGCTTGACCAACCTGGACAGTTCAGCGAAATCGCTGCCGCGGGCTTGGGTGCTCACCCCCGGCAGGGTACGGCGCGCCGGGCGGCCGGCTCAGGCCAGCCTGAGTTGCAACTGGGCGAACAACCGCACCAGCGGGTCGTCCAGGTCGAACCCGCCGACCTCCGCCGCACGTCGGACGCGGTACCGCAGCGTGTTGGGGTGGACGTGCAGCTTCGCCGCCGCGCTCTTGACGTCGCCGAAGTCGTCCAGGTAGGCCAGCAGGGAACGGGCCAGCTCGCCGTCCAGCCGGTCGAGCCGCGGGTCGCGGATGCGCGGGTGCTCGGCCAGCAGCGCGAGGGTTTCGCTCACCAGCACCTGCGAGCGGACGTCCTCCAGCGTCGCCACCTCGGCGTCGAGGTCGCGGGACATCGCGTCGAGCACCCGGTCCGCCTCCGCCCGGGAGACCATGACCTCGTCCACCGTGGGCACCGTGGAGCCGATCGCGCCCTGCACCCGCAGGTTCATGTGCTTGCGCGCGGCGGCCACGATCTCCTTGGTCAACGTGAGCAGCGGCGCCTTCGGCGGCAGGTCCGTGAGCAGCGCGTACGTGCGGCCGCCGCGCTGGCTGACCAGGGCGCTGCGCCGGTACGCGGCGGCGTGCACGGAGATCAGGCTCGTCATCTCGGCGCGGCGGAGCTCGTGCTCGGTGCGGTCGGCGTGCTCCTGGCCGCGCAGCGCGAACACCACGACCGCGGCGGGCTTCTCCGGGTCCGCGCCGATCTGCTCGGCGATCGCCCCGGCGTCCATCCGGCCGTCGAGCAGGGACGCGAGCAGGTTCTCCCGGAACGCGGCGGCCGGCTCCCGCTGCTGCACCAGGTGCAGGGCCGTGACGCGGGCCGCGCCGAGCAGGGCGCGCTCGGCCCGCTCGGTCAGCGGCGTGCCGCCCTCCTGCACCCAGATCGTGCCGAGCGGCTGCTTGCCGGCGTGGATGCCGACCGCGATGCGGCGGCGGATGCCCAGCTCGGGCCGCTCCTCGATGCGGACCACGTCCTCGCCGGAGCGCAGGCGCTGGTAGACGCCCCACTCGCGGAGCATCTTGAGGTACGGCTCCGGTCCCTGCCGGCCCAGGATGGACAGCCGGCGCAGCTCGTCCACCTCGTCGGTGGAGCGGGAGTAGGCGAGCACGCGGCTCGCGGTGTCCTCGATGCTGACGATGCCGCCGGTCAGCGAGGCGATCGTCTGGGCCAGGCCGAACAGGTCGCCGAGCACCTCGCCCGCGCCCGCGTCGGCCGTCACCCGGGCGTTGTGCACCACGCCCCGGGCCAGCGCCTCCAAGTGCTCCCAGCGGACCTCGGGCCGCACCGCCAGCAACGCCACGCCCGCGTCCGCCGCCGCCTGCCGCAGCACCGGCGACGGGGTGTCCACCTTGACCGCCACGGCCGCCGCGCCGCCCGCCCCGGCGGCCCTGACCAGCGGCGCCGCCGCCCGGCCGCGCGCGCCGACGACGAGCGCGAGGTCGCCGTGCCGCACGTCCGGCGTGTCGTCCGGGTCGAGGATGACCACGTCGAGGACGTCGGCCTCCAGCCCGTGCGGCGCGACCTGCACCTCGACCAGCGGATCGCCGAGCGCGATCAGGACCTGCCGCAGGCTCATCTTTTGTCCAGTTCCACAACGACGGGGGGCCAAGCCTAGACGTGCGGACAACGGGTCGCAGGGTTGGAAGTCCTACCGTGGGGACAACCCCAACCCTGTGGCGAAGGAGCTGCTTGTGGATGCCGTGACCGCGGTCCCCGCACCGGTGAACGAGCCCGTCCTCGGCTACGCGCCCGGCACCCCGGAGCGCGCGCAGCTGCAGGCGAAGCTGGCCGAGCTGGCCAAGGAGCCCGTCGAGCTGACCCTCACCATCGGCGGGGAGCAGCGGGTGGGCGGCGGCGAGCGCTTCGACGTCGTGCAGCCGCACAACCACCGCGCCGTCCTCGGCACGCTGCACGGCGCCACCCGGCAGGACACCCGCGACGCCATCGCGGCGGCCAAGCAGGCCGCGCCCGCGTGGCGCGCGATGTCCTACGACGACCGCGCCGCGATCCTGCTGCGCGCCGCCGACCTGCTCGCGACCAAGTGGCGCGCCACGCTCAACGCGGCCACCATGCTCGGCCAGTCGAAGACCGCGATCCAGGCCGAGATCGACGCCGCCTGCGAGCTGATCGACTTCTGGCGCTTCAACGTCTCCTTCGGCCGGCAGCTGCTGGCCGAGCAGCCGCAGTCCTCCCCCGGCGTGTGGAACCGCACGGACCACCGCCCGCTGGAGGGCTTCGTCTACGCGATCACCCCGTTCAACTTCACCGCCATCGCGGGCAACCTGCCCACCGCGCCCGCCCTCATGGGCAACGTGGTGCTGTGGAAGCCGTCGCCGACGCAGAGCTTCGCCGCGCACCTGACCATGCGGCTGCTCGAGGAGGCGGGCCTGCCGCCCGGCGTGATCAACCTGCTGCCCGGCGACGGCCTGGCCGTGTCCGAGGTCGCGCTGGCCGACCCGGACCTCGCGGGCATCCACTTCACCGGGTCCACCCGCACGTTCCGGCACCTGTGGGGCCAGGTCGGCGCGAACATCGCGAACTACCGGTCCTACCCGCGCATCGTCGGCGAGACCGGCGGCAAGGACTTCGTGCTCGCGCACCCGTCGGCCGACCTCGACGTGCTGCGCACGGCGCTGGTCCGCGGCGCGTTCGAGTACCAGGGCCAGAAGTGCTCGGCCGCGTCCCGCGCCTACCTGCCCCGCTCGGTGTGGAACCGGGTGAAGGACGACTTCCTCGCCGACGTGGAGTCGCTGACCGTGGGCGACGTCACGGACCTGTCGAACTTCATGGGCGCGGTCATCGACCGGCGCGCGTTCGACAAGCTGTCCGGCGTGCTCCGCGCCGCGCACGCGGACGACAGGCTGGAGGTCGTCGCGGGAGGCACGGCCGACGACTCCGAGGGCTTCTTCGTGCGGCCGACCGTGCTGCTGGGCAGCGACCCGGAGCACGAGGTGTTCACCACCGAGTACTTCGGCCCGGTGCTGGCCGTGCACGTCTTCGAGGACTCCGACTACGACACCGTGCTGCGGCAGATGGAGGGCGCCGCGCCGTACGCGCTGACCGGCGCCGTCATCGCGCAGGACCGGGCGGCGATCGTGCACGCGCAGAACGAGCTGCGGTTCGCCGCGGGCAACTTCTACGTCAACGACAAGCCGACCGGCGCGGTCGTGGGCCAGCAGCCGTTCGGCGGTGGCCGGGCGTCGGGCACCAACGACAAGGCGGGCTCGGTGCACAACCTGCTGCGCTGGGTGAGCCCGCGGTCGATCAAGGAGACGTTCGCGGCTCCGACCTCCTACCGCTACCCGCACCAGGGGTGATCATGCTCCGCTCCGCGCTGCTCGCCGCCTCGCGCTCCGGCGCCATCCGCGAGCTGGTCGAACGCACCCCGCTGACCCGGCCGGTGGTCAAGCGCTTCATCTCCGGCGACGACGTGGACGCGGCCGTCGCCACCACCGGCGAGGTGCTGGCCGACGGCCGGTACGTCACCCTCGACCACCTCGGCGAGGACACCCGGGACGTGGCGCAGGCCGACGCCACCGTCGAGGCGTACCTGGACCTGCTGGCCCGGCTGGACCGCGCCGGGCACACCGCGCGGGCCGAGGTGTCGGTGAAGCTGTCCGCGGTGGGCCAGTTCCTGCCCGTGGACGGCGAGAAGATCGCGCTGGAGAACGCCCGCCGCATCTGCGCGGCGGCCGGCGCGGTCGGCACCACGGTCACCCTGGACATGGAGGACCACACCACCACCGATTCCACTTTGGGCATCCTGCGGGAGCTGCGGGTGGACTTCCCGTGGGTGGGGGCGGTGCTCCAGGCGTACCTCAAGCGGACCGAGCAGGACTGCCGCGACCTCGCGCACGCCGGGTCGCGGGTGCGGCTGTGCAAGGGCGCGTACCGGGAACCCGCGTCGGTGGCGTACCAGGACAAGTCCGATGTGGACCGTTCGTACGTGCGGTGCCTGAAGGTGCTGATGGCGGGCGAGGGCTACCCGATGGTCGCCTCGCACGACCCGCGGCTGATCGCCATCGCGGGCGAGCTGGCCGCGGACCGGTCGCCGGACAGCTACGAGTACCAGATGCTGTACGGCATCCGGCCCGACGAGCAGCGCCGCATCGCCGCCGCGGGCAACCGCATGCGCGTCTACGTGCCCTACGGCGACGAGTGGTACGGCTACTTCATGCGGCGGCTGGCCGAGCGGCCCGCGAACGTGGCGTTCTTCCTGCGCTCGCTGGTCACCACGGGTTAGCCGGTTCCGACATCGCGCGCATCCGGGCGCGCGCCGCCTCCGGGTCGGCGTGCGCCCGGACCACCGCGTCCACCGCCTCCTCGGCCCGCATGAACACGTCCGGCGTGGCGTGCGAGTTGCGCAGCACCACCATCGCCCGGTGTGCCAACGACAGCGCGCGCTCCACGTGCCGGCCCGACTCGGCGCACACCCGCGCGTACAGCGACAACGTGTCGGCGTAACGGGGTTCGGCGGCCAGCTCGTCGGCCGTGTGGGTCAGGTGCCACACGAGCACGGCCAGCCGGGCGCGGCCCGACGCCTCCGGGTCGGACCGGTCGTGCAGCAGCACGGCGGTCCGGTGCAGCGCCACGGCGTACGCGACCGGCGCGGACCGGCTGCGGCCGAGCAGGTCGCGCCGGATGCCGACCACCTGCTCGGCGGCGCGCAGCGCGAGGTGGCCGTGGTCGTGCGCGGCCAGGCTGTCCGCGAGGTCCCGCAACGCCGAGGCGAGCGTGGCCGCGTGCGCGACCGGTGGTCGGTGCGGCAACCGCGGCGCCACCGCCAGCACCTCGTCCACGAGCCGCCGCGCCTCGTCCTCGCGGCCGGCGGCGAGCAGCAGCCGGGCCAGCCGCGACCGCGCGACGGCGTACGGGACCTGGTGGTCGACCGGGTGGCGGACCGCCAGCGGGCGCAGCAGCTCCACCGCCTCCTCGGCGGCGGTGAGGCGCTCCGGGCCGCGCAGCACCTCGACCTGGTCGCCGAGCGCGACCGCCAGGTGGCCGACGGCGTGCGGGTCGCCGTCACGGGCGATCCGGCGGCGCACCAGGACCGCCTCCTCGGCCGCGCGCACGGCGTCGGCGTCGCGTTCGAGCGCGCCCAGCAACGCGCTCAGCCCGCCCAGCGCGCCCGCCAGCTCCGGTTCGAAGTCGCGCGGGTTGGCGCGGGCGAGCCTGCGCAACACCCCGATCGACTCCTCCACCACCGGCACTGCCTCGTCCCGCCTGCCCTGCCCGGACAGCAGGTCGGCGAGCGCGGCGAGGGTGCGGGCGAACTCGGCCTCGTAGCGCGGGTCCGCCTCGGCCACCTCGCGCCACCGGGCCAGCGCGAGCCGCGTGACGCGGGCGGCCTCGTCGGGGCGGCCGGCGTCGAACAGCCGCACCGCGTGGTGGTGGGTGACCTTGGCCAGGTCCACCCGGAACAGCGCCGGGTGCGCGGCGGCGAGGTCGCGGTAGCGGGCGGCGGCCTCGCCGACCGCCGTCAGCGCCTCGTCCCGGCGGCCGACCGCGGCGTACCGCTGGCCGAGCCGGTCGAGCGCGCCGGCCAGGTGCGGCACGCAGTCCTCGTCCTCGGCGGCGGCGACCCGGCACAGCGCCACCGCCTCCTCCGACGTGGCCAGCGCGTCCTCCGGGCGGCCGACGGCGACGTGGCGCAACGCCAGGTCCGCCACCGCGTCGACGAGCGCCGGGCGGTGCTCGACCGGGTCCTCCTCGGCCAGCTCCCGGTACCGGGCGACCTCCTGGCGGGCGGCGGCGAGGGCTTCCTCGTGGAGCCCGGCGAGGGCGGCGCGGGCGGCCAGCACGCCGTGCAGCTCGGCGAGTTCCGGCTTCCCGGCGGTGGCGGCGCGGTGGTCGAGCAGGGTCCGGGTGAGCAGCGCGGGCAGCGGGTCGCCGTGGAACCGGGGGTCGTCGAACACGTGCCGGGCGACGGCCGCGGCCGCCGTCGGCGACTCGACCAGCGCCCGCAGGGTGGCGCAGGTGGCGGTGCGGGCCAGGTCCGGCTCGGTGGTGAACAGCTCCTCGGCGCGGCGGCGGACGTGCGGCCAGCGGTCGGCGGCGCGGAGCAGGGTCTCCAGGGCCTCGGGCGTGCGCGAGGGCGTGATCCGCTCGTCCAGCAGCGTGACGGCCAGCACGTCCTCCGCCAACCGGCCGCGGGTGGGCGGGTTCGGGTCGACGGCGATGAGCCGGCGCACCAGCCCCACCGGGTCGTCGGCGGACGCGCCGTGCACGGCGGCGAGCGCGGCCAGGTGCAGGTCGTGCAGCGTCGGCACGTCCGGCGGCATCACGGTCGGGCAGGGCCGGCCGAGCACGTCGGCGAAGTGGGCGCAGGCGGCGGCGAAGGACGGGCCGTGCTCGTCGGGGCGGGCCTCGACGGCCAGCTCGGCGCAGGCGCAGCCGAGGTCGGCCGCGCGTTGCCGGACCGCGGACCACCACCAACCGGCGTCGCGCGCGACCAGCAGGATCCGGGTCCGGTCGGTGGCCGCCGAGATCAGGTAGCGCAGGTCGTGCCACGGGATGAGGTCGGCGTCGTCCACGACGCGGACGGTGGAGCCGGCGGCGAAGTGCACCGCGAGCCGCGTCTTGCCCACCCCGGCCGGGCCGTGCAGGAGCAGCACGGAGAGCACCCCGTCGCCGTCGCGCCACCGGGTCAGGGCGGCCAGCTCCTCGACCCGGCCGTGGAACGGCACCACCGCCCGCCTGGGGTCCAGCAGCTCACCGGGCGAGGGGGTGCGGTCCACCGGCACATCCTGGCCCGCACGCCTCCGCCACGATCGGGTGACCGGCGGCCACCGGGACTGTCGGTGCCGGCGAGCACAATCGGGGACGTGCTCATGGCTCTGGTGTCGGACGGCGGGAACGCGGGGCGGTTGCGCGCGCTCTCCGACGCGGGCGTGCCCGAGGGCCCGGTGGTGCGGACCTCGGACCTGGCGGCGGCGGTGGCCGAGCTGGAGGCGCGGCACCGGCCCCGGTGGGTCTGGGCGGAGACGGCGGAGGTCTACCCGGACCTGCTGGCGCACGGGGTGCGGGTCGAGCGGTGCCAGGACCTCGCGCACGTGGAGTACCTGCTGCTGGCCTACCAGGGCCGGCACGCCGAGCCGCGCGGGCTGGCCGCGGCGCTGGCCCGGCTGCGCGGGCTGCCCGTGCCGGTCGACCAGGGTCCGCGCAGGCGCGAGTCGCAGCCGACCCTGTTCGAGCCGGAGCAGCAACCGCTGCCCGGCGACGAGGACCCGGTGGACGCGGTCGTCGCCGTGCACGCGGAGCAGCAGCGGCTGGTCGCCACGCTGCCGCACGCGGACCGGCTGCGGCTGCTGTTCGCCGCCGAGTCGGCCAGCGCGCTGGCCGCCGCGGAGATGACGCACTTCGGCCTGCCGTGGCGGGCGGACGTGCACGAGGCGTTGCTGGTCGACGCGCTGGGCCCGCGCCCGGTGAACGGCGCGCGGCCGGCGCGGCTCGCGGAGCTGGCGGACCGGATCACGGCCGCGTTCGGCGGCAAGCCGGTCAACCCCGACCACCCGCCGGGCATCGTGCGCGCGTTCGCGCGGGAGGGCATCGACATCCCGTCGGCGCGGGCGTGGGTGCTCAAGGGCGTCGACCACCCGGCCGTCGAGCCGCTGCTGGAGTACAAGGAACTGGCCCGGCTGTGGGTGGCGCACGGCTGGTCCTGGTTGGACACCTGGGTGGCGGACGGCCGGTTCCGACCGGACTACGTGGTGGGCGGCGTGGTGTCCGGGCGGTGGGCGACGCGCGGCGGCGCGGCGTTGCAGATCCCCCGCACGCTGCGCAAGGCGGTGCGGGCCGACCCGGGGTGGAAGCTGGTGGCGGCGGACGCGGCGCAGCTCGAACCGCGGGTGCTGGCGGCGTTGGCGAACGACCACCGGTTCACCGAGGTCTCCACGGACGACGACCTCTACACCTCGCTCGCGGCGGAGGCGTTCGACGGCGACCGGGGCAAGGCGAAGACCGCCATGCTGTCCGCGATGTACGGCGGCACGGGCGGCAACGCCGGTCCGGCGATGGCGGTGCTGCGCCGCCGGTTCCCCGAGGCGGTCGGGTACGTGGAGGCCGCCGCCCTCGCGGGCGAGCAGGGGCGCGTGGTGCGCTCGCGGCTCGGCCGCACGAGCCCGCCGCCGTCGGAGGCGTGGCACGCCGCGACCGGCGACACCGACGACGGCGAGGACGCGCTGCGGCGGTCCCGGCGCGCGGCGCGGGACTGGGGCCGGTTCACCCGCAACTTCGTGGTGCAGGCCAGCGCGGCGGACTGGACGGCGGCGCTGCTCGGCGCGCTGCGGCGGCGGTTGCACCGGTCGGCGCGCGGCGCGCACCTGGTGTTCTTCCAGCACGACGAGGTGCTGGTGCACTGCCCGGAGGAACTGGCGGGGGTGGTGTGCGCCGAGGTGACGGCGGCGGGCGAGGAGGCGTCGCGGCTGGTGTTCGGGGCCACCCCGGTCCGGTTCCCGCTCAAGGCCGTGCCGGTGGACAGCTACGCCGACGCCAAGTAGCGGGCTTTTGCGCCGTTCGGTCGCTTGAACGATCATCATGAGAGCGCTCTCATGAGTGCGCGGGCACGGTGTCCGTGCCGAACGCCCAGGACAGTGACAAGGAGGTCACCGCTCATGGAGCCCAGCCGGAGCCGACGACGACGGGTCGTCGCCACCGCCGCCGCACTCATCACCGCCGTGCCGCTCGCGGTCGTCGCGACCCTGTCGGCCAACGCCTCGGTGCCGTCCACCCCGTCGGGCTGGACGTTGCAGTGGAGCGACGACTTCAACGGCGCGGCCAACACGCTGCCGTCGTCCTCGAACTGGATCTTCGACCTCGGCCACGGCTACCCCGGCGGTCCCGGCAACTGGGGCACCGGCGAGATCCAGAACTACACCAACAGCACGAACAACATCAAGCTCGACGGCTCGGGCAACCTGCGCATCACCGCCCTGCGCGACGGCTCGGGCAACTGGACGTCGGCCCGGATCGAGACCCAGCGGTCGAACTTCCGGCCGCCGGCGGGCGGCAAGCTCGCCATCGAGGGCCGCATCCAGATGCCGAACGTCACCGGCCAGGCCGCGCTCGGCTACTGGCCCGCGTTCTGGGCGCTCGGCTCGCCGTACCGGGGCAACTACTGGAACTGGCCCGCCATCGGCGAGTTCGACATCATGGAGAACGTCAACGGCATCAACTCCGTGTGGGGCGTGCTGCACTGCGGCGTGAACCCCGGCGGGCCGTGCAACGAGACCAACGGCCTGGGCGCGAGCCGCGCGTGCCCCGGCTCGACGTGCCAGTCCGCGTTCCACACCTACCGGTTCGAGTGGGACGACAGCAGCTCGCCCAAGGCGTTGCGCTGGTACGTGGACGGCCAGCAGTTCCACAGCGTCACCCAGAACCAGATGGACGCGACCACGTGGAACAACATGACCGGCCACGCGGGCTACTTCCTGCTGCTGAACCTCGCCATGGGCGGGGCGTTCCCCAACGGCGTCGCGGGCTTCGGCACGCCGACCTCGGCGACCCAGTCCGGTCACTCGCTGGTGGTGGACTACGTGGCGGTGTGGACCGCGGGCGGCGGCACGCAGCCCACCACCACGACCACCACCAACCCTCCCGGCGGCAGCGGGTGGGACGCGTTCAGCGACATCCAGGCCGAGCAGGCCACGTCGCGGTCCGGCGGCACGATCGTGTCCGGTGACGGCGGCCAGGCGGTGGCGCAGTTGGCCAACGGCAACTCGCTGCGGTTCTCCGGCGTCCGGTTCGGCTCGCGCACCGCGACCCAGTTCGTCGCCCGGGCCGCGTCCGGCGCGACCGGCGGGGTGAGCGGCCTGGTCGAGGTCCGGCTGGACAGCCCGACCGCCGCGCCGATCGGCAGCTTCGCCATCGCCGACACCGGCGGCTGGCAGAGCTGGCGCACGGTGCCCGCGAACATCTCGGGCGTCACCGGCACGCACGACGTCTACATCACGTTCACCAGCGGCCAGCCCGCGCCGTACGTGAGCCTGAACTGGATCCGCTTCGGCACGTGAGAGCCCGTGGCGGGCCGCGCACGCCTCCTCCTTGCGCGGCCCGCCACTACCATCGGCGGGGTGTACGCGGAACGCCCGTTCCCCGGTCTGGCGTGCGTCTGGCGCCGGACCGCGACGTCGGACGCCCCGGCCCTGGTGGTGCCCGACGGGTGCACGGACATCATCTACGCGGCCGGCGCCGGCGCGGTGTTCGTGGCCGGTCCCGACACGGTCGGGCACCTGACGGCCCTCGGCCCGGGCACGGTGTTCGGCGTGCGGTTCGGTCCCGGCGTGGGGCCGGCGGCGTTCGGCGTGCCGGGGGTGGAGCTGCGCGACCAGCGCGTGCCGCTGGCCGAGCTGTGGGGGCCGTCGGCCCGCCTGGAGGACGCCCTGGGCGCCGCCGACGACCCGTGCGACGTGCTGGCGGCGGCCGCGCTGGACCGGCTGCGGGAAACGCCGCCCGCGCCCCTGGTGCGCGCGATCGCGTCGGCCGTGTCCTCGACCAGCGTCGGCGACCTGGCCTCCGACCTGGGCCTGAGCGAACGGCAACTGCACCGGCGCAGCCTGGCCGCGTTCGGCTACGGGCCCAAGGTGCTGCACCGGGTGCTGCGGTTCGACCGGGCGGTCAAGCTGGCGTGGGCCGGGGTGCCCTTCGCCGACATCGCCCACCGCACCGGGTACGCGGACCAGGCGCACCTGTCGCGCGAGGTGCGCGACCTGGCCGGCGTGCCGCTGGGTCAGCTGATCCGGTCGTAGGCGCGCAGCGCCAGCAATGCCTCGATGGTGACGATGGGCCGCCACTCGTAGGTCGTCACGGGCGTCCACGCGGCCCACGGGAACGTCCACCCGCCGTCGTCCTGCTGCGCGGCGGCCACCGCGTCGAGGTCCGCGCCGATCTCCTCGTCGCTGAACCAGCGGCGGGCCAGGCTGTCGGGCGTCGGCGCGTACTGGTGCGGCTTGTGCGTCTCCCCCGCCGCGTACCCCTCGGGGGCCCGCCCGTCGCCGAGGTCCACCAACCCCTGCTCGCGCACCAGCGCGCCGAGCCGTTCGGCCTCCCGCTCCGCCCGCGGCCGGTCGGGCACGTGGTCGAGGAAGCGGGCGCAGGCGTTCACCTCGTACGGGTGCGACGTGGTCAGCCCGGCGATGCGCCGCCAACAGAACTCGGTCGCCCCGTCCAGCCACGGGTGCTCGACGCCCATCCGGTGCAGGGCGCTCGCCAGCAACGCCGTGACCAGCAGGTCGCTCTCGCCGGAGGGCTGCCACCACGGGGCCCGCGCGCCGGGCGTGTCCAGGCAATTCGGCACCGCGCCGTCCGGGTTGGCGATCGTGGCCAGGAAGTCGCACGCCGGGTGCGCGTGCTCGGTCCGGCCCACCTCCGCGAGCAGCGACAACGCGGTGTAGGTGTGCAGCGGCTGGCTGTCCGGCCCGCGCCCGTCGGGTTCCAGCGCGTGCCCGAACCCGCCGTCGTCGTTGCGGTAGGCCAGCACCGCCGTCGCCACGGCGTCACCGGACCCGCCCTCGAAGAGGTGCAGGAACCGCCGTTGTTCGAGGACCCGCGCGTTGAGCCGGATGAAGGAACGAGCTGCTTCGATCATGCGCTCGACGGTAGGCCCGACCGCACTACCGCGTCTTGAACGAATCGGACGCCGTTCCCCGGAAGGAGTAACCGTTCCGGAAGCCCCGACGGGGCGAAGACCCTGTGCCATCATCACTTCCGGTAGTTCGGCGTGAGGGGAGCGCGACGATGGTGGACGCCGGGGGTGGCGGTCTCATCGGCAAGATCGGGTTCGTGGCGGACACGGTGTCCGCCGGCCCGGCGGGTTCCGGTCTCGTGGCAGGTCAGACGCACTTCACCGTCGACCTGGCACAGGCGCAGAAGCTGATCGACGGCCTGGCCGACGCCCGCGACCGGCTGCAGAGCCTCTACGACCAGGCGTGGACCTTCACGATCTCCGGAGGGCCCGGCAACGATCCCTACAGCGAGTCGGCGGCGACGACGATCGCCCAGACCGCCGGCGGTGATCCCGGTGGCTACGGGTGGGCGAGCCTGAAGGCGATCGAGGCCCTCAACCGTACGATCCAGAGCATCCAAGCCTCCCTGGACAACTACGAGGGCCAGGAGCAGGCGAACACCGACGCCTTCAGGGGCGGGGGGAATCAGGCGTGAGGCGAGCAGCGCTGGTGATCGTGTCCGCGGCGGCCTTCCTGGTCGCGTCGGGGTGCACGACCAAGGACGACGGCACCCCGACACCGGTCGACAGCACGGGCACCGCCGCGGCGGGGGCCACCACGACCTCGGCGGCGACGGGGGACGTCCCGGCCATCACCGGGCCGGAACTGGACCTCGCCAAGTTCAGCGGCCCGTGCGCGGCGCTGAAGGCCGACCAGCTCTCCGCCCGGGGGGTGACGAAGGCCGGCACCGAACGCCCGGACCCGGCGGGCACGGCCTGCCAGTGGTACCCGGACGACCGCGCGCTCGGCACGAGCTTCGTCTTCGTGGTGCTGGACAAGGGCAAGGGCTTGAACGGCGTCTACGCCAACCGGGAGGACCTCCCGGTGTTCGAGCCGACCCAGGTGGCCGGGTACCCCGCGGTCAACAGCGACCTGACCGACGCGGCCCACGGCGCGTGCTCGACCGCCGTCGGCGTGGCCGAGGGCAAGGGCTTCGCGGTGCAGGTCCGCGTCAACGACAAGAAGCTGCCCGAGTACACCGAACCGTGTTCCGTGTCCAGCGAGATCGCGGAGACCGTGATCGGGAACCTGAAGGGGTAGGACGTGGCCGTCGACAGCGATGCCCAGGGTCTGCTCAACATGTGCGTGGCCCCGGAAGCGATCTACGGCTGGTTCCACGAGGGCAGGGGACCCGAGCAGACCACGGACGCCAGTCGTGAGACCTGGCTCGGGATCGCCGCCGGGCACGGCGAGATCGCCGAGATGATCAACGCGGCGGTCCGGGCGTCCGGCGCGGTCTGGGAGGGCGCCGCCGGCGACGCGGCCCGCTCCAACACCACGCCGCTGGCGAGCTGGTCGGAGGTGACCGGCGACCTGGCCACGTCGGCGGGCGACAACACCGGCGAGATCAGCCGCGCGTTCCGCGAGGCCAAGGGCAGCCTGCGGGAACCCGTCCAGGTGCCCGACAAGCCCTGGTACAACGACGCGATCCCGTGGAACACCGACTACGACGACGCGGTCGAGCAGAGCCAGGAGGTCAACTCGCACAACCTCCAGGTGCTGAACACCTACGGCAGCGCCACGACGTCGGCCGGCAACTCGATGCCGTACTTCCCCGAGCCCGACGAGATCACCGGGAACGTCGAGCAGGAGAAGACCGTCATCCCGCCGCCCAAGCCCGGCCGGGAAGGCGAGGACGAGACCGGCACCGGCAAGGGCGCCGACGACGGCACGACCGATCGCACCGGCACCGGCACGACCAAGCCCTCGTGGACCGAGCCGCCGCAGGTCACGCCGCCGGGCACGACCACCGACAACACGACCCGGCCGTCGTGGGTCCAGCCGGATCCCCAACGGCCCCAGCCGGACATCGGCTACCGGCCGCCGGAGCTGCCGAAGGACCGGCTGCCGCAGGACCCCCGGCTGCCCTACGACCCGCGGTTGCCGTACGACCCCCGCAACCCGAACGACCCGCGCAACCCCAACAACCCCCGCAACCGGGTCCCGGGCGTGCCCGGCGGACCGGGTGTGCCCGGCGGCGGCCGTCCCGGCATGCCCGGCGGCGGCGGTGGTGGCGGAGGCGGCCTCGGCGCGGGGCGCATGCCCGGCATGGGCGGGCCCGGCGGCGGCGGTCCCGGCGGGGCGTTCGGTCCCGGCGGGGCGTTCGGACCCGGCGGGGCGTCCGGCGCGCTGGGGCCGAACGAGGGTCGCGGCGGCTTCGGGCCCGGTGGTTCCGGTGGGTTCGGGCCCGGCGGCTCGGCCGGCGCGCGTGGCGGTCCCGGCGCGGCCGGGATGGGCGCGGGCATGGGTGCCGGCGGCGCGCGTGGTCAGGGCGACGAGGACAAGGAGCACAAGTCCGCGTCGTACCTGCAGGAGACCGAGGACATCTTCGGCGACGGGACGCTGGTGGCACCGCCCGTCATCGGGGAGTGAGGCGAAGTGCTGCGCACCAGGGTGGCCGTCCCGGTCGTCGCGCTCTACAACGCGTGGCAGGCGGAGGGCCTGCCGACGCTGCACAACGCGCTGCTGACGCAGGTCGAGTTCGACCGCGGCCGGCTGGCCGAGGGCGACGTCACCGGGCTGGCCGACCTCGCCCGCCGCGGTTGGGACGAGCTGGAACGGCTCGGCCTCGCCCGCGGCAGGCAGGTGCACGCCGACCTCGCCCGGTCGCTGCGCCTGATCGCCGAGGCGGGCGTCGAGTACTACGCGTTCTTCAACCAGGGCGACGACGCGACGCGCACCGCCCTGGTGGCGCAGTCCGGTGACGACGCGTTGCGCGTCGTGCTGCGGGCGGACCGGCACTTCGTGCTCGAACCGGTCCGGGCCGAGGACGCGGTGCCGTCCCTGGTGTCCGTGCTGCCCGAGGCCAAGCCGGGGCGCGGCCCCGTGCTCTCGCTGCCCGCGGACGCGCTGCACGACAAGCCGCGCCAACCCCGGCCGGACGAGGACGGCGGGTCGTTCCTGCAGGCGAGCAGGCCGACCGGCGGGCACGCGGCCGAGGTGGAGCAGCTGCGCAGGCTGCTGGCCGAGCGGCGCACCGGCGGCGGCCAGCTCTACGCCGCGCGCCGGGACCGGTTCGGGCGCAAGCACCGGTGCGCCGCGCCGTTGACGTACTTCGACACGGTCGGCGGCCGGTACCTGTCGGCGAAGACGACCGGCGGCGACGGCACGCCGTGGATCACCGTGCAGCCGGCCGACTTCGCCACCGTGCAGCACCGGTTGCGGCAGCTCAGCGCCGACGCAGCACCTCGCGGTTGAGTTCGGCCGGGCTGCGGTGCCCGGACAGGCCGAGGGTCAGGTCGAAGTCGGCGAGCAGGCCCCGCAGCACGTGCCGGACGCCGACCTGGCCGCCGTGCGCGAGGCCGTAGGCGAACGGGCGGCCGACGAGCACGGCCTTCGCGCCCAACGCCAACGCCTTGACGATGTCCGCCCCGCTGCGGATGCCGGAGTCGAACAGCACCTCGACCCGCTCGCCGACCGCGTCGGCGATCTCCGGCAGCACCTCCAGCGACCCGACCGCGCCGTCCACCTGCCGCCCGCCGTGGTTGGACACGACGATGCCGTCCATGCCGGCGTCCGCGGCCTTGCGCGCGTCGTCCACGTGCTGGATGCCCTTGAGCACGATCGGCCCGTCCCAGTGCTCGCGCAGGAACGACAACTGGTCCCACGACCGGTCCGCGCCGGTGAACAGCTGCACCCACCGCAGGATCGCCATCGGCCGGTCCTGCTCGGGCGGCGCGGCGAGCCCGGCCCGGAACGCCGGGTCGGAGAACGGGATCGCCGTGCCGACGCCGCGCAGGAACGGCAGGTACGACTGGTCGAGGTCGTGCGGCCGCCAGGCCAGCGTCCACGTGTCGAGCGTGACGACGAGGACCGTGTACCCGGCCTTGCGCGCCCGGTCCAGGATGCTCGCCGCCACGTCCGGGTCGTTCGGCCAGTAGAGCTGGAACCAGCGCGCGGCGTCACCGGCGGCCTCCGCGACCTCCTCGATCGTGTGCGAGGACGCCGTGGACAGCACGAACGGCACTCCCAACTCCGCCGCCGCCCGCGCGGTCGCCAGCTCGCCGTCGGGGTGCAGGATCGACTGCACCCCGACCGGCGCGAGCAACACCGGCGCGGGCATGTCCGTGCCGAGCAACGACGTGCCGAGGTGCCGTTCGGTGGCGTCGGTGAGCATCCGCGGCACGATCCGCCAGTCGTCGAACGCCTCCCGATTGGCCCGCGCCGTCGCCCCACCACCGGCCGCGCCCGCCACGTACCAGAACGGCCCCGGCCCGAGCCGCTCCCGGGCGGACGCCTCCAACCCCTCCGGGTCGGTGGTGAACGGCGGCACGGTCCCCGCCAGCCCTTGCAGGTAGATCTCGTTCTGGTACGCGGCGAATCCGGTCATGTGCACACCTTGCTACACGACCGGCCGTTTCGGCAGGAGCCGCGTGAGCCGGTCCGACCGCGGACCGGCCGCGGCCGGTGTGTCGGTTGTGGACGGCCACGCGGACGGCGACCGCGTGCTCATCGGCGGCGGCCCTCCAAAACGATCGCCACCGGCGCGGCGGTCAGCACGGTCGAGATCGTGCCCGCGACCAGGCCGATCAGCAGCGCGGTGGAGAAGTCGGCCAGCGAGCCGTCGCCGAGCACCAGCAGCGCCGCCAGGACGAACAGCACGCCGATGCCCGTGTTCACGGTGCGCGGCAGGGTTTGCAGCACCGCCGAACTCATCACGTCGGGGAACGGCGCACGCGTCCGCCGCAGCTCGCGCACCCGGTCGAACACCACCACCGAGTCGTTCACCGAGTAGCCGATCACGGTGAGCAGCGCGGCCAGGAAGACCGCGTCGGCGGTCTTGCCCAGCCACGCGAACGCGCCGACGAGCACGACCACGTCCGTCACCAGCGCCACCACGGTGGCCACGCCGAGCCGCCAGTCGAAGCGCACGGCGAGGTAGACGAGCTGCGCGGCCACCGCGATGGCCAGCGCGATCAGCGCGTTGCGCCGCAGCTCCGAACCCAGGCTGGGGCCGATCAGCTCGTTGCTGACCTGCTCCGCCCCGCCGGTCGCGCGGTCGACGGCCTCGCCGAGCCTGGTCGCGGCGGCCGAGTCGATCGGGCCGGTGCGCACCGAGAGGCCGTCGGAGCCGGACGTCACCACCACCGCGTCGCCGAACCCGGCGGACGCCAGCTCGGCCCGCACCCGGCCGGTGTCCACCGACGCCGCGGTGAACTCCAGCATCCGCCCGCCGGTGAACTCCACGCCCAGCTCCAGCCCGCGCACGAACAACCCGCCGATGGCCGCGAGCACCACGACGCCGGCCACGAGCAGCCAGCGCCGGGGCCGCCGGTACAGCTCGATCCCCCGCTGCGTCAGCCAGGTCCGCACCCGGCCCAACGAGTGCAGCCCGCTCCACCGGGGCCGCCGTTCCAGGACCGGCATGACGAGCCGCAGCAGCACCCGGCTCAGCACCAACGCGCTGAACAGCGACGCGATCACACCGATCGACAGCGTGACGCCGAACCCCTTGACCGGGCCGGTGGCCAACCAGAACAGCAGGCCCGCGGCCAGCAGCGTGGTGACGTTCGAGTCCGCGACCGCGCTCAACGCGCCGCGGAACCCCTCGTCCACCGAGCGGGGCAAGCGTTTGCGCCGCGCGAACTCCTCCCGTGACCGCTCGAACACCAGCACGTTGGCGTCCACCGCCATGCCGATGGCGAGCACGAACCCGGCCAACCCCGGCAACGTCAACGTCGCCCCGATCGCCAGCATCGCCGCGTACGCGACGGCCGCGTAGCCGACCAGGGCGACCACGGCCACGAGCCCGGCCAGCCGGTAGACGAACAGCAGGAACAGCCCGGTCAGCGCCACGCCGATGACGGCCGCGCGGGCGCTGGCCTCGATCGCCTCCGCGCCGAGCGTCGGGCCGACGGTCCGCTGCTCCACCACCTCGACCGGCACGGGCAGCGCGCCGGACCGGATCACCAGCGCCAGCTCCTCGGCCTCGGCCTGGCTGAACCGCCCGGTGATCTGGGTGCTGCCGCCGATCATGCCGGTGCCGCAGGCGACGGACGGGTCGACCTGCGGCGCGGACACGACCTCGTCGTCCAGCACGAACGCCACCCGCCGCTTCGGGTCGCCCGGCGGCGAGCACGCCGCCTCGGCGGTCACCCGCTGCCACGCGCGCGGCGCGTCGCCCTGGAAGTCGACGCCGACGACGTAGCCGACGCCCTGCGCGTTGGGCGTGGCGCGGGCGTCCTCGATGCCCTCGCCGGTCATCACGACCTCGCCCAGGCCGACCGAGTCGCCCTCGGGCGTGGGCACGTCGCCGACTCCGGTGACCGGCTGCACGCGCAACTGCGCCGTGCGGCCGAGCACTTCGATGGCCTCGGTCGGGTCCTGCACGCCGGGCAGCTCCACCACGATGCGGTGGTCGCCGGAGCGGGCCAGCACGGGTTCGGCCACGCCCAGCTCGTCGACGCGGCGGCGCAGCACCTCCATCGCGCGGTCGGTGGCGTCGGAGGTGGCTTCGGACGGGGTTTCCAGCACGATCTGGGTGCCGCCGCGCAGGTCGAGGCCGAGGCGCGGTTGGACGGTGAGCAGGGTGAACGCGGACGCGGCGAGCACGCCGAGGGCCAGGAGCCCGCGGACGATCAACGCTCGCCGCGCGTCGGGGCGCGGCATGGTGGAGGGACCTCCGGGTGAGGTGAACGGTGGGGGGTTCAGCTACCGGAGGTCGGGGGTGGCGCGCGCTCACCGAGCGGCGCCTGGCCGGCGTGCTCGGGCGTGGCGTGGGTGGGGTCGAGGACGTCCACCCGCACCGGCGGCGCGGGCGGGACGTGCACCGCGGGCTGGACGCCGTCCAGCGGCTGGCCCAGGTGGACCTGCACGGGGTGCGCGGTGGTGGTGCGCGCGGCCGTGCCGGGCAGGTGGGCCGCGTCCACCGTCGAGGAGACGGCGGCGACCGCCTCGACGGGGGTGGCGGGGCCGGGTCCGGACACGACGAAACCCGCGATCAACGCGAGGATCGCGAGCAGCGCGCGCCGGGTCATCGGACTCCTTCCCCGCACCAGGCTACCGACCGCCGCCCAGGACGACGACGGTTCCGCCGAGCAGCGCGCACAGCCAGGCGATCACCAACGGCTGCATCGTCGTCGCGCCGAGCAGCAGCGCCACCGCCCACCCGAGCAGCACCACCGCGGATAGCCCGAACATCGTCGCCACCACGGCGACCTGGGGCCGGTGCGCGGGCAGGCGGACCACCGCCCGTCGCACCGCGCGCGGCGCCCGGAGCGACGCCGCGCCCACGACCACCAGGCAGCCGACCACGAGCAGGGCGGCGAACCAGCCGAGCGCGGGCGTCGGCTTGGGCATGCCCGCGAGCAGCAGGAGCAGCCCGCCGGCGACCAGCAGCGCGGCGACCCTGGACAACGCGGGCCAGAGCACGGCGTGCGCGGCGGTCAGCGCCTCGCCGGACGGCGGCGGGATGGGCGCGCCGCCGCGCTTGCGCCGCACCGTCGCCAGGTTGGCGCGGACGTCGTCCGCGTCGGGGTCCAGGCGCAACGCGGTGCGATAGGCGCGTTCGGCGACGCCCCAGTCGCGCACGCGCAGCGCCGCGTCGCCGAGCACCTGGAACGCGCGGGCCTCGGTCGGCGCGAGGCGCGTCGCCTCCCGGGCGACGGCCACGGCCTCTTGCCGCCCGTCGGGGCTGTTCGCCAGCACCTCGGCGAGCACCACCTGGCACCGCCAGTCGCCCGCCTTGCGCCGCACGCACTCCCGCGCCGCGACCACCGCCTCGACGTGCCGGCCCAGCTCGCTCAACGCCAACGCGGTCAGCCGCTGCGCCCACGCCGGGTCGCCGTCGAGCACCAGGGCGCGCTTCGCCGCGTCCAGCGCGGGGTCGGGCTCGCCCGCGTCGAGGTGCGCGGCGGCCAGCCGGCACCACGCCTCGCCGTGCAGGGGGTTGACCAGGAGCGCCGGCCGGAGCAGCTCGATCGCCTGGCGCGGCAGCCCCCGGGCGGTCAGCTCGGCGGCACGGACCACGACCGCGGCGATCGGCTCGGACATCGCACCTCCCGGACCAGTGTGACAGCCCGGGAGATCGTCTCCGCCGAGGTGGCGGGCCGTCCCCGAGCCGGCCCGCCACCCCCTCCCCCTCAGGCGGCGGCCAGCTCGCGCACCGCGCGGTGCGCGTCCTCCAGCGAGGCGACGGCCTGCTCGCGGAACTGCGCGAGCTGCGGCGCGGTGTGCGCCATGGTCAACTCGGCGTGCACGAACTCCAGGTCGCGGTCGAGGCCGATCATGCCGAGGGCGGCCCGCAGGTAGGGCTCCTGGAAGTCGAACGCGTGCCGCGGCGTGCCGGGCGCGTAGGAGCCGCCCCGGGCGGTCACCACCACGACGCGCTTGCCGGTCAGCGGGCCCTCGCCCGTCGCCTGGTCGACGAACAGCTCCGGCACCATGATCCAGTCCAGCCACGCCTTGAGGCTCGACGGGACGCCGTAGTTGTACATCGGCACGCCCAGCAGCAGGGTGTCCGCGGCCTTCACCTCGGCCACCAGCAGCCGCTCCAGCGGGCGGTCGGCCTCGGTCCCCCGCGTCGCGAGCGACGCCGGGTCCACGTGCGGCAGCGGGTCGGCCGCCAGGTCGCGGTAGGTGACCCCGCCGTCCGGGTGCGCGGCCCGCCACGCGTCCGCGAAACCCCTCGTGACCTCGCGCGACACCGAGCCCTCGAAGCGCAGGCTCGTGTCGATGTGCAGCAGGTGGGACATTGTTCCTCCCCAAGAAGTTCTTGATTCAGAACATATGACCGGAGTAGTTCCGCGTCAAGATATTCCCAGATCAGAATATCTCACACCTCGCGTATGCTCGGGGGTATGGACCACCCCGCCGACCCCGGCTGCACGAGCCGCGCGGGCCTCAACTGGCTGCTGCACCGCGCGGCGCAGAAGCTGGGCGCGGTCGCCCAGGAGGCGGCGGGCCGCCACGGCATCACCACGCGCGGGCAGATCGTGCTGACCGCCCTGGCCAGCGAGGAGTTCCGGCGCACCCAGCTCGCCCTCGGGCACGCGCTCGGGCTGGACAAGACCACCCTCACCGCGGAGTTGGACCGACTGGAACGCGCGGGCCTGATCGTGCGCAAGCCGGACCCGACCGACCGGCGGGTGCGCGTGCCCGTGATCACCGAGCAGGGCCGGGCCGTGCAGTGCGCGGTCGAGGAGCTGCACGCCCAGGTGGAGCGCGAGTTCACCGCGGACCTGACGCCGGACGAGGCCCGCGGCCTGCACGAGCTGCTCCAGCGCCTGATCGCCTCGGACCACCGGCCGGACAGCGGCTCCTGCCTGTAAGGGCACCGAACACCGCCCGAACATCACGATCCGTTGCGGTTCCAGCCCATTTCTCACCCTTCCAGGTGACTGCGGCGACGCACGCGTGCGAGGCTAACGACAGCTCGGCGCGATCGCCCGGCGGAAGTCCCGTCATGGCACCAACCCCCGTGCGTCTCCCCACCGCGAGCGCCCGGACTGGTCCGAGCACCCGTGTCGAGACCCTGGAGGGCAAGGGCAGTGAACACAGGCAAGGAGTGGCAGATCTCCTGCCGCGACATCGCGTCGCGCCGACGTGACATGACCGTCTTCGTCAGCCAGGGCCACGTCGTGGTGACCGTGCCGCCGGGCGAGGCGGCCGTGCTGACGCCGCTGGAGGTGGGGCGCCTGCGCGCGGCCCTGCGCGACGCCGTGGTGAACGCGTCCGGCACCCCGGAGATCTGATCGCGGGGTCGCCGATTTCACCCCGCACTCTTCCTACTCACGGGTAGGTAATGTCAGTATCGAACCCGTGAGCACCTACTTCGCCAGGCCGGGCGACCCCGCGTCGCCGCTCGACGCCGACCGGGACCGCCCGGCGACCCCGCGGGTGGCGCGGTGAGGCGGGCGCTGGGCGTGCTGCGCGCCCTGGTCACGCTCGTGCGCGCCGGCGTCGTGCGGCCGATGGGTCCGGGACGGCTGCTCGGCGTGCTGGACGCCTACCTCAAGTGGGACATCACGGTGGCGTTCGGGTTCGCCACCGGCGCGGCTCGGCACCCCGACCGGCCCGCGATCATCGACGACGCGGGCGCGCTCACCTACGCCGAGGTCGAGGAGCGCACCACCCGGCTCGCGCACGGCCTGCACGACCTCGGCGTGCGGGCGGGCTCGAAGGTCGCGGTGCTGTGCCGCAACCACCGCGGGTTCGTCGAGACGGTGGCGGCCTGCGTGAAGCTCGGCGCGCACACCGTGCTGCTCAACACGGGGTTGAGCGCGGGGCAGATCACCGCCGTGCTGCGCGAGCAGGACGTCTCCGTGGTCGTCGCGGACACCGAGTTCCGCGGCCTGCTGACCCACGCGCCGCGCAAGGTCCGCCGGGTCATCGCGTGGGTGGAGGGCACGACCAGGAGCAAGACGCTGGAGCAGCTCATCGCGGGTTCCCCCGCCACGCCGCTGCCCGGCCGGCCGCCGCGCGGCCGGATGATCGTGCTGACCTCCGGCACCACCGGCGCGCCCAAGGGCGCCCGGCGGCCGGAACCGGCGAGCCTCACGCCCGCCGCCGCGCTGCTCTCGCGCATCCCGCTCCGGGCGGGCGATCGGTTCTCCGTGCCCGCGCCGCTGTTCCACACCTGGGGCCTGGCCGCGTTCCAGATCGGGCTCGTGCTCGGCGCGACGTTCGTGCTGCGCCGCCGGTTCGACCCGGCGCTCGTCCTCGCCGACGCGCGCGAGCACCGCGCCGACGCGGTGTTCGTCGTGCCCGTGATGCTGCAACGCGTGCTGGAGCTGCCCGAACGCCCGCACCTGCCGGGGCTGCGCGTGATCGCGTCCAGCGGCTCGGCGCTGCCGCCCCCGGTGGCGCGCCGGTGCCTGGCGGAGTTCGGCCCCGTCCTCTACAACCTCTACGGCTCCACCGAGGTGTCGTGGGTGAGCATCGCCCGCCCCGACGAGCTGGCGCGCCACCCCGACACGGCGGGCCGGCCGCCGCACGGCACCCGGCTCGCGATCCTGGACGACGACGGCGCCCCGGTGCCCGCGGGCGTCACCGGCCGCATCTTCGTGGCCAACGACATGCTCTTCGACGGCTACACCAACGGCGCGGGCAAGGAGGTCCGCGACGGCCTGATGTCCACCGGCGACGTCGGCCACCGCGACGCGGACGGCCTGCTGTTCGTCTCCGGCCGCGACGACGAGATGATCGTCTCCGGCGGCGAGAACGTGTACCCGCGCGAGGTCGAGGACCTGCTCGCGGGCCTGGCCGGGGTGCGGGAGGTGGCCGTGGTCGGCGTGCCGGACGAGCGGTTCGGCCAACGGCTCGCCGCGTACGTGGTGTGCGACGAGCCCGGAGCGCTGGACGAGGACGCCGTGCGCGAGCACGTGCGCGCCAACCTGGCCAGGTTCTCCGTGCCGCGGGAGGTGGTCTTCCTCGACGCCCTGCCCCGCAACGAGACGGGAAAGGTGCTGAAGCGGGAGCTGCGGTGAGTACCGTCGGCCGTGCGGCAGTCCGGCAGCGGCGCACGGGGGCGACCACACGATGACCATTCCGGTCCAGCGAGCGGCCGATCCGCGCGAGGCCGCCGTCACCAACCTGCGCGAGGCCCGGATGGCGCTGGACGAGGGACGTCCCGGCGACGCGCTGGAGGCCGCGGAGAAGGCGGTGGCCGCGTTCTCGTGGCTGGACGACGCGGAAGGCGTGGCGCACAGCGTGCTGGTCCAGTCCGTGGCGCTGGGCAAGCGCGGCCTGCTGCCCGGCGCGCTGGACACCATCGACCGGGTCGGGGCCATCGCGGCGGCCAACCGGCACGTCGGGTTGCAGGCGTGGTGCGGGTTCGCGCAGGCCGTGGTGGAGCTGCGGCTGGACTCGCGGGAGCGGTCGCTGCACTCGCTGGCGCGCGCCCTGGGCCTGGCCGAGCTGACCAAGGACGTCGAGCTGATCGGCTCGATCCTGTTCGAGCAGGCGAACGTCCTGCGCACCCAGTACCACGAGCACTGCCTGGCGCGGTCGGCGGCGAGCCGGTGCAGCCTGGACGGCGAACCGTGCACGCGCAAGCTGCGGCGGGCCGAGGAGCTGTGCGCGCAGGCCCGGGACCGGTGGAAGCACCTGGACCAGCCGCTGCGGATGGCCCGGCTGAACCTGCTGCTCACGCACGTGCGGCTGGACCTCGGCGAGGTGGACCGGGCGCTGCGCTCGTGCCAGCGGGCCGACCGGCTGCTGGCCGGGCAGGACCGGCCCGTGCTGCGGGCCGAGCTGCTGATGGCGCGGGCCCGGATCAGCGGCGTGCGGGAGCGCTACGACGACCAGGTGCGGCTGCTCACGCGGGCGGCGGAGCTGGCGATGGGCGCGCTGGCCCGCGAGGTCGCGGTGCGGGCGCACGGCGCGCTGAGCGTGGCCTTCGAGCGGGCCGGGAAGCTCGACTCGGCGCTGCACCACGCCCGGTCCCAGCTGGAGCAGTACCGGCTGTGGGAGTTGCAGGAAGGTCGTGACCTGCTGCGGATGCGGGAGCACGACCTGTCCGCGCGGCTGGTCGACCAGCTGGCCGAGCGCACGTTCGGGCCGCGGTCGGCGCGGGTGGCGCGGCCGGACCCGCTGCGCAGCTCCGCCACCGCGGAGCAGGACAACCGGCGGATCGCGCGGGCGTTGCGCGCGGGCCTCACCAAGCGGGGCATCGAGGTGCTGCGGCGGGTGGCGGCCGGCGAGAGCACGACGGGCATCGCGGCGGAGCTGGGGCTGTCGCCCAAGACCGTGCAGAACCACCTCCAGCGCATCTACCGGACCATCGGCGTGCGCGACCGGGCGGGCGCGGCGGTGTGGTGGGTGGACCTGGACGAGGAGCCGAGGGCGCGGTCGGCGCGCGACTGAGTCACTTCCCGGTTCCGGGCTCGTTACCGGAAGTGGTGGGATGTCCCCGACGATCGGGGCTCCCGCTCCGGGGGTATTGCCCAACGAGCAGGGGCGGAAGTGGGTGATGACCGTGAGGACCGCCGTGTGCCATGCTCCGCTTGGACGCTCTTCGGCGTCACCCGCGGATCGGGTCCGGCTGCCCCTGCCGACCACGCCGCTACGATCGAAACGGAGTTCGACGATGGTTGTGCACTCCCTGCACAGGATCATGGCCGCGCTCGCCATCTGCGCCGGTCTCGCGGTCGTCGTCGGCGTGCCCACCGCCGTCGCCGTCCAGGGCGAGAGCGCCACGGCCAGGGTGTTCCAGGCGCCGTACAGCGCGCAGCCGTGACCGGGTCGCGCCGTCCCTGACGGCGCCGCGGGTCGGGTTGGCGCACACGCGGGCCCGGCGTTGAGGCACAGTGGACGGCGTGAGCAACGAAGTGTTGCGCCTGCGTGCGCCGCGGCACCAGGTGAGCCGCAAGTCGATCACCCTCTGGACCCTGCACGCGGTGATCGGCTGGGCGGTGCTGCTGGCGCCGCAGGCGGTGGCGCTGCTCTTCGTGGCGTCGCCGTGGCAGGTGACCGCGGCGCTGGCCACGCTCGTGCTGGGCGTCGCGCACACCCTGGTGATGCCGCGGTGGCGGTACCGGGTGCACCGCTGGGAGGCCACCCCGGACGCGGTCTACACGCTGGCCGGCTGGCTGAACCAGGAGTGGCGGATCGCGCCGGTGTCGCGCATCCAGACCGTGGACACCAAGCGCGGCCCGTTGCAGCAGCTGCTCGGCCTGTCCACGGTCACCGTCACCACCGCCTCGGCGGCGGGGCCCGTGCTGATCGAGGGCCTGGAGCACGACGAGGCGGTGCGGCTGGCCGACGAGCTGACCACGACGACGCAGGCCACGCCGGGTGATGCCACGTGACCACGGAGCTGCCCGCCGCGCCGGAGCACGTGGAGCCGGTGGTGGACTGGCACCGGCTGGACGTGCGCATGCTCATCGTCCGGCCGCTGAACGAGCTGCTCGGCCTGGTGCCGGTGTTCGTCGGCCTGCTCGTGCTGGGCAAGGGCGAGACGTGGCGCATCCTGGTCAGCCTGGGCGTGATCGCCGCGATCGTGCTGTTCGGCCTGCTGCGCTGGCTCACCACCCGGTACCGGATCACCACCGAGCAGGTGGAGATGCACACCGGCCTGGTCGTCCGCAAGCGCCTGGCCGTGCCGCGGGACCGGATCCGCACCGTCGACCTGACCGCGAAGCTCGGGCACCGGCTGTTCGGGCTGTCCGCGATCCGGGTCGGCACGGGGCAGCGCGACCAGCCCGGCGAGGATGGCCTGACGTTGGACGCGGTGTCGTCGGCCGAGGCGGAACGGCTGCGCGTGCTGCTGCTCACCATCGCCAAGGCGGAGGTCCCGGCGACCGGCGCGGCGGCGGAGGAGGAGCGGACCGGCGTCGTGCTGTCCCAGTGGGACAACCGGTGGCTGCGGTACGCGCCGCTGACGTTGTCCGGCCTCGTGGCGGCGGGCGCGCTGTTCGGTTTCGTGGCGAACCTGGTGCGCGAGTTGGACATCGAGGTGTTCGACCCGATGAGCGAGGCCGTGCACTGGGTCGCCGCCCAGCCCCTCGGGCTGACGATCGCCCTGTTCGGCGGCGCGGTGCTGCTGATCGCGACGCTGGGCTCGGTGCTGGTGTACGTGGTGCAGTTCTGGGGCTACCGGCTGACCCGCGAGCCGGACGACACCGTCCGGGTGCGCCGGGGCCTGCTCACCACCCGGTCGGTTTCCGTTGCCGAGCAACGGCTTCGGGGCGTGGAGCTGGTCGAGCCGCTGCTGCTGCGGGCCGGGCGCGGCGCGCACGCCAAGACCGTGACCACGGGCCTGGGGCGCAAGGGCGAGAGCAACCTCCTGCTGCCGCCCGCGCCGGTGGCCGAGGCGCACCGGGTGTCCGCGGCCGTGCTGCGGCAGGAGGAGTCGCCGACGGGGACGCCGCTGCGCCGGCACCCGGTGGCCGCCCTGCGCCGGCGGATGGTGCGCGCCGTCGTGCCGCTCCTGGCGCTCGCGGCGGTCTTGGCGTGGTTCGCGCCGAGCTGGACGTGGCAGGTCGTGCTGGCGCTGGTGCCCTTCTCCGCCGCGCTGGGCTGGGACCGCTACCGGTCGCTGGGCCACGCGTTGACCGACCGGTACCTGGTCGCCCGCGCGGGTTCGGCGATCCGGGAGACGGTGGCGCTGCAACGCACCGGCGTCATCGGCTGGCGCGTCTCGCGCTCGTTCTTCCAGCGGCGCGCGGGCCTGGTCACGATCTCGGCCACCACCGCGGCGGGTGACGGGGCGTACCACGTGATCGACGTGGCGGAGGCGGACGGGCTCGCGGTGGCCGACGAGGCCGTGCCGGGTCTGCTGCGCCCGTTCCTCGAACCGTGATCTTGGCTGGATCTCGACCCACTATGGCATTCGAGCCACTGTTCGCGGCGGGGCGGCATCGCCGAAGCTTGCCGACGTGATCCGCAGCAGGCAGAACTGGGCATGGGTGGTCGCCGGCGTCGCGTTCGTCGCGCTGGTCGGGGCGGCGGCGTTCCGGGCCGCACCGGGCGCGTTGGTGGAACCGCTGCGGCGGGAGTTCGGGTGGTCCACCGGCACGATCGGCTTCGCCGTGTCGGTGAACCTGCTGCTGTTCGGGCTGACCGCGCCGTTCGCCGCGGCCCTGATGGAGCGGCTGGGCGTGCGCAAGGTCGTGGCCTCGGCGCTGACGCTGGTCGCGGTGGGCAGCGGGTTGACCGTGTTCATGTCGACGGCGTGGGAGCTGGTGCTGTTCTGGGGCGTGCTGGTCGGCCTGGGCACCGGGTCGATGGCGCTGGCGTTCGTGGCCACCATCACCGGCCGGTGGTTCGTCCGCCACCGGGGCCTGGTCACCGGCATCCTCACCGCGGGCGGCGCGACGGGCCAGCTGGTGTTCCTGCCGGTGGTGGCGGCGCTGTCGGAGTCGTCCGGCTGGCGCAGCGCGTCGGTCGTGGTGTCCGTCGCGGCTCTCGCGGTCGTGCCGCTGGTGCTGCTGTTCCTCCGCGAGCACCCGGCCGACCTGGGCGTGCCGCCGTACGGCGGGGACGCGGTCGTGCCGGCGCCCGCGCCGACCGGGGGCGCGGCCCGCCGGGCCCTGGGCGCGCTGGCGGGGGCCGCGCGCACCGGCCCGTTCTGGTTCCTGGCGGCGGGCTTCGCGATCTGCGGCGCGACCACGAACGGCCTGGTCGGCACCCACTTCATCCCCGCCGCCCACGACCACGGCATGCCCACCACCACCGCCGCGGGCCTGCTCGCGCTGGTCGGCGTCTTCGACATCGTGGGCACGGTGCTGTCGGGCTGGCTCACCGACCGCGTCGACTCGCGGGTCCTGCTGGCCGTGTACTACGCGCTGCGCGGCGCGTCACTGCTCGTCCTGCCGCAGCTGTTCCACGACTCGGTGCACCCGTCGATGCTCGTGTTCATCATCTTCTACGGCCTGGACTGGGTCGCCACCGTGCCGCCGACCGTCGCCCTGTGCCGCCAGGTCTTCGGCCTGTCCGCCCCGGTCGTCTTCGGCTGGGTCTTCGCCTCGCACCAGATCGGCGCGGCCTTCGCCGCCACCGCCGCCGGCCTCACCCGGGACCACTTCGGCAACTACGCCCCGGCCTGGTACGCGGCCGGCCTGCTCAGCGTCACGGCCGCGTTCCTGTCCCTGAAGGTCAAACCCTCACCGCCGCTTGCGACTGGTTCCGAACAGCCCGCGGGTGATCTCGCGGCCGAGCGCGCTCGCGGCTGATCAACCTCCGCCGGCGAACGGGTTGCGCACGGTCAGGGTCACGAACACGCGACCGTCCTGGAGGTCCTCGGACACCAGCGTCCCGGCGCCGGCGCGCAGGGCCGCCTCGACGATCAGGGCGTCCCGGAACGACAAGGTGTCCCGCTCCTCCAGGTCGCTCGCGGACACGATCAGCAGCGGGTCCGTGTCGACCACGCACCACTCGCCGTAGTCCGCGACGATCCGGCGGGCTTCGGCCTTCGTCATGGGGGGCTTCAGCTTCCGGGTAGCGACGGCGTAGAACTCCTGCAACACCTGGGTGCTCAACGCGCCGGTGCCGTCGGCCCAGAGGCGGCGCAGGAGGTCCCGCGCGATGACGTGCCGGTCGCCCGCGGCCGAGTCGTGGGCGTATACCAGGACGTTCGTGTCCACGAAGACACGTCGGGTGTGATCGCTCACCGGTCGTACAGGTCCTCACGGTTCCAGGACAGACCACCGTGGTCCGAGGCGTGGTCGAGTGCCGCCAAGGCGCGCCGCTTGGCCGCCTCGTAACGCTCGTCGGCCGCCACGAGCACGGTGATCTGGTGCGCCAGCAGGGCACTGAGCGAGGTGCCCTCACGCGCCGCCAACACCTTCGCCTTCTTGATGACCTCGTCATCCAGTTGAAGTGTGACGTTCCGCTTCGACACGACCACAGGATATCACGTGGACCACGTGGGTCCCACGCGCATTCACCGCCGCTTGCGACTGGTCCCGAACAGCCCGCGGGTGATCTCGCGGCCGAGCGCGCTCGCGGCTGAGCGCAGGAACGACTTCACCGCCGTGTTGCCGAGCACCTGCTCCACCACGCCCGGCTCCTCGCGTGCGCGACGGCGTTCGGCCGGCTCCTCCTGCTCCGGGGCCTCCTCGTGCTCGGCGGCCTTATCGTGCCCGGGGGGAGCCACCTTCGCGGTCAGCTTCTCGTACGCCGACTCGCGGTCCACCGTCTCGGCGTACTTCCCGTGCAGCTCGGACGACGCCGCGGCCTCCTCGATCGCCTCCGGCCCGATCGTGTCCATCAAGGACCGCGGCGCGCGCAACCTCGTCCACGCCACCGGGGTCGGCGCGCCCTTCTCGCTCAGCACCGTCACGACCGCCTCGCCCGTCCCCAACGACGTCAGCGCCCGGTCCAGCTCGTAGTGCGGCGTCGTCGGGTACGTCTTCACCGTCTTCGCCAACGCCGCCTGGTCCTCCGGCGTGAACGCGCGCAACGCGTGCTGCACCCGCGCGCCCAACTGCGACAGCACGGCGTTCGGCACGTCGGTCGGCAACTGCGTGCAGAAGAACACGCCGACGCCCTTGGACCGGATCAGCTTCACCGTCTGGGTGATGCGCTCCAGGAACGCCTTGGACGCGTCCGCGAACAGCAGGTGCGCCTCGTCGAAGAAGAACACCAGCTTCGGCCGGTCCAGGTCGCCCTCCTCCGGCAGCACCTCGAACAGCTCCGCCAGCAACCACATCAGGAACGTGGAGAACAACGCGGGCCGGGCCTGCAGATCCGCCAACTCCAGCAGCGACACCACGCCACGCCCGTCGACCGTGCGCATCAGGTCGCGCGGGTCCAGCTCCGGCTCGCCGAAGAACGTGTCGCCGCCCTGCGCCTCCAGGTTCACCAGCGACCGCAGGATCACCCCGGCCGTCGCCGACGACACCCCGCCCAGGCCCTTCAGGTCCGCCTTGCCCTCGTCGGACGTGAGGTGCGTGATCACCGCGCGCAGGTCCTTGATGTCCAGCAGCGGCAGCCCGCGCGAGTCGGCCCAGTGGAAGATCAGCCCCAGCGTGGACTCCTGGGTGTCGTTCAGCCCGAGCACCTTCGCCAGCAGGATCGGCCCGAAGCTCGTCACGGTCGCCCGCACGGGCACCGCCGCGCCGCCCGTGCCCAGGGACAGGAACTGCACCGGGCACGCCTCCGGCCGCCAGTCGTCCCCCGTCTCGGCGGCGCGCGCGGCGACCCGCTCGCCGCCCTCCCCCGGCCGCGACAGCCCGGACAGGTCGCCCTTCACGTCGGCCATCACCACGGGCACGCCCGCCGCCGACAGCTGCTCCGCGACGAGCTGCAACGTCTTCGTCTTGCCGGTGCCCGTGGCGCCCGCGACCAGGCCGTGCCGGTTCAGCGTGGCCAGCGGCAGCCGCACCCGCGCGGTCGGCTCCACCCGACCGTCCACCAGCACCGCGCCGAGCTCCACGGCCGCGCCCTCGGACGCGTAACCGGCTGCGATGTCGCTCTGGGCCGTCATTGCCCCGAGCGTAATGAGATTGGTAGGGGCCGCCACCCGAAGCGGCGCGGGGCCGGCGCGACCGGCCGACTAGGCTCGCGCGGGTGATGGATCGCCTGGTGTGGATCGACTGCGAGATGACCGGCCTCGACCTGGGCAAGGACGCCCTGATCGAGATCGCGGCGCTGGTGACCGACGCGGAGCTGAACGTGCTCGGCGAGGGGGTCGACGTGGTGATCCACGCCGACGACACCGCGCTCGACTCGATGCCCGACGTCGTCATGCAGATGCACGCCAAGTCGGGGCTCACCGAGGAGGTCCGGCGGTCCACCGTGACGCTGGCCGACGCCGAGGCGCAGGTGCTCGCCTACATCAAGGAGTGGGTGCCCGACCCGCGCACCGCGCCGCTGGCCGGCAACTCGATCGCCACCGACCGCGGGTTCATCGCCCGCGACATGCCGGAGCTGGACGCCCACCTGCACTACCGGATGGTCGACGTGTCGTCGATCAAGGAGCTGTGCCGCCGCTGGTACCCGCGCATCTACTACGCGCAGCCGGGCAAGGGCCTGGCGCACCGCGCGCTCGCCGACATCAAGGAGTCGATCCGCGAGCTGGCGTACTACCGGCGCACGGCGTTCGTGCCCCAACCAGGGCCGACGTCGGAGCAGGCGCAGGCCGTGGCGGCCGAGTTGCTGGCCGCCGACCGGCCGGAGTAGGGCCGATTTCAGACCTGGCGGTGGGGCACTGTATGCTTCACGCGCCGGGTCAGCCGGTCTTGGTGGGTGTAGCTCAGCTGGCAGAGCACTGGGTTGTGATCCCAGGTGTCGCGGGTTCAAGTCCCGTCACTCACCCCAAGCGCAACGCCCCTCGACGCCTCGTCGGGGGGCGTCTGTCTTGTGCCCTGGAGTCGTCATGAGCGCCACCCTCGTCGCGAAAGACCTGGCCGCCGGGCACGGCGACCGCGTGCTGTTCTCCGGGTTGGACCTGGTCGTCGCGCCCGGCGACGTGGTCGGCCTGGTCGGCGTCAACGGCGCGGGCAAGTCCACCCTGCTGCGGACGCTGGCGGGGCTGCTGCCCGCCGAGCGCGGTGTGATCCGCCTCTCCCCCGTCACCGCGACCGTCGGCCACCTGCCGCAGGAGCCGGAGCGGCGGCCGGGCGAGACGGTGCGCGAGTTCCTGGCCCGCCGCACGGGCGTGGCGGCGGCGCAGGCGGAGCTGGACCGGGCCACCGAGGCGTTGACCGCGGGCACCGGCGACGACGGCTACTCCGACGCGTTGGAGCGGTGGCTCGCGCTGGGCGGCGCGGACCTGCCGGAGCGGTCGCTGGAGGTGGCCGCCGAACTGGGCCTGGACGTGTCCCTCGACCTGCCGATGACCGCGCTGTCCGGCGGCCAGGCGGCCCGGGCGAGCATGGCGTCGCTGCTGCTGAGCAGGTACGACGTGTTCCTGCTCGACGAGCCGACCAACGACCTGGACCTGGACGGCCTGGCCCGGCTGGAGCGGTTCGTGACCGGGCTGCGGGCGGGCGTCGTGGTGGTGTCGCACGACCGCGAGTTCCTCGCCCGCACGGTCACGCGCGTGGTGGAGCTGGACCTGGCGCAGCAGCAGGTGCGGTCCTACGGCGGCGGCTACGAGGCGTACCTGGAGGAACGGGAGATCGCCCGCCGGCACGCCCGCGAGGACTACGAGGAGTACGCGGCCACGCGCGCGTCGCTGGAGGAGCGCGCCCGGGCTCAGCGCGCCTGGATGGAGAAGGGCGTCAAGAACGCCCGGCGCAAGGCCCCGGACAACGACAAGATCGGGCGCAAGTTCCGCACCGAGGCGACCGAGAAGCAGGCGGCCAAGGCCCGGCAGACCGAACGGCTGATCGAGCGCCTGGACGTGGTCGAGGAGCCCCGCAAGGAGTGGGAGCTGCGGATGGAGATCGCCGCCGCGCCCCGGTCCGGCGCGGTGGTGGCGGTGCTGCGGTCGGCCGTGGTGACGCGGGGGTCGTTCACGCTCGGACCGGTGGACCTCCAGGTGGACTGGGCCGACCGGATCGCCATCACCGGCGCGAACGGCTCGGGCAAGTCGACGTTGCTGGCGGCGCTGCTCGGCCGCGTGCCGCTCGCGTCGGGGTCGTCGTCGCTGGGCTCCGGCGTGGTGGTGGGCGAGATCGACCAGGCGCGCGGCCTGTTCCTGGGCGGGGAGCCGTTGCTGGACGCGTTCGGCGCGGCGGTGCCGGACCTGGCCCCCGCCGACGTGCGGACGCTGCTGGCGAAGTTCGGGCTGAAGGCGGCGCACGTGCTGCGGCCGGCGGCCTCGCTGTCGCCCGGCGAGCGGACGCGTGCGGCGCTGGCGCTGCTCCAGGCGCGCGGGGTGAACCTGCTGGTGCTGGACGAGCCCACGAACCACCTGGACCTGCCCGCGATCGAGCAGCTGGAGTCCGCGCTGGAGTCCTACACCGGCACGTTGCTGCTGGTGACGCACGACCGGCGGATGCTGGACGCGGTGCGCACGACCCGCCGCCTCGCGGTGGCGGCGGGTCGCGTCACGGACCTGTGAGCCCTACCGCTTGCCGCCCTTGACCCACTCCTCCCACGGGATCTGCCAGTCGCCGTAGCCGTCGGTGGGCTCCAGCGCCGGGCCGCCGGAGTTGGTGACGATGACGACGTCGCCCGGCTTGGAGATGTCGTGCACCCACTTGGCGTTCTCGGGCGAGAGGTTCAGGCAGCCGTGGCTGACGTTGCGCCGGCCCTGGTCGCCGACCGACCACGGCGCGCCGTGGAAGAAGATGCCGGAGTGGGACATCCGGACGGCCCAGTCGACCGGCGTCACGTAGCCGCCCGCGTCCAGGGACAGGCCGTAGGTGCGGGAGTCCATCACCATGTGGTCGTACTTCTCCATGGTCACGTAGGTGCCCGTGGGGGTGGTGTTCTGCGCGTCCCCCATCGAGGTCGGCATGGTGCGCGCGACCTGACCGTTGATCTTGGTGACGACCTGGTGGGTCTGGCCGTCGGCCTCGTGGATGACGGCGTCGCCGATGGTCAGCGAGGACACGTGGTCCTCCTGCCCGTAGACGCCGTTGCCGAGGTGCTTGCCGTAGATGCGGGCGTTGATGGCGACCTTGGTGCCGGGCGTCCAGTACTCGCGGGGGCGCCAGTGCACCTTCTGGTCGTCGAACCAGTAGAACGCGCCCTCGACGCGCGGTTCGGTGGTGATCGAGATCATCGCCTCCGCCGCGGCCTTGTCGGTGACCGGCTCGTCGAACTTGAAGTGCAGCGGCTGGCCGACGCCGACCGTCATGCCGTCGAGCGGGAACACCTCCGCCAGCAGGGTCTGCGTGCGCGGCTTGACCGTGGTGAAGGTGGAGGTCTTGGTCACCGGCTTGCCGTCCGCGCCCTCGCCGGTCACGGTCAGCGTGTAGGTCTTCTGGTAGCCCAGGGGTTCGGTGTTGGTCCACTGCAGACCGTCGGCGCTCAACTCACCCGCCACGACCTTGCCCTCGGGGTTGGTCAGCGAGACGGAGGTGATCCTGCCGTCGGTGGCCGTGGCGACGACCGGCGCGCCGGGCGCCACGTCGACCGCCGCGTCCGCGGGGCCGGTGCTCAGCGACACCGGCTTGGGCGGGGGCGTGGACGAGGTGGTCGGGGTCTCGCCGCCGGCGGCGTCCCCGGTCGCCGCCGAACCGGACGAGCAACTTGTGATCAACGTCGCAACCAACCCGATCGCGACGATTCCCAGCGCTCTGCGCGCCCCCCGCTTGCGGTGCATCCCCATCCTCCGGTTCATCCCCAGAACGCCGCGACGGCCTGCAACAGCAGGCCGTCTACGTGCCCTGACAAGGTGACGCCTGGAGGGTTGACGATGTTGCCCGAGATGCTGGATCGTTACCAAGGCGAAGTTCCCCCTGCACCAGGGCGGCACACCGGCCCTGACCAGGCGATTGGGAGCCCGGTAAGACGCTGTGCTAATGTTCTCCACGTCGGACGGAGCAAGACAGTCCACGCGCCGCTAGCTCAACTGGCAGAGCAGCTGACTCTTAATCAGCGGGTTCGGGGTTCGAGTCCCTGGCGGCGCACCACCAGAGAAGGGCTACCACGTTGTGGTGGCCCTTCTCTCTTTGTGACCCACCGCAACGTCACAACGGCGTGGGCGGGAACGTGTGTTCCCGCCCACTTCTCAGGTTGGCGCCTCGGACGTTCTACGACGGGTACTGCAAGTTCTTCGTAAGTACGATCCCATCAGGTCTCCTTCGGGCGTGGAAGCGGATCGGTCGGTCAGCCGATTCGACCTGGCCAGCAGATCCAGATCAGGCCGGGGGACGCAGCCGGGACAGCCGCTTGTGTTGTCCCCCCGCCATCGGACGGTGTCGCGGACGCCTCGCCGCTGCCTCCGAGCATGAATACAGCGGCGATGAAGGGTGCGGCCGACGCAATGACGACTGCCTTGCATGCTGAGGTGAGCGTATGCAACACGGCGGTAGTAGATCATCGCCCCACGGGCCACATCGCACCGGGTACCCCTCGTCCGGGTATCACCCACTCTTTCGTGAGAAAGAGATGCAACTTATGATGGATAACCTTTCGATCGCCACTCCTGACCGTTCACTTGATCGTGTGAGAACGTTCCCATTGATGACGCTCCGTAATCTCGCGCGAGGGAGTTCCACTCAGCTCGGGAAGAGGCGCGCGGGGGTGAGGGATGGCATTGCGAATCTCCTTCACATTTTGCAGGTGCTCCCACAAAATCCGAACTTCCACCTCCTGCACTCCGCGAAGCACCTCGGCGGCTCGCACCCACCTCTCCTCGGCTTCGTCAACGCGCCCGACCGCGACGAGCGCATGACCCCAGACGTGCAGAGCACGCCCCTGTCCGTCTCGTGCCCCGATCACGTCGCAGGTCGAAGCCGCCTCCTCGGCGTGGCCGATGGCCTCGGCGAACCGGCCCAGGTCGTACTCCACCTCGGTCAGCGCCACGAGCGCGTCCGCGGTCCGAGCCCGGTCACCGCCTTTCGGGTGCAGCGACAGCGCCTCCACGAGCCGATGCAGTGCCTCCTCGGGCTCACCCTTGTCGAAGAGGAGCCGACCGAGGTCCGTGAGCGTCGTGGCCACGCCGCGGATGTGGCCGATGGCACGGCGAATCGCAAGTGCTTGGCAGTAGTAGTCGAGAGCGAGATCGTCCCGCTCGGCCTTCCGATAAGCATTCGCGAGTTCGTTCAGCGCGTACGCCTCACCGTCCCGGTAGCCCGACTCCCGCACCGCGTCCAGGGTTTCGTGATACAACTCGATCGCGGCGCCGACTTCACCCAGCGCCAATTTGATGCCGGCCAGGTTGTGCGAACAGATGAGCTGGATCTCGTGCGCGCCGATGGACTGGGCGAGTTCCAAACCGGCCTGGAAATGCTCTCGCGCCTCGGCATACCTGTGCAGGCGGTAGAGCATCATCCCGACATTGCTGTGGGTACCACTCAGCGCTTCCAGGTCACCGAGAGCCGTGCAGGATTTCAGCGCGGCACGATGGCTGACGAGTACGTCCTCGAAATACCCGGACCGATCATACGCCTCGTGGAAGTTCGCCGACAGCCTCCAGGCGTGCTGGTGGAACCCGTGGCGCACGGCGTGGGGAACAGCGGCGACCAGGTTCGCGCGTTCCCTGGTGAGCCACCGCAACGCGTCCGCTTGATCGGCGAACGTCACCGGTGTCGCGGAAACACCCGGTAGTGGCGGCACCGGCGAGGTCTGCGGGTCCAGCATGTGCGCGGCGGAACCGGACGACGCGAGGTACCAGTCGAGGAGCCGCGTCATCGCACTCCTGCGCGCCTGGGCCGGCTCATCGCGACGCATGAGGAGCAGGGCGTAGCCGTACAGCGTGTCGTGGAGCCGGAAACGCCGTGGCACGACGCCGTAGTCGAGCAGGTTGCCGCGGACCAGCGTGCTCAGGTGCGCGTTGACGACTTCGTAGGGCTCGCCGAGGAGCGCGACGGCCGCGTCCGCGTCGAACTCGGCGGTCGGGTTCAACGCCAAGAGCCGGAACATCCGGGCGGTATCCCGAGGGAGGTCGCGGAACGACCAGGAGAAGGCCGCGGGCAGCGTGGCGCTCTCGTCGTCGCTGTCGTGCACGGACCCGAGGATCCCCAGCCCGTCCTGGCCCTTGAACTCGTCGACGAGATCGCCGATCGAGGTGTTCGGCCGGTTCGCGACGTTCTGCGCGATGATCCTCAAGCCCAACGGCAGCCCGTCCGCCAGACCCGCCAGGTCTCTCAACGCCCCCGGGTCGCGATCGCTGCGCTCGTGACCGATCTCGTTGCGCAACAGGGTGATCGAGTCGGTGGTGGACAGTGGGGGCACGAATACCAGGTCGACGTGGTCGAGGACTTTCAGTCCCATCAGCCGGGTGCGGCTCGTGATTATCGTGAGACATCGCGGCGTAGCCGCCAGGACGGGCCTGACCTGCGCACTCTCGTGAGCGTCGTCGAGCAGGATCAGCATCCTGCGGTTGGCCAGCAGCCGGCGCAGTTCGAACTGTCGCTCGCCGCCGGTGGCGGGTATTCGCTCGGCGCCCAGCGACCGGAGGAGGAACGCCAGCACGTCGTCGGCTGCGACCCTCGTACCCGGTCCGGCGCCGCGCAGTTCGAGGTACAGGTTCCCGTCCGGGAACCGGTCTCGGTGCCGCGCGGCCCACTTCAGTGCGAGCTGGCTCTTGCCCACGCTGGGCATGCCGTGCAGGGCGACGACCCGGCCCTGGTCGCCGTCGCCGACCAGGGCGTCGAGCTCGGCCAGCAGATCTTCGCGGCCGGTGAAGTTTCGGGCGGGCCGTGGCAGTTGGTGCGGCGCCGTCTCGCCCGGCAGCGCGGTGCTCTCCTGCTTGCGCAGGATGCTGCGGTAGAGGTCACGCAGCTCCGGTCCGGGCTCCGCGCCGACGTGCTCGAACAACCGTTGGCTGAACACGGCGTAGAAGTCGAGTGCTGCCGAGTAACGCCCGAGCGCGTCCAGTGAGCGCATGTACAGACCGGCGAAGGCCTCGTCCGGCGCCAGGGTGGCGGTCAGCCTGCCGGCCTCGGCCATCACCTCCAGGTGCTCACCGAGCTGACGCTGACTGTCGAGCAACGCGTAGAACGCGGGCACCCGGTCGAATGTCTCCATTTGGTCACGGCAATGGTCGGCCCACAACCCGCCGAGTTCTTCCAGGGGCCGGCCGTTCCACAACGACAGCGCATCGCGCAGCAATGCCTTCGCACTGCGGTGGTCACCCCGGGACGCAGCCTCACGCCCCTTCGCCGCCAGATTGCGGAAACGGTGGTAGTCGATCAGGTCGGCATCGCGCAACACCAACCGGTAGGCGTTGCCCTCCTTGGGGATCGAGGCACCTGTCCCGGATTTGGCCAGAATGGAACGCAGCCTGCTGATGATCGGCTGCAGGTTGCGTCTCACCTGCTCCGGCGTACTGCCCGGCCACAGCACTTGCGCAATGGTGTCCACTTGGGCCGGCCTCGGGAAGTGGTAGAGCAGCAATGTGAGCACGCCACGATGCTTGGCCGGCCCGAGATCGAAATCATTCCCGTCGATGTGTAATCGCGTCTTTCCGATGATCTTGAACTCCACCAGCGTCATCCTTTCGCTGGCCAGCTTGCCCTTGCCCACAGTGTGCTTCACACACTGCAGGTTCCGCAGACTCCGCGGTGGATTTGCGTCCGAATTGCCTAAATGACCGGACGACGATCGGCAGATGCAAGCGAACTGCAAGTCGGTGGCAAACGCGACCGCCACTCTTCTCCCAGGGATTGGAGCACGAGGGGGAGTGCATGACACGTCCAGAGTGGCCGCGCGTGCCGATCGGGCTCGACGCGTCGCAGTGGGTCAGCCGCGCCGGGTGCCTGTCGGTCCTCGCCGTGGTGCACACGGTCACCAGCGGGCAGCGCCTGCTGGAAGCCGTGGAGCTGATCGAGACCGACACGAGGCTCCAGGTCGTCTTCACCCAGGCGCCTGACGTCTTCAGCAACGGGGTCGCCGAGTTCCTGCGGTCGACCGGCGGGATGGTGTGGCCGTGGGAGCTGGCGGTCCGGGAGAGGTTCGACCTGGCCGTCGCCGCGTCCTACGGCGGGCTGCACGAGTTGCACGCGCCGGTGGTGCTGATGCCGCACGGCGCGGGGTACGGGAAGTCGTTCACCACCGGAGGGGAGCCGGTGGTCTACGGGTTGGACGCGCAACGGCTCCTGCACAACGGCCGGGTGCTGGCGAAGGCGCTGGTCCTCGCGCACGACGACGAACGGGACGTGCTGCGTCGGCAGTGCCCGCAAGCGCTCGACGTGGCCGTCGTCGCGGGTGACCCGTGCTACGACCGGCTGGTGGCGAGCCTCCCGCACCGCGACGCGTACCGGGCCGCGCTGGGCATCGGCCCCGACCGGCGCGCCGTGGTGGTCAGCTCGACCTGGGGGTTGGATTCGCTGTTCGCCCGGTTCGAGGACCTGTTGCCGCGGCTGCTGGAGGAGTTGACGCCGCAGGGGTTCCGGGTGGTGGCGCTGGTGCACCCCGGCGCGTGGTTCGGCCACGGCAGGCGGCAGGTGGACGCGTGGCTGGCCGAGTGCCGGGACGCGGGTCTGGTCGTGGTCGGGCCGCACGTCGACTGGCGCGCCGCGTTGATCGCCGCAGACCACGTCGTGGCCGACCACGGGTCGGTCGGCGTGTACGCGGCGGCCATCGGTCGGCCGGTGGTGCTGGTCGACGCGCCCGTGCGGGTCGCGACGTCCAGCGGGTCGGCGCAGGAGCTACTGCGCCGCACCGCGCCCCGGCTGGTGCCGGACACGCCCGTGCTCGAGTTGTTCGAGCGCGCTGCGGCACAGTCGATTGAACTCGGCGACGCCGTGCGCGAGCGGCTGACGTCCCAGCCCGGCCGGTCGTCGGCGGAGCTGCGGCGCGTCATGTACGAGCTGCTCGACATCCCCGAACCGGGACGGCACCGCGCCGTGCCGCCGGTCCCGACGCCACCCGCGGAGTCGCGATGAACGAACCGGTGGTGCGGTGGACGACCGGGTCGGACGGGCTGGCCGATGTCGTCGTGCGTGAGACGACCGCGTCGGACGAGGACCCGACCGCGGGGATGCTGCGCGACAACCCGTTCGCCGCGCTGGCCGCGGCCGTGTCGGTGGACCGGATCGTGGTGCGGACGGAACTCGGCCAGGTGGTCGAGTTGACGTTCTCCGCCACCACGGCGCGCTGCCTCGACGTCGAGGCGGTCGTGCTCTCGGCCGTGCAGTCGCTCTACGCGTGGCACGTGGCGAGGCTGGACCCGCGCGCGTTGAGCACGCGCGGCCTGCCCGTGTGGTGCGCGAACCACCGGGCGCTCCGGTCAGCTGTCGCGTGCGGGTGGCTGGGGGCGGCGGTCCGGCCCGGCGAGCCGCTGGGCGATGTGGTCGGCTTGTGAGGATCCGATCTCGGTGTAGAGCCGCAGAGCCTGGTGCCAGTGCTCTGCGGCCTCCTCAACGCCCCCTTGCCGCTCTGCGGCTTCGGCGAGCAGGTGATGCGACTCGGCCATGCCCTGCTTCGAGCCGAGCGCGCTCAACACGTTCAACGCGCTGCTTGCCGTGCTGCGGGCGAGCGGCAGGTCGCCGGCGCGCAGGTGTGCCGTAGCCTGGGCCAGCACGACCCGTGCCGCGTTGTACGGGTCGGGCGGGTCCAGGTCGCGGAACTGCGCCGCCGCCTCCAGCAACACCCCCGACGCCTCGCCGGTCCGGCCGAGACCGGTCAGCGCCCGCCCGAGGTTGATCAGCGTGAGGCCGAGGCTCCGCCGGTTCCCCAATTCCCGGTTCGTCCGGGCCAGTTGCTCGAACAGCGCGACCGCGTCGGCGAGCCGGCCGCGTGCCACGTGCAGCAACGCCAACGCCTCGGTCGCGTCGGCCGCGCCCCGCGGGTCACCGATCGCCTCCGCGACGGCGGTCGAGGCTTGCAGGTGGTCCCGGGCTTCGTCGAACCGGCCGACCGTGGTGCACACCATGCCGAGTCGTTTGAGCATGTCGGCCTCGGCGAACCGGTTGCCCCACCGGCGGGCCGCCTCGACACCGCGTTGGTCGATCTCCAGTCGGTCGCGGTAGTGCTTGTGGTGGAGCAGCAGCGGCCACAGCACGTCGGACAGGTGCCAGGCCAGCTCCCACCACTCCCGTTCCGCGGCGACCCGACCGCACGTGATCAGGTTCGCCCGCTCCTCCTCCAGCCACGCCAACGCCGACTCGCGGTCGGGCAACTCCGGCAGGTCCTCCGACGCGGTCAGGAACTCGTAGGGCAGCCTGCGCCGATGCGGTGTGACGACCAGATCGGCCGCCATCGCGCCGCGGAGGTACCACTCGACCATCCGCCGCACGGTGCGTGCCCGCTCTTCGGCTTCGTCCTCGGCGTTGGCCTTGCTCCGCGCGTGCAGCCGGAGCAGGTCGTGGAAGCGGTATCTGCTCTCGCCGACGGGTTCGACCAGGTTGCCGTCCACGAGTTCCTCCAGCAACGCGTGCGACGTGCCCCGATCCACCACCGTCGTCGCCACGGAGGCGCCGAACTCCCTGCCGGGGTGCAGCGCCAGGCCGCGGTACAGGGCCGCCGCGGTGGGCCGCAGCGCCCGGTACGAGAGGTCGAACGTCGTCTGCACCGACAACTCGGGCGCGGACAGCATCGACAGCCGACTGCGCTCATCGCTCAACTCCGTGACGACCTTCCGCACCGACCACTGGGGACGGCTCGCGAGCCTCGCAGCCGCCACACGGACCGCGATCGGCAGGCCACCGCACATGCCGACCAGGGCTTCGGCCCGTTCGGGGTCGTCTTCGACCCGGCGCTTGCCCGCGACCTTCTCCAGCAACCGCACCGCCGAGAGCTTGCCGAGCGGACCCACGTCGACGAGCCGAGCGCCCTCCGCCACCAGGCCCGGCAACCGGTTGCGGCTGGTCACCAGCACCGCGCTGGACGGCGAGTTCGGTGCCAGGGGACGCACCTGGGCGGCCGAGTGGGCGTTGTCGAGCAGGACCAGCAGCTCCTTGTCCGCGGTCAGCGACCGGTACAGGGCCGCCTGCTCGGCGAGTTCGACCGGCACCTCGCGGGACGGCACGCCGAGGCTGCGCAGGAACAGGCCGAGCGCGTCCTCCGGCGGCACCGGGCTGGATCCGCTGAACCCGGCGAGGTCGACGTAGAGCTGGCCATCGGTGAACCGGTCGCGCGCGGTGTGCGCCCAATGCAGTGCCAGCGCGGTTTTGCCGACACCTCCCGGGCCGCTCAGGACCGCGAACATGCGGGTTCCGGCGCGCCGGTTCTCCACCAGCGCCTCGTCCAGTTCCGTCAATTCGGCGGCCCGGTCGGTGAAATGCGCCGGGGCCCCCAACAATTGCCTCGGCACGGGCGGCGGAGTGGACGGTGCATTGTGGAACGTTATCCCCCCGTGCACCACCGCGGCCTGCACGGCACCGCCGGAGACCACTCCGGACACCACGTTGTCCGCACCCACCGCGCCTTCCCGATCCTCGCCTGATCGTGACATCCGCTACCCCCGTGGCGTGTCAAATCGACCAACAACACGACCGTACGGTATGCGGAGGCGGTCCAGATATTGCCCTGTTGAGGGAATTTTTTCGCCATTCGGACCAGCGGGGCAGGCGACCGCGACCACTCCAATCCGCAAATAAAGGTAATCGAACGGATTCACCCGAACGCGAGCGCGATCCGCCGGTTCGCCAGCAGGCGCGTCCGCCGGACGTCCGGGTCGACGGTGGCGTCGGGGTCGCGGTCCAGGCGGTCGTAGGACTTGGCCAGCAGCCAGTGCGCGGCCTCGGCTCCGATCGGCGCCAGCGGGCCTTGTTCGGACAGGCGGTGGTGGGCCGCGGTGACGTCCCGCGTCACGAAGGCGCGGCGCACCAGGCCGCCCGCCAGCTCGTCGATGAGGAACACCATGCCGTGCTCGTCGTCGGCGAACGCGTACGCGCAGATCAGGGCCAGGTAGCCGGCATCCAGCGAGCGGTCGCAGATCCAGGCGCGGCCGGCGGTCAGGGGTGGTCCCGCCGGAGTGACGGCGCTGCCCGCCCATTCGCGCGGGCGGCCGGTGAGCACGGCGGCCAGCACGCGCAGCAGGGTGTGGTTGCGGCGGCTGGGCAGCGACACCGCGTGCTCGATCAGGCCCGCCCAGAACTCCTCGTCCGGCCGCACGTCGGCGACCGCGCAGCTCACCGTCAGCTCCGCCTCCAGCGGGTCGAGCAGGCGCGGCAGGCCGTGGCAGCGGTGCAGGACCCGGCGTTGCGCCGCGGTCAGCGGCATCCCCTGTGGACGGTGCACCACCACGATCGGCCGCCGCTTCGGCCCCTGGGTCTTCCGGATCACCGCGCGAGGCTGGCACGTCGACCGCCGGGTCGGGCCGCAACGCGCACCGGCCGCACCGACACCGCACCCGAAAGGGGACAATCGGCGGTCGTGGACTCCCTGCGCGAGGCGTTGTGGCGGGCCGCGGTGAACCGCCGCGCCCGGCTGCCGCGCACCTCCCCCCTCTCACCGGCCGAAGTGGACGACGCCGTGCGGGCCGTGCTGAGGCGCGCGTTCGAGCACCTGTGGGAGCACGGCTGGTTGCCGTACGACGTGTACGAGGTCGTGAGGCGCAACGAGGACGAGCGCGCGCTGTCGTTCCTCGTCGACTCGTTGGCGTCGGAGGCGTCCCGGTACCCGGCGCTGCACCCGCGCTGGCGCGAGCAGTTGGCGGAGATCGGCGCGACGGTCTGGTGGGACACCGGCCAACCGCACCTCGACCAGTGGGCCGCCCGGCACATCGAGCTGCGCGACGACGCCGTGGCCGCCGCGGTGGCGGTGCTCGGGGTGCTGCTCACGCTGCCCGCCCTGCCGGTGATCGTGCCGGTGCCGGGCACTCCCCTGGCCGCGTTCGACCACCACCACGTCGACCCGAAGATCCTCAACCGGGTGCGCGGGCTGCTGGCCAAGGCCGAGTCGACGGCGTTCCCGGACGAGGCGGAGGCGTTGTCGGCCAAGGCGCAGGAGCTGGTCACGCGGCACGCGTTGGAGCGCATGCCCGCGGAGGCGCCGTCCACGACGTCGCGGCGGTTGTGGCTGGACAAGCGGTACTTCGACGGCAAGGCGCAGATCGTGCACGTCGTCGCGGAGGCGAACCGCTGCCGCGCCGTGGTGTACGACCTCGGGTTCGTGGCGCTGGTCGGCGAGGAGCTGGACCTGGAGATCGTGGAGCTGCTGTCGGCGTCGTTGCTGGTCCAGGCGACGCGGGCGATGGTCGCGGCGGGCGACGGGGCGCGCAAGGGCGACGAGGAGCGGTCGGCGGCGTTCCGCAAGTCGTTCCTGCTGTCGTACGCGCACCGGATCGGGGAACGGCTGCGGTCGGCGAACGAGGTGCCGGAGGACGACCGGTTGCTGCCCGTGCTGGCCGAGCGCAAGAAGGCGGTGGAGGAGTACTTCGGCGCGATGTTCACCCGGACCGTGGCCAAGAGCACGGTGGTGCGCAGCGCGGCGGGGTGGGACGCGGGCCGCTCGGCGGCCGACCGGGCGCAGCTGAAGATCACCTGACCTGCGGTTTCGCCGGAACTGTCGGTGGTCGTCCGTACTCTGCGCGTCATGACCACCGCGATGGAAGTGCGCCGGCTGTTCAACGTCACCCAGGAGACCCGGTTCCACTTCAACCACTGGTACGGCAGGCGCAAGCACGTCGTGGCGCACGTGATGGCGCACGAGGCCGTGGCGGTGCACCGGATCACCGCCGACGAGGTCGAGGCCGCGTGCCGGAGCGCGCCGCGGGCGGGGCCGGCCGACGTGCCGCTGATCCGGGAGTGGCGGCCGGAGTTCGCCTTCGCGCACGTGGCGCACCACGTGGTCGAGGCGTTGGGCCGATTACCCGGCTGGCCGGAGTTCCGGGAGTTCTGCGAGGCCGACGAGCGGACGCGGGCGATGCTGTGGACGCCGGCGCGCGAGGTGGTGGCCGAGGCGGGTCCGGAGGGGCGGGCCGCCCTGCGCAACCGGGTCGTGTCGGAGTTCCTGGGGTTCCTGCGTGACCTGTACGTGGTCGCGGTGCTGCGCGGGCACGGGCTGGACGTGCGGGTGCACCCGTTGGCGGACACCGTCTTCCGGGTCGACGCGTGGGTGGACCGGCTGATCCTCAACCCGCGCGGCGGCGGGCAGCGGTCGGCGGACCTGCTGGTGCACGCGATGCCGCCGTTCTTCTTCGCGGACCTCGGGCTCACGGAGTTCACCCGGGTCGGCGGCGCGGTGCTGCCGTCGCGGGCCCAGCTCGACCGTGCGGCGGGGCGGCTGCGGGACGTGCTGCACCCCGCGTGACGGAAACCCCGCTCCCGCCACGGGTGGGCATGGCGTGAGCGTCGTGCGGGTGTGTGCGCGGCCCGACCGTGCGGCGGAGCGGCTGGGGGACGCGCCGCACCCGCGTGACAAGAGCCCGGCTCCCGCCATGGCGGGCGTCGGCGCGGCACGGGCGTGGTGCCGGCGTCGGTGTGGTGCCGGCGTCGGTGTGGTGCGGGCAGTGGGCGCGGTGCGGGCAGTGGGCGCGGTGCCGGCGTCGGCGCGGTGCGGGCAGTGGGCGCGGTGCGGGCAGTGGGCGCGGTGCCG